>CAKMOY010000001.1 GCA_927911235.1 uncultured Moraxella sp.
TTTACTTTCTAAGCTCCGACGCATGTGGTGGGTAACTGCAGGTTTAACATGTTAAAAGTGCAAATTTCTAAGCCACGCATGTGGTGGGTAACCTAGTATTATAACGCAAAAAATATAGTTACATCAAGGCATTCAAGTAAAAAACCGACTTTTACCCTTTTTTTTGCACCTTGATGTAACTAATTGATTTTAAACTAAGTTTTTATATAGTAAAAAATAAGGGTCTTCACCTTACTATACAAACTTTAATTTATCCAATGCGGAACGGTTACATGATTTGAAATATTATTCATACCATACGCATTAAAACTGCCTAATTTAGGCTGTTCAGCAGGTTCTTGCAAAATTGACAAATGATAATCATTGCCATTGTGCAAGCTTTTCATTTGAACGTATGGATACGGCATTTCGCTCGTTGCCTTATTCTTCTGACAGTATGTCATCGCTTCATCATAGCCAATGCCTTTGTATTTGGCATAATCTTTTGCCTTACGCTCAAGCGATTTGCCACGATACCGCCTTACAACGACATATTCTGTCGCTTTGTTTGGTACTTCTTTCACACTTGTCAAATGCACATAGTCAATCAATCGTGCAAACCAAACAGGCAATGCCAATTTTTCTAATTCATCTGCCGTTTTAGCAAAAATGCGTAATTTCGTTCCAAGTGTGGCAAAAGTTTTACCATTTTTTTCTTCATAACGGTAATTAGGAAAACACACGCCAATTCCGTCAATCCCATGCTTATTTTTAATATCGGCAAGGGCGATGTGGAGTTGGGTATAAACCTTACTCCACAAGAAATAGGGCGAAATTTCCGCATCAGGAATCAGCGTGATTTCTTGATAGAAATTCATGGTTTATTCCTCCTCGTTTTTTTTGCTACCGCCAAAAAGACCACCACGAATCAAATTAGCAACCACAAAATGTTGCTCCTCCATACTCATTTCTTCTTTTTTAACCCATTTAACCATTAACGTATATAAATCAGTTTTGCTAGTGCGATATGCCTGACCTTGTGTTGGTACAGAACCATAAGGTTCAATGGCAATGGCAATGGCAGGTTTTACTGCTAAATCAGTTTCTGATTCATACCAAGTATCAATGGTGCGAATGGCATTACCAATTTTTTCAGAATGCAACCCAGCACACAGTCCTGTTGGTGTTTTGATTTGATGTAAAAATTTAGATTTACCAAAAGTTGGACTATTCTCTCTTGTGTCTTTACCACGCATTTCTTGAGATGGGAAAATTCTCTGACCTAAACCTACTTTGGCAAAGGCTTCAATTTTTAACAGCAAATATTTACCTGTTTCAAAACTATCGGCAATGCAAGTTACCAATTCATCAATTTGTGAATTTGATTGGTCAAAATCATGTAATTCAAAATCAAAGGCACTAAAAGTCCATGAATTATCTTGATTTTCGGTATCGGTAATTTTAACTTCTATCTGTTCTGCACCAATGCGGTTACGCCACAAAAAACGTGCATTAGCAAGATTTTGAGCATAACGCTTAGCAAGTGGTAATAACCCTACATCTTTTTGATAATTTTGATAGGCAGTTTGCAACCCTTCCATAAATCCAATCGGTTTATCAGAATAGGTAACTGCTTGACTAATATTACCTAAAAATTTAACCGTAAAAGTAACTTTTAATGTATCCAAATCATGCGGTAAGTTGGCATCATCGCCCCATACGATATTTGGCTGGATTTTTTCTTCATCTGCGACACCATATTGACTTTTGGTTGCACGATTACGTTTATCATGCAGTTCAATATTTTGCCATGCGTTGTTATCGTTTTTATTTTCCCATAATCCAGCCTGCATCAATCCATCAGATGGTTCAATTTTACGACTAAACGCCAGTACACTTGGTACAGTGACTTCAGTATTGTTTCTTGGTGATCTTGCCATGAGTATGACTCCTTATGATTAAAATTAAAGACCTAATTGACTAAACATATCATCTAAATCAGTCTGTTCTGATTGATGAGATTGGGAATGTATTTCCATATTTTGTTTTTGCTGGCATAAATACCATTCATTTTCAACATGATATTGCCAAAATAAAGTATTCAAATCACTGATGCGATGCAAACTTTTCCATTCACCAAGTCCATGTACCGCCTCCACAAAACGAAATGGATAACGTGTATCACGCAAATTTTCTACTTCTTCTGGCGAATAAAGTGGGCTAATGCCTTTATATCCAATCATAAGTGGCACTATCCAACCTTTTTTATTTTCTGGAATATAGCGTTGCCAAGAAATTTCATCTGTTTCATGATTTCTAATAGCTTTTTCTTTGAAAGCAAAAAAGTCTGTCCAGCATTCTAATAGTGATTGTTCATTTTGAAGTTTTTCAAAATGCTCTTCCAATAAATGGCTTGCGTCCAACAAGGTAAAGCAAGGCAATAAAATGTTTTTTAATTTTCGTTGGCTCTCTTTATCATCACTCACGATTTGAATGCTTTTTAATTTTTTAAGACTGCCACCTGCCAAACGTGATTGATAAACCAATCCTTTTATCGTAGTAAGATATTCTTCTTTTAATTCGCTATTGCTTGATAATATTCCATCAATACGAAGCAACAAGGATACAGTCATATCCATTTTGCCTTCTTCAATGATTGAGGCTGGGCTTTTTAATTTTTTACTCTCTTCCTCTTTCAAGGTTAATGGTGGATTACGACTTTGAATAAAGCGAATATAAAAATCTTGATAGCTATTTACTTCATAATCATGGCAAAAAATCGCACAGCCTGAAAGCTCAATACCGATTTGCTCTTTTAATTTTCGTGATAAAGCGTGTTCAAAACCCAAAAAAGCGGTAATCGCTGGAAAACCATAAGTGAAGCCAGCAATACAATTAGCATTTTCTACTTGAATTCGTTCTAATAAAATGTAATCAGCCATGAGTTACTCCGCTTTTAATATTTGATAAAAATCTTGCAAAATAAGTGTCATCATTTTTAGCCACAATTCTTCCAATGATTTGGTGCGAATATCATCACCAATATGTTTGCTTATCCATTGAACAATTTCAGATTTTAATTCATCTAAATAAGCAGATATTTGTGGTTGAGACAATGTTTGTGTTTGCAAAATTTGAGTGTCAATCAATATTGCCAAATATTCAGGTATTTGATGATTTTCACTCCAGCCAGCAGGCTGACTTTTTCTTATCAACATTATTTCATCACAAATATTAGAAACAATTTTTTCAATAAGCTCTTTTAATAGTAATCTTCTGTCATGATTGATAAATAATTCATTTTTATTAAATACATCAATCAAATATTTAACTTGTTCAAATAACTCTTTTTGATAACTTCTTTTTAAAATATCGCCAATACGAGTAGGTGGCATTGGGCTGGCATTCCATTTGGGCGGAAGCGATGGAAATAAGTGCAACAAGCCATTTCTTTGACCATTCAAAGAAGAGACGTTTTGATGCATGCTTTTGGTTACACCAAGTGTTGCGATATTAGGATAAAAAACATAAGTTTCTTCATGCCATTTATTTTGTTTTTTGGCTTGATTAACAGGGTTATCTTTGTCTTTACTTGCTTTTATTGCCAATGCAATTTCATGTGCTAATGAACTAGAATACATGGGCGAAACCAAATGATATTCATCAATCCCAATAGGGATATAAATCTGTTTAGCCAAGGTATGACTATAGATTTTTGTGATTGATAGACTTGTTTGATTTGGTTTGTCCAATATTCACGCTTACTTTTATCTTCGGTAATTTGTGAAAAGTTTTGTTCATCTTCTGCCAACAATTCGCCAAGCTGTTTATTTGTACCTGAAACAGGAAAACTCAAAAACTCTGCAATCGGAGATAATGCTGCACTAGAATAGCCACTATCCAAGAATTGGCTGTTAATCGTTTGATTACTAATTAAATGTAGGTTTTTGGTTGAGATAATGCTATCTTTCAAACTCATTGCTTGACTGCTTGAATGCGTGAGTTTTGCAACGTGAGAGACATTCAAAAATATGTTCTCAGCATTTTCAGCCACTTTATCTAGCCAAGAAAAAATTTCATAATTATCAATAATTTTTTGTTTATCATTTTCGCCAAATTTACCTTTCAAACTTCTTTGTTTTTTCTCAATAGTTTTTTGGATTTTTTGGGTTAAAAAATCATCAATTGCTTGTTTTGCAATCATTGTATTTGTCATTTTGAACCTCTTACTGTATTAAATATCTGTAAATACACCCAAAAAGGATGATAAAAATATGGTTTATCTGAATTTTTATAATACGGAATACTTACTTCGCCATAAATATTAGGCACTTTATCCACATTCAAATTTAATCGTTCGGCAATTTGTTCGTATTGCAGGCATTCATCAATATCAAACCAGATAAAGCTATTTTTACCTAATTTTACATTATCATAAAACATAATCAAGTTACTTGCAATCAGTTGATTTTTATCATTTTGATGATACCAAGTCATTTTCCCTTGTGAATTAGCTTTTAAAACAAAGGTCAATTCTGGCGATGATAAACGAAAAGGTTGTTGGCGTTGAATTTCACCTGCCCAAGTTACTTTTTCTTGCCACCAAAGTTTGGCATGATTGGGTTCAAACGGTTTGTTATTTTGATTGTTTACACCCATTAATTTATACCAATAAACACTTTGTTCCAAATCTACCAAATTTGTATAAGGTGGTTTTATTGGTTTCATCAGTTGAATACTAGGAATGGCGTTAATTGTTTGATATTGTTCAGGCAGCAACGTGCAACTAATGGATTTATCGCCATCAATGATGTATTTTTGACTTTCAAACCCTGGTTTTTCATACACTACTTTTTCCCCTATTAGCGTTTTTATAATTCTCATTCAAAATGAATAAATTTTTCATGCTGATACAGCTTGCTTGCGATGACGTTGCAATCGTCCTGCCAGTTGCACCAAAGAACGCATAGAGCTTGGTTCAGCAATCGCCCAATCATAATCATGGTCTCGTCCTACTTCGCATACCGATGTGGCTAAAACGACAAAAATATGATGTTTAGCACTTGAATTTTTTGCAATTGCTTGTTTGATTTCATCGTGTTGCCAAATCGTATTAGCTTGTTTTCGGTTTAAAATTCTGTCTAGTTTTTCTTCAATTGATGAACGAGCCGATAAGGTAAATTGACTATGATAAACGCAATAATGAATGCAATATTCATCATTCACTTCTTTTTCAATCAATTTTTTAGCTACTGCAACCAATGGTTTAATATTGGCAAAACGCACGACACCCAGTGAAATACAATGGCTTTCATTACTTTGATGATTGAATGAATGGGCATTAAAAATGTTTTGATAAATTGTATCTGCCAAAGATTCAATCGCATTTTCTTCACTTTCAATGGGAATAACTTTGGCTCTGCGTTCAGGCTGTCTGTTTTTGGATAACTGTTCAATGCGTTTATCAATAAATTGCTTATGATTTTTTGGAAAATCAGCCATTTCATTGATTTGAATGCTTTTTGATGAAAATTCATCAAACCAAGCACACACAATATTTGGATTTTGCGTATTACCAAGCATAGACCGTTGATAAATTTTTCGCCCTGCCTGATATGCTTCAAACAAACCATACGCCATTGCAGGTGGAATGGTTGCACTTGATAACAAAACCTTTGCCCCAAGCATACCCGCCCAATTAACAAGCCTTGCCAATGCAGGTAAATCTGCCAAACCAAATTCATCAGGTTCATCTAATACCAAATCGCCACTTAATAGCCGTAACATTGGCGCAATTTGTTTACCTCCACGCAACCCTTCGGTTGCTGGAATTAAATAATCAATCGTGCTAACCAAAATGGGGGGCGTGCAATAATTTTGATATTTGGGATCTTTACCAAACCATTTAGCGAGTAATGTATTTTTTTCTATTTGAATGTCTTCGTCATATTCCACTTCAAAATCATCATCTAATTCCAAACTTTCACTACCACGCAAAGCCAAAGCGGTTTTTTCTAAATTTTCTAGCAATTCTTTTTGCTTTTTGATGAGTGTATCATCTTTATTTTCTTGATTGGCATTCAATAAGTTAAGAATCGCTTTTGAGCCAATCAATGTGGCGATTTCGCTTTTATCTAAATGCAAATTTTGTTGCAATGCCTGTCCTGTTTGTGTGGTAAGTGTTCTTAATCCCAAAGCCACACTAAAACGACAACCTTTATTTTCATCTGCCAGCGCATACATAATCCGAGCATTGGCAAAAGTTTTTCCTTTGCCTGTTGAAGCCATATTGATACCAAAAAAGCCATTTTCTTGACTGGCGTGATTGACTTTTTGACTGATAATAACTGCTTTATCTTGCCATTGGCTTAATGTTTTATCTGCATTATCAAAACCACGTTCTAAAATACGATTGATGTCCAAAGTGGGTAATTCTGATAAAAACTTGGGCAAATTTTGGCTAAATTGATACGCATGATGAGCAACCATAACATTATGTTCATCAAGGCGTTGTTTAAGCTGTTTATTGCCATCGGTATTGGCATAGGCAAGATAATTTTTATCACAAAAGTGTGGCGTTGCATTTTGAGCGGAATAATAATGGTCAACCGTCATCAACATCATTCTAGCCAAATGTTGTGTTAATAAATCATTTTGCCAATCAAAAACTTCAATCGTTTTCAAAATCTTTTTGGCATTGTTAGCAAGTGTTATCGCTTGTTGTTGCCAAGTTTGGCTTCTTAAAGGTAAACCCAAAGAAAATTGCCAATTCACTTGCTTTTCATCATCACGCCAATTGTTTTTGGTATAAGTAGGCGAATTCCATTTGATATCGCAATCTGTTAGCCATGTATCAGCTAAATTATTTATTTCTAATGATGGTTGATGTTGTTCAAAATAAGGATAAACCAATAAACGATGATGAGAAACAATCAGCCATGCTACTAATTTTGTAAAATCATCAAAAGCATTGAATTTTATTTCGCTATTGATATTGTTCAAATTATCACGAGAACTTTTATTACCGACATAATTTAAAATAGATTGTTCATCAATTTGATTTGAATGAATCAGCATATTTAGCCATTGTTCACACGATTGATTTTGTACAAAGGCTTCAAACAATTTAAACGACACCCATTCATGACGATAAGGTTCATAGTTTTTTGTGCCTTTTTCTTTTTTTGGATTAAGTTTATTTTGAAATAAATCATTGGCTTTGCCGAAATCGTGAAAAAGCCCCGCAATACCTGCTGCAATGGCAATCAATTCTAAATTTTGCCAAAGTTTACTGTCTTGGTAATGTGCCATCTCTTTTTGTGTGCGATTCACCGCCACTTCCCCTTGTTCATTAAATTTTTTGCGATTGCCCACCACCCACACAAGCTCACTTCTTTGCCGTGTGCGTACACGGTGGCAACTGACGGCGGTGGATTTGGTGGCAGACGATTTTAATAAACGCTTGACCGTGTCCAGCCCATCTTCCGTGATTGCCGTTTGCCAAACATTATCGCCAATGCGATTGGCAAATGTGTCCAAAATCCGTCTGGTGCGATTTAACGCCTTTTTTTCGCATTGAGAAATAAAGGTAACGAGCATTTCAATGTCCCCAATCTTGGTTTAACGCCATCGCTTTCACCGTGTCAAACATCACGTCCAACGCCTTGTAAGCCGTGAAATAATTTAAACATTCTTGGCGAAATTCCTGCTCGCTTGCGTTATCACTGGCACAAATAAACGCCAATGGCAACACAATCGTATCTTTGACAATATCTGCAATATCAAAGACTAACGCCCCACGACGTGTTTTGCCGTGCATGACTGCAAAACCGTGTGGAATGCCCAGCACCCAAGCCGTTGTCGCCCCCAATCCGTACGCCAAATAATTGCCATGATTTAAAAACGCATTGGCTTTATCCACCCCATCATGCTCACGGCTAAACCCTGCATTATTGGTGTTGATGGACGCAAGGCGATACAAATCTTTGGTCATACGCCCTTCAAGTGTGAGCAAATCATTAACGCTATTTTGCCCCAAAATCATCTCTTTATAGCGATTTTGTAAGCTTACAATTTGCTCGTTTTTGCTGTCAAAACCCACGGCATGAAAATCCTTATCCCTTGCCCAAACGTCCTGCATAAAATCAAGCCGTGCCAGTTGCAATTTTTTCGCCATTTGCAAACGCTTGTCATCGTCCCACCACCATGACAGCCAACCTTGAATGTACTCGGTTGGGCGGTATTCAGATTGTGGCGTAAACCATTCAATTTCCGTCCCCATAAAAAGTGGCGTACCACCACCGCCACAAAACCCCACCAACACGCCCGCTTGCGACAACATTCGCATGGCAGCCTGCGTGATGGACGTACCCGTGCCAAGCAAAATGCAAGTAGTGTTGGCAATGGGAATGTTGTAATAGAGATTTTCTTTTTCCGATTCGGTGAGATAGAGAATGCGACCGTCTTTTTGCATAACACGGCAGTATTGAAGATAGTAGATGTTGGCACGTTTGGAATGGAGAATGGTTTTGAGGTCGGAGGACTGAAAACTGTTGTTGGTGTAGGGATTAGCGTTTGGCATAATAAAGTAACATTTGTTGAATTTATTGTAGTATGGCAAAATTATTTAGTCTTTGCAAGTAGGTTATAAAAATAATACGACATTTTATGTCGTGTTATTTGTAACATTGGTTATTTTAGGCTTGATTTTATCCAAAAGTTGTTATATCAGATTGATTATGTTCATTCAAACAATAAAAGCGAATCATACGCTTTTATTAGACCTCTTTCCAAACCAACAAACAAAACTGATATAATACCAACTTTATCAACCAAAACCACAAAAAAATAACACCCGAACAAGCACAAAAACTAACTAAAAATCAATTTAAACGCTATTTTGGCATAGAGCGAGAAACCTATCAGCACATACTAAAAATACTCCAAGGAGCCTATACCGAACAACACAAACAAGGTGGTAGAAAAGCCAAAATAAGCCTAGAAAACAAACTCATGATAACACTAAACTACTACCGAGAATACCGAAGTCAATTTCATCTAGGACAAGACTTTAGCATTAGCGAAAGTGCAGTATGCAAAGCAATTAAATGGGTAGAAAGCATACTTATTAATCATAAAGACTTTGCCTTACCCAGCAAAAAAACCTTATGGCAAGACCCTAATATAGACACGATACTGATTGACGCAACCGAAGTACTCATAGAACGCCCCAAAAAAAGCAAATCATAAGTTATCATCACAACGTGTGTTAAATGAGCATGTTATTGGTAAAATCAAACGTTTTAAAATATTATCTTGTCGTTATCGTAATTGCAGAAAGCGTTTTGGATTAAGGGTCAATCTGATTTCTGCGATTTATAATTTTGAGTTAAGGTGGTTTGGAAAGAGGTCTATTGATGATTTGATGAATTATGTTGATTTTTAGAATAAATGGTGTTAGATTGTTTATCAACGGTTTATTGGACACAAATGTGTAAAAAAAATTGAGGCAGTAGATAATGATAGTAGCCAAAGGTAATAAAGACAAGATTAAAGGCTTGTGTAAGGTCTCAATTGGTATTTTTTGTAGTATTGGTACTCAACTAGCATTTGCTGATATGTCAACTGGTCAAAAATGATTGGCATCGCAAAAAGCCACCAGTGGCATTGCCAACCAGTTTGCCAACGAGTATCAATATGACTCCAAAATTAACGCTAGATGGTGAAGTATTACTATCCAAAGGCAGTTATAAACTGGGTTCTGGGGTCAAGTTAAAATACGGTTATAGTAGTCCTTATAGTGGCAGTTTACCGAGTTTGCTTGATAAAGATATTACCGCAGGTAGTTACTATGCGATTGGTTATAATTTACAAGGCATGAGCCAAGCTCAATTGGAAAAAACTAAAAAGACACTTGAAGATACCAAAGCGAAATTAGAGAAATTTCAAGCCAGTAAAGACCAAACGGCTCTTGCAGGATTAACCAAACATGATTTGACGGGTGCCATCATGCAAGCGGGAGTACAAAGTTACTTTGCTGTATTACAAGCTCAAGATGTGATTGCCCAAAAACAAGCAGGAATTATTACTAATCCTTATATGAGCATTGGTACATTTGGCACAGGATTAAGTACCCAATACCGTTTTGGTTTGGCAATAAACACCAAACCTAAAGGTGTGATTATGGATATTGACCGTATTTTAAAACAAACGGTGGATAAAGATAATGTGCGAGCTAATGTTACTGCCTATAATCGTGCGACAGGTCCGAGTATGTCGCTCAATGAAAACTTGATTCCTGAGCAGTTGTTTGATGACCCGAAAACTACAGAGAAAGAAGCACAAGGCATTTCAGCGGTAAAAGCTCTACAAATTGCCAGTTCTCAAGGTCAAACGATTTATACCGTTACCAAAGCGAATTATGCTGAAATTTTACCAAAGCTGAATCACAGTACGGATGTGATGACAGATGTGCGTAATGCAATCAATGCAGGTAAGGAAGTGACTATTTCACAAACGCAGGTTCATGCGTTTGGTTGGAGTGGGACTGGGTATATTGTGCTTGACCCTGAAAGTGGGGTTGGTGGGTATTTGATTGGTGGTGGGGCTGATGGTGGGTGGACTCAAGAACAAGCTGGATATGCTAGTGGCTTATCTGCAGGGATTGCTATATCTGGAATGTTAATAGCTTTTGATGGTTTAAGTGCTATTACAGCAGACCCTTTAGTAACTCCAATTCTAACAACATTTGTCATTCTACCGTTTTTAATAGGAAATCTAATTGGAATTTTAATTTCAGGCACTTTGTTTGGTTGGAGCGATTTAGCTTACAGTTGCTATTTAGCAGGCTTAGTAAATGGTCTAGCACTCAGTGCTTTGGGATTTATGTGGGGCAGTAGGTTTTCAGGAGGCATAGGTGCGTTAATGGCTCTTCTTAATATTTATATGTTTCATGATGAGACTTTACCTGTTGCTTCTGCATGCGGAGTTAATATTTAATGAATAAATGCCTATATTATCTTGGTCTTTGGTTCTTTATATGGGGATTATTTGTTCTAATTGCTTTATCTATATTACTTTTATAAATCAATTATACCTGGTTGGATATTCTATATCTTAATTAGTGGTATATTTTATAGTTTGGTGAGAAAATCGATATTGATTTTTATAAGTGCTATAGGTTTTTTTCTCTCAAATTACTATTTTTTTCAACCTAAAAGTATAACTGAAATTTTGATAGTCAGTTTGTATATTGTTGTTTTTTCTCATATTTATATATATTATTAATATAAAAAAATTTTTGGTATTCAATGAAAAATTTAGCAGAAGTGAATAAAGCTTGGCTTTGAAACTCCATAAATTGTATTAGGGAGTTATGGTATGCTTAGTATTGATGATGTACTCATATTTACTATGGTTTTCTTTGGTTTTCGCTCAGCTTGAAAAGACTAAAACCACGCTTAAGAACGCCAAAGCCAAACTGGAGAAATTCCAAGCGACCAAAGACCAAGTGGCATTGCAAGGTTTGACCAAACACGATATCACAGGGGCGATGATGCAAGCTGGGGTGCAAAGCTATTTTGCCATCAACCAAGCCCAAACAAAGAAGCTATACTTAGTCTAGGTGTGGCAATTGCAATTAGTATTGCCATTGCTCTTGCTATAAAAACGGAAGTTATTTCTTTAGGAACTGCAACACCTGTTGTCGTGCCTATTATTGCAACTTTAACCACAATGTATCCTGCTACGGCTAGTGCAAGTGGTAAGGATAATCATTGTTTCACCAATAGAGGTAGAATTCAAGCCCAAGGAGAAAAATTAGAAGAATCCATAGCTTGGAATACAAACGAGCCTATAACTGCTGAACAGGGTCTAACTATGTTAGAAGCACTAAAATCAAAATTGAGTAAAAAAGATTTAAAAATACGAGAGGTTCCTTTTATGAAAGCAGAACGATTTATACTTAATTGTAAAATAACAAACGGATGTGATGCTCCCGTTTTCTGGTCTAACTTAGTTTCTGGTACAGCTCATGAAAGGGTAGATATTGAAATTAGGACAGGTAAGGCGTTCGAGTAATGGAAATTGATAATATTTTAAATGATAAAGATTGGGTTAGAAATTTAAAAAAGTATAAGGTTATTGAAGATTATATTTTCCAAATATTTCAAGATACTCTAAGGTGTATCGACAGTGATATTCAATTTTGGAAAATTCCTTTCTTCAATGCTCCTTTTTTTGAAAATGAAGAAATGGTAATTCAATATTTTCAGCTTTAAACCAACAGAGAAACTATATAATTAAAGTAATAATTGATGAAGAATATTCTGCATTGACATCATGGAAAAGTGAATTTAATTCAATTCCCCTAGATGTTATTTATATGAATTCTAACTATTTGAAAGAAATCAAAGAAAACTTTAAAGAGATAATTCTTAACCATGAAAAAAATATTCTTAATTCCAAAAATGGAAAGTAAGGAGTCAAGTACAAAACAATAGAAAGAAGCTGAAGGGGGTATCTGCGGTAAAAGCATTACAAATTGCCAGTTCTCAAGGTCAAACGATTTATACCGTTACCAAAGCGAATTATGCTGAAGTCCTACCAAAACTTAATCACAGCACGGATGTGATGACAGATGTAAAAAATGCGATTAATGCAGGTAAGGAAGTAACTATTTCACAAACTCAGGTTCATGCGTTTGGTTGGAGTGGGACTGGGTATATTGTGCTTGACCTGAAAGGTGGGCTGATGGGGGTTTTTTATTAGGAGTTGGGATGGGTGGCTTAATTTCTGTAGCAATCTTATATGCAGCAATTCCTACAACTGCTGTTTTACTACCAATGATATGGCTTACTGTTGCTCAAATATCTGCAATAATTTTTACTATTGGTTTAATAGAAGCGATTGTAAATGGAATAAGCCCAAGATGTTTTATTGAGGGATTAGCGACTGGATTAAGTTTAATGGGCATTGGAACAATTGCAAGACTAACCATAAATACTTTATCAAGAACAATAGCAGCTATTGGGTTAATAGGTGCCTTGAGTACAACTATATCTGGCTCGGTAGCCCCTTCAAACTGCCCATTAATTGTTTAGAAACATGAATACCTTATATTTTTTATCACTAATAGCGGTTGTTTCTATTAATTAACCTCAATTCGATATAAAAAATCATTTAACTTATTGAAAAAATATAAACAAATAAGAAACCTAACAATAAAGAATACCCCAACAGAACATTTTTTAATGTAGGCTTCGGTCTAATAGACAAAAATTCATGCTGACACCCCACTCAAAGCCTGATACCATATAGCTTT
>CAKMOY010000002.1 GCA_927911235.1 uncultured Moraxella sp.
TGAGCTTGTTTTCTAGGCTGATTTCATTTTCCTGCCACCTTTTTTGTGTTGTTCGTTGTATGCTTCTTGTAGTATGGTGAGCATATGAGTTATAGGTACTTCTTTGGATGCCAAAGTAGCGTTTAAAATTGTGCGTCACTGAGTTTTTCTGCTTGTCGGGTATCATGCTTTTGCTGTTTTTTCTAAAAATCAGTATTATACCAAATCACTATTAAGGTTTGGAAAGAGGTCTATTAAACAAAGGTGGTAACTTATCTTTAACCAAAACCGATCCAAATTTAAACAAACTGTTAATCGGTTTGGGTTGGGACGAGCGAGCGACTTCTGGCTCAGAGTTTGACCTTGATGCCAGCGTGTTTTTGTTGGCAAGCAATGGGCGAGTGCGTGGCGACCACGATTTTATTTTTTATAACCAACTAAAATCGGATAACGGTGCGGTAGAACACACAGGCGACAACCGCACAGGACAAGGCGATGGCGATGATGAAGTGATTAAAGTGAACCTTGCCCAAATCCCAGCCGACATTGACAAAATCATCGTTACTGTCACCATTCACGATGCCCAAGCTCGTAACCAAAACTTTGGACAAGTCGCCAATGCCTTTATCCGTGTGGTAAACGAAGAAACAGGCTTGGAAGTGGTGCGTTTTGACTTGGCGGAAGATTATTCTATTGAAACGGCGATGGTGTTTGGCGAAGTATATCGCTACAATGGTGAATGGAAATTCCGTGCGGTCGGTCAAGGTTATTCTGGTGGATTGGCGGCGATGTGTAGCCAATATGGTATTAATATTGGTTAAGCGTATATTTTTTAAAAATGATATTTTTTTGCTAAATATGGGGATACTTGCAAAAAATTAACATAAAGTTACGTTTTAATGCTTGTATTTTTTTAAATTATCGTGAAAATAAGCTAGCAACAAATATTCATTCAAAAAGTGGTGCTTTGCCACTTTTTTTTATATTTATGGATTTTTTCTTATGATGAAAAATTTAAAACATTTTTATTTTGACATTGCGTTTACCATTGTCGCTTTGATGATTGCTGCGTGGTGGGGTTTTTCGCATGGTGGCGTGTCTGCGATGATGACCGCTTTGTTTGTTACGCTGATTTTGGCGGTGATGGAAATTTCATTGTCGTTTGACAATGCGGTCGTCAATGCGTCTGTGTTAAAGCATTGGGACAAGTTTTGGAAAATGATTTTCTTAACTGTCGGCATGTTAATCGCCGTATTTGGTATGCGTTTGGTGTTTCCGATTGTGATTGTGGCGGTTACTGCCGACATGAGCATGATGGACGTGATTAACATGGCATTGTACAATCCCAAAGAATACTCTGCCAAACTGATGGCACACCATGCCGAGATTGCTGCTTTTGGTGGTATGTTTTTGTTATTGGTGTTTTTGAACTTTTTGTTTGATGACAAAGATGTGCATTGGTTTGAATGGCTTGAAAAAAGACTGGCTCGTTTTGGCAAAGTAGATGCCATGAGCGTATTTGTCGCTTTGGTGTTGTTAATGGTTGCTCTAAATTGGGTAGACCCAGCCCAAAAGTCAGCCGTACTGATTGCAGGTGTGTTTGGTATTTTGATTTATTTGGCGACCAATGTATTGTCAAGTTTACTAGAAGGGGCGGACGATGATGACGAAAGCACGTCACAAGTTGAAGGCAAAGAAGTCGCAGGGGCGATTGCCAAAGGCGGTATTGCAGGTTTTTTATATTTAGAAGTGTTGGACGCATCGTTTAGTTTTGATGGTGTGATTGGGGCGTTTGCGATTACCAATGACGTGATTATCATCATGTTAGGCTTGGCAGTCGGTGCGATGTTTGTGCGTTCTATGACGATTTTCTTGGTAGAAAAAGGCACGCTTGATGAGTTTATTTACCTAGAGCATGGTGCGCATTATGCGATTGGTGCGTTGGCGTTGATTATGCTATTGGCGACCGTACACATCGAAGTACCAGAGATTGTTACAGGTCTGATTGGTATCGCCTTTATCGTGTGGGCGGTGATGAACTCCATCTCGCACAACAAGCGTGAAGCCTTAAAAGAACAACAATCGTGAACAGGTTCTTATATTTATTGAACAAAAAGGGCGTATTTGATACGCCCTTGCGTTATAATAGCAACCGTTATTTTTAAATTCTTTATTTTAATTGTCAAAATGTTAAAAAATTCAAGGAAATTCATATGGCTTTGAACCGATTTCAACCCTTATTAATCGCAGGATTACTGCCGTTATTAGTTTTTGCATGGTTTGCAAAAGAAGTCGCAGGTCAGATGGATTTTTGGCTATTGTGGCTAGTGGCGATGACTTTGGTCGGTTTGCCAATGGTATTTGCCGAAGTTGCCTTAGCCCATCGCAGTGGCACAACGCCTTTGGTCGGCTTGCCAAATTTAACCAGAGAATCAGACGTTAGCACGGTTTGGCGTGGTTTTGGTTGGCTGACGGTTGCGTTATTATTGACCGTTGTCGGACATTTGTTAGCCAGCTCCGCCCAAAATTTGCAACCTTTGGTCGGCACAATGGCAACGCCTGCCTTACTTGCCATCATGGTGTTAATCGTGATTGGACTTAGTTTTACCAAACATTTGGCAGGTTGGTTGGCATTTGGCTTGGCGATTGTGGCTTTAGGTTTAAACGTGAGCCAGTCTGGATTTGCCATTTGGCAAATGACCAATACGTCGCTTAGAGAATGGTCGCTTGCGGTGGTGTTGGCGTTGGTGTGTGTTGGAGCGGGAACGGGGCTGTTTTGGCACAGCCGAGCTAATCAAATTTTGTTAAGCGATACCGAAAAATCAGGCAAGGACAACAAAGCAGTCGCCAGTCGCTATGTGTTGCCGATTTGGTGTTTTCAAATGGTCGGCGGTGCGTTGGTCGCCATGACTTTATCGCCAGCTAGCAATCTATCGGCGATTGCCTATGCGTTGGCGATGTTGGCAGGTTCAGCCTATCTGCTCCATATTGTTTCCGAACAATTGTCATTAAAATTAGCAAAAACTCGCTTTAGCTTTTTGGCATTGGTGATAACGGCTGTTGTGGGATTGGGATTTGCCTTGATTCCAACGGCATTTTTAAACCAATTATTAATCTTGTTAAGTTTAATCACGGCAGTTTGGCTTGCGATTTTTGCAGGTTGGCAAATGAAAATCAGCCATTTACGCAAATCGTTAAACTTTGGTTCAGAAGCCGTTTATAACATTTGGCGAATTGGCGTGCGAATTGTTGTGCCATTGGCGATTTTATTGGCAATTGTGGGTTTATTTGTGTAATTTTTTGATAAAAATATTGTAAAAAAGATAAAAAATGATAACGATTGAAGTGGCATTTTCACCCAAAGAAGGTGAACATTTGTTAAAAAAAATCAATTTGCCTGACGGTGCGACCGCCCATGATGCGGTGAATACTTTGGGTTGGCTTGATGATTTTTTGGCAATCAGAGATTACCAAATTGGTATTTTTGCCAAAAAAATTGATTGGCAAACCCCATTAAAAAACAGGCGATAGACTAGAAATCTACCGCCCTTTAACCATAAATCCCATGCAAAAACGTCAAAAACGTTCTAAAAAACAACGACTTGAAAAATTCACAACAAGGTTATGAATTAATCGGTTTTGTAGCTATTTGGACGTTCAATTTTGGCAACTCTGCCTGTATTGTCAAAGTAGATTTTGGCATATTGCTCGGCGTTATGCACGTTGGGTTTGTTTTCACGTTTGGCGATTGTGCCTGCGGTAAAATCATAAATATAGTCCCAACGCATGGGGTTTAGCGTGTCTTGCACCGCAGGGCTACCCAAGATGTATAACACTTGGTCGCTGGTCATGCCGACTTGCACTTGGGCAAGTTTGTCTTCGTGGATTGGCGTGCCTTGTGGAATGTCAATTTTGTAAACGCTAAACCACGAACAGGCAGGCAAGACGCTCACGCTTGACAAAACGGCGATTAGGGGCAAAAATTTTAAACGATTGTTCATATTAAAAAAACCTATTGAAAAAATTTAATATTAAAATCCAAGAATAGTCGCTATCATACGCTATTTAAGCAAAAATGCCTACTATTTATCTTAAGATTTTATACCATTTTAACATTTTTGTGTTAATATAAAAGCGAATCACAACAAATAAGGAAAAAAAATGACATTTACCAACCAAGATTTACGCCGTGCAGGACTAAAAGTTACGTTACCACGTTTAAAAATTTTACAACTATTAGAAAGTGCCGAACGTCATCACATGAGTGCTGAAGATGTGTACAAAGCTTTGATTGAGCAAGGTGAAGATGTCGGTTTGGCGACTGTTTATCGTGTTTTGACCCAGTTTGAACAAGCAGGGATTGTAGAACGCCATAATTTTGAAAATAATTTGTCGGTTTTTGAGGTTGCCAAAGAAGAACATCATGACCATTTGGTCTGTGACCATTGTGGCAAAGTGGTGGAGTTTCACAAAGATGAAATTGAAGCACTGCAAGAAAGCGTTGCCAAAGAGCATGGGTTTAAATTGTCAGGGCATTCGTTGGTGCTATACGGTATCTGCGATGAACCAGAATGTCAAACGTCTGGTAAAAATAATATTCAGTAATACCAATCCAAAAATATAAAATATATCAATTTGTAGAAGCTTATTGCATAAGTCCTGTTAAATTCATTATTGGGCGTATTCAATACGCCCCTACAATACAAAATTTATTGTGTTTGGTAAATTTTTTTGGCAAGAATTAAGCAAGTACAGCTCGTAAAATATTGTTCATTCTTGTTAATTCACTGGCGTTGTCTAGTTTTTGGCTAATAAGTTGCCAAACGTCAGGCTCAATGGCATAAGTAGGCTCACTTTTTTTGTTTTTTGTTCTGCTTTTCTCATTGCTTGCAATCTTGCAAGTTCAGGTACTTCGCTAACGGACAATGCGTTATTAAAATCAATTTCCCCAAGTTTTGGGTCATCTTTTACTGTTTTCATAGATTTTCCTTTGATGTGGTTCTGCTCGATGGGCGGAGAATATTCTAACGTTATCACCCCTTATCGTCCAATGCACCACCATAAAATTACCTAAATTACTGATTCCAAGCGTATAATAGCGTTCTTCAAACAAACATTTTAATCACTTTTTAAACTACCAAACCGAAATCCAGCCAAAAATAATCCCACCGCATACACTAACATTCCGCCAACACAAATCGCCAAAAACGCTAAAATTTTGCCAATTTGACTGGCATTAGTAGGAAAAAGCGTTATCATAATTTGTAAAGCAATCAGCATTACACCATTGGCAACGCACAATTGTAACATACGTTTTTTCGAATGTGGATTAAATTTGAACAATTGTTGTTTTTTTAAATAATAATACAACACCGCCACATTCACCCACGCCGATAACGTAGTCGCCAATGCCAACGCCCCATGTAACGGCAAGTTGATTGTTGAAAAAATGCCCAACAACACAACCGCACTGACCGCATTGGCAACAATTGCGATGATACCTGCTTTGACAGGGATTTTGCCTTGATGTTTGGCAAAAAAAGCAGGAGCAAAAATTTTAATTAGCATAAACGCCAAAATTCCCCCAGCCATACATTGCAACGCAAAACCACTCATCAATGCGTCATGCGAACCAAATCTGCCATGTTGAAACAGTGCCAACATCAAAATATCGCTAATCTGTATCAACGCCAAAGACGCAGGCAAGCCAATCAACAATACCAACCAACACGCCCAGTCTAACGTTTTTATGAAATTCTGTTCATTATTATTATGCGATAAATGCGGTAAAATCACCGTCCCAATCGCCACGCCAATCACGCCCAACGGCAACTCGCTCATACGTTCTGCGGTATATAGCCACGACACCGACCCTGTCGGCAAAAAACTGGCAAAACTGGTATTGATGAGCAAATTAATCTGTAGCACCGACACACCAAAAATCGCAGGTAATACACCCTTTAAAATCTGCCGAACGCCTGTATGGGCAAAATCTACTTTTGGTAAAATTAACAAATTTTGTTGATAAAGTGGTAAAAGCTGTAACCCCAATTGTAAAACACCTGCCAACAACACCGCATAGCCCAACGCCAAAATCGGCTCAGCAAAATACGGCGATAGCCAAGTCGCAAAAATAATAAAACAAATGTTTAATAAAATAGGCGTAACTGTTGGAATGACAAAGCGTTGATAACTTTGCAACACGCTACTGGCAAAGGCAGTCAGCGTAATAAGCAGTAAATAAGGAAAGGTTAAGCGTAACAAAGTCGTGGCGGTGGCAAATTTGTCAGGTTCATGAATAAAACCCATCGCAAACGACCCAATCACGACAGGGGCGAACATCATCACCACACTTGTCAAAACCGACAATAATAACAACAACGTGCCAAACACTCGGCTAATCAAAATTTGTAAGTCATGAAAATTATTTTGGTTAGATTTTTTTGATAATCCGCAATCACAGGGACAAAGGTTTGGGCAAATGCGCCTTCGGCAAACAATCGGCGTAAAAAGTTTGGGATTTTAAAAGCGACCAAAAAAGCGTCCATCAAGCCACTTGCCCCAAACACATTCATCAATACCACATCACGCACCAAGCCTAACACACGAGATAACAACGTAAAAACGCTAACGATGGCGGTGGATTTTAACAGTTTTTGGGATTGGGGCATTGAAAAATTACTCAACAATCATTTATCAATTTTCGCAATTTTTGCCAATCAAAAATACGCCCCTGGGTCGGACTTTCGCCCACGAGCGACATCGCTATGCCCTGCCAAATGGCATTTTGTCTTAGGATACGCCTTGTTAATCGCCAAAATCGTCTGTGCTAACGCCTGATATTGACGTGCATCAAATTCACTATAATCATCGCCTTCAAGCTCAATGCCAATGGAAAAATCATTACAATTTTCACGTCCAAGATAGCTAGACTTGCCTGCGTGCCACGCTCTATCAGCAAAATTAACAAATTGCGTGATTGTGCCGTCCCTTTCTATAAATAAATGTGCAGAAACTTGCTGTTGATAAATCGTTGCAAAATATGGGTGGTCGGACGGATTTAGTTTATTTTGAAAAAATGCTTTGACAAAATGCTGTCCGTTTTTATCTTTTTTGCCAAATTCGCTCGGTGGCAAACTGATATTGTGAATGACAATCAGTGAAATGTCCTGTGGATTGGGTCGTTCACCAAAGTTTGGCGAAGCGACAAAATCGGCAATGGCTAGTTTACCATCAACAATCAGATTGTTATTCAAATGGTCGTTTGAGTTGGCATTGTGGGTCGCAGAATTTTTCATAAGCATACTTGTCAAAAATAAAAAGGATTGTAAACCAAAATTTTGATAAAGAAAACCCACAAATTTATCAAAGATTTTTTTGTGAATATGCTAAACTATAGCCATTATTTTATAAAAATTAGATAGTCTTTGTGCAAAAAGGAAAAAAACGATGTCAAATACCTTTCAACCAAGTCAATTTATTGAAGTTGCGTTAAAAAACAACGTACTAAAATTTGGCGAATTTACCCTAAAATCTGGGCGTGTCAGTCCGTATTTTTTTAATGCAGGTTTGCTTTCTACTGGCGAATTATTATCGGTTTTGGCAAATGGCTATGCAGACGCTTTAGCAAAAAATGCGAATAAAGATGATTTGGTGATTTTTGGGGCGGCATATAAAGGCATTCCATTTGTGGCGGCAACGGCTCAATCTCTTTGGAATAATCATCAAATCAATGCCAATTGGGGCTACAACCGCAAAGAAGCCAAAGACCATGGTGAGGGCGGAATGCTGGTCGGTGCGGATTTAAAAGGCAAATCGGTGTGGGTGATTGATGATGTGATGACCGCAGGCACGGCAATGCGTGAAGTGGTGGCACTCTTGGCAAAAGAAAATGCCAAAGTTGCAGGGATTATTGTTGCCCTTGACCGCAAAGAAAAAGGGCAGGGTGAAAATCCGCCATTCAAGAACTTGCCGAAACCTTGAACGTGCCTGTGGCTTGCTTTGGTGAGTTTTGATGATATTATTGATTATGTGGCGAAAAATGGCACGGCAGAACAATTAAACTCGATGAAAAGCTACCGTGAGCAGTATGGCGTTTCATAAAAGGGGAATATTATGGCAACAGTAGAAAGAACATTTCATATTGATGAAACAATTGCCAAAAATTTGGATAAAATGATTTCACGAGATAAACAATCACAATTTATCAATGATTTGTTATTTAAAAATATCTACAATCAAGATATTGAAAAATTAAATAATCTTATCAAAAATTTTCGTTTTAAATATCCAAAAATGAAGGCATTTCTAGCACAGATTTGCTAAGACAAATCCGAGATGGTGAATTGCGATGAGCCAAGATTTGGCGGTATTCGGACTGATAGTTGATGCCAATGTTTTAATTAAAATTTTGCAAGATGAACCAGATAGCGAAATTGCGATTGATTTTTTGACATATTGCAACAGTCATTTTATACATTTTTACGCACCCACATTGTTTCAATATGAAGTGATTAATGTGGCGACTAAAAAGAAAGTTGCTCTTGATGATACGTTAAATTTGCTTAATTTTTATAAATCAGCTAATTTGACATTGCAAGAGCCTAGCTATGATGATTGGTTACTTGCAGAAAAAATCTGCCAAAATGGTAATGAAAAAAAGTGGCTATCCGTCCATGTATGACAGCATTTATCATGCAATGGCAATCAATCGTCATACAACTTTTGTAACGGCTGATAACCGTCATATTGCCAAAACTAAGCAATTAGGCTCAATTTTGTTGTTAAATGATTGGCAAACTTTATTTGAAAACTAAAGAGAAAACTTATGAAAATTTAAAATTTTTAATCGTGATGGACGATATCAAAACCATCAACTACAAAAAAGACACCACCCTTGCCATGCTTTGGGCGATTGACGAGCGTGGACATACCGCAAATTATTGCCAAATCAATGACTTATGGCTAAAAAATGGCGAATTACACATTGACAGCCAATCGGTAAAAACCTTTAAAAACCCAGAGCATTTTTATGACTTGGGCGAAAAGGCTACGCAAAAAGCCACTGATTTTGACGTGATTATCATGCGTAAAGACCCGCCGTTTGACATGAAATTTTTGTACAGCTTGTACTTGTTGGAATATGCCCAGCGTGCAGGCGTGCTTGTGTTAAATAACCCTCAAAGTGTGCGAGATTGTAACGAAAAATTGTTCGCTACTCAATTTGCCCATTTGATGACCCCAACCACCGTTAGCCAAAAACAAAGCCACATTCGTGAATTTATCAGCGAGCATAAAGACGTGATTGTCAAACCGCTTGATGGCATGGGTGGCATGGGGATTTTTCGTTTGACGGCGGACAGTCCAAACATTGGCTCAACACTTGAAATGCTTACCCAGCTTGAGACCTTACCGATTATGGCTCAAAAATTTATCCCAGAGATTAAAGATGGCGACAAACGCATTTTGATAGTTGGTGGTAAACCTGTGGATTATTGTTTGGCTCGCATTCCTGCCGAAGGTGAAACTCGTGGCAATCTGGCATCGGGTGGGCGTGGCGTGGCAATGCCGTTGTCGGTTCGTGAGCGTGAACTTGCTGAAACGGTTGCCCCTGTGCTGATGGAAAAAGGCTTATATTTTGTGGGTTTGGACGTGATTGGCGGACAAATTACCGAAATTAATGTAACCAGCCCAACTTGTGTGCGTGAGATTGACGACCAATGTGGTACGCAGATTGCTCATGATTTTATTGCGTTTGTGGAAAGTTTGGTGAAAAAATAGTCAGATTAAAATAAAGGGCTAAGCTATGGCGTAGGTATTGGCTTTATCATTTTGTAAGCATTTGAAAAAATCGTAAAAAAATGTAAGAAACTTCTCACCTATTTTGTCTAAGGAGAAACTTTTCATCAAAAAAGGAAAATTCTTATGCAATTTAACCAAAAAACCACCAGTAAGCATTTAGCAAAAAGCTTAGCCGTTTCATCAATCGTAGCAGTCGGTTTGGGAGGCTGTGCCGAAAGTCCATTTGGTGCAAACAAATGGACAGTGGTTATCAAAACCAAGCCAAACCAGCTGAAGCCATGCAACAATCAACTCACACCAATCAAAATCTTAGCCAAAACCAACAGCCTATGATGATGGAAAAAACTACGGAAGCCAAATGTTCTGAAGGTATGTGTGGTGGTAAAACAGCAACCGCAGGCTGTGGCACAGCAATGGGCGATAACACCAACAACGCCACAACCGATAAATCAGCAAACGCTGGTTGTGGTGCATCACGTTAAACCAAAGTAATAATGGAGTTTTTATGAAAATTAATCTAGGTAAAGCAGACCGTATATTACGCATTGTGGTGGGCTTGGCAATTATCGGAGCAGGTGTTTATTTTGGCTCGTGGTTTGGGGTGATTGGAATGATTTTATTGGTTACTGGCTTTATTAACTTTTGTCCAATTTACCATTTAATCGGCATTAATACTTGCTCACTTGACAAAAAATGACTAACACTTTTGCCAAAACAATTACCAAAAATACCACCAACCAAACTTTGTACGGAGCAGGGCTTGGTTTTCGCCGTGAGTTGTTATTTCAATTACAACAAGCAGATTTGTCGCTGATAGATTTTTTTGAAGTGTCTGCTGAGAATTGGATAACGGAGACAGGCGTAATGGGTGGTCGTTTTGATGCTATGTTGCGTCCGTTTACGGAGCGGTATGCCTTTGCATGTCATGGGTTATCGTTATCAATTGGTAGTACCGCTACGCTAAATGTGGATTTGGTTAAAAATATTGGCAAATTTTTAGACACACATAATATTTTGCTTTTTACCGAACATTTGTCATGGTGTAGTGATAAAAATGGGCATTTGTATGATTTATTTCCCATTCCTTGTACCGAAGAGGCAGTATTTTGGGTGGCAAAACGCATTCGGCAAATACAAGATATTTTAGGACGTCAAATTGGTCTTGAAAATGCGTCTTATTATTATCAGCCAAGTATCAGTACTATGAGCGATAGCGAGTTTATCACTGCTGTTATACAAGAAGCTGACTGTCTTTTGCACCTTGATGTGAATAATGTTTTTGTCAATAGTCATAATTTTGGCTTTGATGTGGAGCAGTATTTACAAGATTTACCGCTTGAAAAAACTTGTTATATTCATGTTGCAGGGCATTATGTGGACGATGATTTGATTATTGATACGCATGGGGCAAGTGTGATTGATGGCGTGTGGCAACTGTTGGACAGGGCGTATATGCTTATTTTTGAGCGGACAGGCAAACAGGCAAACGATATTCCCACTTGCTTGGAGCGAGATTTTAATTTTCCACCGTTGGCGGATTTGCTAAATGAAGTGGCGATTATCAAACAAAAACAAGCGATAAGACAAAATCAAGGTTTTAAAACCATAAAACGATGATGGAAAAAAACCATGAAAATAGCAACTTTAGACACATTTCAACAGCAATTTGGGCAATGTATCCGCAATCAAGCCGTAAGCATCAATGAGCCGAATTTTTTACCGAAAAGAGCTGAAAAGTTGTATCAATCATTGGTAAAAAATAACGTATCGGCGTTTGTTAATCAATGCTTTCCGATTTGCCAAAGTCTGATTAATCCTGATGTTTGGCAACAATTAATTGCCGCTTTTATCCAATCTAATCATTTACAAAGTCCATATTTTATTGAAATTAACGCTCAATTTGTACAATTTTTGAATGATATTTGCCAAAATCAATCTTTGCATTTTGAATTGCCAATGTTTTTTGACCAATTGGCTCATTATGAGTGGGTTGAATTATTCGTGGACACTTTACCTAATGGGGATAATTTGCCATTTTTGCCTAATTTATCATTGAATAATACTGTGCAAAATCTGCATTATGCGTGGTCGGTGCAACAGATTGGCAAGGACTTTTTGCCAACAAAGCCGTGTGATACGTTTTTGTTAGTGTACCGTGATAATTATCATAAAGTAAAGTTTAGTCTTATCAATGCGATGACCTATTTATTGATTGATTTTATCCAACATCTTGGTGATAATAGGTCGGACAGTTTCTGTGACTTTGACGATGGTTGTTTTAAGGACAGTGAAGCCTTGATGATGAGTTTTGCCAAGCGTATTGATTATCCAGATGTATCAATTTTGCTCAATTTTGCCGACAGTTTGATTGATGATTTAACCAATCAAGGTGTTTTTATCAAAATAAATCATTGATTTTAAGTATTTTTAAAAAACTCATGCCAACCAAACTACCAACCACGCCAAATAATCCACACTTGACAGATGAATTTATTCAGTCGGTGTATGGGCAAATGTTTAGATTTGCCAACAACCGATTGGCTGGCAGCACTGCGGCCGAAGATGTGGTGCAAGAAGTCTTTTCGCTATGCTATGTCTTACAAAATAGTGTTTCTCACCTTTGACAGGTTCAAAGAGAACGGAAATTTAAAAATGGTCAGTCCTAGAAAAAAATATGAAAAGTATGCGAAAAAAATATACCACAAAATTTATTCAATTTTTGACTCATGACTGTGAGCAGGTGACTTCGCAGATTAGCCTTGCTCATGAGCAACCTTTAACCCTATTACAACAGCTAAGACTATACGTCCATCGTAAGATGTGTAAGCGGTGTGAGCAGTTTTATCAAAATGATAAAAAATTAAGTGAAATGATTGAACAGCATAAGCACAAATAACCTTGTGACTGTCATCAAATTGTTATCATCATTTCAACGAACTGTCATAACAAATTGTTACCCTAATGTAAATTTTGTTTAACCCTAAAAACAGCCACATAAAAGGTAGCTAATATGATAGAACTTAGCCCAATCACAGGCGAAATTTATGTGACCTTAACCAACAACTCACATCGTGCCAAACAAGGCATGAACGCTGCCAATCCACGTAACTATACAGGCGACAAAGGCAATACCAACGGTCATATTATCCGTTGAGAAGAGGCTAATGGCGACCACACCGCAACCACCTTTACATGGGATATCTACCTATTTGCTTCGCCATTTGATTTGGCTGCCGAAAACTTATCAGGCTTGATTGCCAATAATGATTTGGCATCGCCAGATGGCTTGTATTTTGACCCACGTGGCGTGCTATGGATTCAAACCGATGACGGCGCATATACGAATAAAACCAACTGTATGTTACTTGCCAGTTTGCCAAATAAAGTAGGTGATGGACAAAAAATCAAAACATCAGTAGGGGTGAATCTTTGTAATTTTTAAGACAAAAGTACATAAAAAAGAAATCAACTGGCATTGGTTTCTTTTTTTTATTTACATTTAAAAAAAATTGCGTAACAGTTACGTAAAAACCTTATGCTATCAGCCCTTTTAAAAAAAGTCAAAAAATGCTATTATTTCTTCATTTTTTGACAGTATTTTTGCAACATTTTTTAGCAAAATCATTTTTAGCACAATAAAAGGGCGATTTATGAGCGAGTCAAGTAAACAACCACGCATTTTGATGATGGCAGCAGGGACAGGCGGACACGTTTTTCCTGCGATGGCGGTCGCTCACGAACTCCAAAAACAAGGGGCGGTCGTGCATTGGCTTGGCACGTTGCGTGGTATGGAAAATGACTTGCTTGCCAAAACTGACTTTGTCTATCATGCCATTGATATGCAAGGTTTGCGTGGTAATGGCTTTAAACGCTTATTACAAACGCCAAAAGCCTTGTTAAGAGCAACTTTAGCTGTTGTCAAAATTATTCAATCCAATCAAATTGATATGGTGGTGGGCTTTGGTGGTTATGTAACTGCACCAGGGGGACTTGGGGCAAAATTTTGCAAAAAGCCGATTATCATTCATGAGCAAAATGCCATTGCAGGCATGAGTAACCGTTATTTGGCAAAATGGCAAAAACGGTCATGCAAGCCTTTCCAAACACATTTTCACAGTTACCAAGCGACAAGGTTATCACGGTTGGCAATCCTGTGCGAGAAAATATTGTCAAATTGCCAACACCAAATGAACGCATGAAATTAACCGATACCAGTCCGTTACGCTTGCTTGTTGTGGGCGGTTCGCTCGGGGCTCAAGCGTTAAATAATAGCATTGCACCGACCTTAAAAAAATTGGAATCCA
>CAKMOY010000003.1 GCA_927911235.1 uncultured Moraxella sp.
TAATAAATCACCCGATTACCAACATCACTGTTACTCGTAATGCGTAATTTGATTTTTAAGCGATAAAAAGTCAACCGTTTGATACGGTTGTTTTTTTGGTTTTTGCAAAAAGATTTTTTGGTATAATGGTATTTTTTAAAATTTTAGGATATTTGTCATGGCTGACCTATCACTTTCATCCACTTCATCTCATCGTCCCAGTAAATCGCAAATTCAAGCGTGGTTTGACTTGCCCTTGATGGATTTGCTTATGCAAGCCCAAAATGTTTTGCGAGAAAATTTTCCTGCCAATACCGTACAAGTGAGTACACTTTTATCCATCAAAACAGGCAATTGTCCAGAAGATTGCGGTTATTGTTCACAATCAGGACATCATAGCACCGATTTACAACCTGAAAAGAAAATCGCTGTCGCAAAAGCCATTGAAGAAGCAAAAAAAGCCAAAGCAAGCGGTTCAAGCCGTTTTTGTATGGGAGCGGCGTGGAAGCACCCACATGATAGAGATATGCCCTATGTGCTTGAACTGATTAAAGAAGTCAAAGCGTTGGGGCTAGAAACGTGCATGACGCTCGGTATGCTAACCGGTAATCAAGCCCAACTGCTTGCCGATGCTGGGCTTGACTACTATAACCACAATCTTGATACGTCACGAGATTTTTATCGCCAAATCGTTAGCACTCGTAATTATGATGACCGTTTAAATACGCTGGCTCATGTGCGAAATGCAGGGATAAATATTTGTGCAGGCGGTATCATTGGCATGGGCGAAAGCCGTGAAGACCGTATTAGCCTATTGCATGAGTTGGCAAATTTACCAAAACCGCCTGAATCCATTCCAATTAATATGCTTGTACCGATTGCAGGTACGCCAATTGCCGATAAGTTGGGCGAAGCTCGTTTGCCTGTACTTGAGTGGATTCGCACGATTGCGGTGGCTCGCCTTGCCTGTCCGACAAGTTATGTGCGGATTGCTGCGGGGCGTGATGGTTTGAGCGACACCGAACAAGCCATGTTGTTTATGGCGGGGGCAAATTCGTTTTTTTATGGTGATAGACTTTTGACAACGGACAATGCCACGACCAATCATGATGATAAGTTGATGGCGGATTTGGGTTTAACTGTAGAAAAAGCCGAACCACGCCAAATTCCTGTTACCAATGCGGTGAGTGGACGGATTGGCAGTTTGGCGGTGTATTAATGTGCTGTTTTTTTGGCAAAAATTGGGTAAAATAGCCTTTTTAAATAACTGAAGTTGTAATATGGCTGAATATGTTTTGTGGTTTAAGGCGTGGCACGTGATTTCGCTTATCTGTTGGTTTGCGGGGATTTTTTTATTTGCCACGTTTGTTTGTATATCATGCGATGAGCGAAGACAAAACGAGCCAAGAGCGGTTTGCCGTGATGGAACGAAAACTCTATCGTGGCATTATGACCCCTGCGATGGTGGCGACTTGGATTTTTGGGTTAAGTATGTTGTTGCCAAATTGGGACGCTTATAAAAGTCAAATTTGGTTACATATCAAATTATGTTTGGTCATTTTTTTGACGTTTTATCATTTGTCTTGTGGGCATTTTCGCCTAAAGTTGATTGATAATCCGCAATACAAAAGCCATGTTTTTTGGCGGTGGTTTAACGAAGTGCCTGTGTTTATTTTGATTGCTGTGGTAATTTTGGTGATTGTTAAACCGCAATTTGGGCATTAGTTGAATGAAAAAAATTGATATAATTCCCAAACTTGAAACAAAATTTTCCAGATTTTTGGCATTTATGTTGTGTTGGGCGATTTTGGCAAATTTATTTGTATGGCTAAATCCACCTGCACACCAAAAACCCACGGAATATTTTAACGTGTGTATTGTGGAAAATGGCAAGCCAAAATCTATAACTACTGAAGAATTACCACAAAACCCAAAATTTTGCCAACAGGAGCTAAGAAATGTGGTAGGGGTTAACGAAATGTTTTATTTTCATTTAGACAAAGTCGATAATGAATGGGAACTGACCCAATATGGTGACAGTATGTCCGACCCTTGGGTATTTCGCTATCGCATTGAAAATCATCAAATTATTCCACTTTGGTATCATTATGGCAGTGGTTTTGTTTTACACTTCACATCTTGGCTGTCTGCGTTATTTTTGACAACGATTATTCATACGATTACAAAACGGATTATTCAACGCAAAAAAAATCATCAGATTGAAAAATGACAAAACTTGGTAATTTGTTATAATGATACAAACCCAATGAAGGAAACCAAAATGCTTATTGAAATCAGCCAATTGCACCAAACCATTCAACAGCAGATTCTTATGGTAAAACAAGACGAAACCGCACAATTTGCCAATCAAGGCGAAATTTTTGGTGAATTAAAACAAAAACCAAAAGATAGTTTACTCGCTGCCACAGGTATTTTAAAAGATTATAATATTGACGGTTTAGAATACAAACGCCAAATCCGTAGCGAATGGGCGTAACCTTGATTAACCCAATTAACGCATTTTAATCAAAGTTACAGATTTCAAAGACTTTGATAGGATTTTTTGCCAAATCAATCCTTTTCTTCTTCATCGCCCCATTTTTTTATAGCTGTCTTTTGGGTCAATGCCACGGCGTTTCATATCCGCCACTTGCTCTTCTAGCGTGCGAAACTGCTCGGTTTCGTGCATGGTATCTTCTAAGTTATTGATTTTTTGTTCTAAATTATTGGCTTCTTGAGTAAAATGTTGGGTCATTTTATTTTCCTTTTTGATGAAATGATTGGTTTAATTGGTCATGGTTGGATTAACACGCCATAACTCTCGGTTGCTATGTTCTTCTTTGGCAGAAACCAGCCAGCCGCTGTCTACCAGTTGCTGTTTTAGCCATTGAAAATCCACAGCGTTAATTTGGCAACGAGAAACTGCATGAACATTTGGCAAAATTTTGCTTGCTTCAATCAATGCCAAGTTTTTCAGCGAGTCATTGAGTTGTTTTAACATCATTTCACTGCTAAATGGTTGTGGTAATATTTTTAACAACTCTAATACTTCGCCCCATGTAAAAGTATGGGCTGCCATCACATCTTGCAAATTACCATCTTGATAGGCGTGTGCCGAATAATTCACCAACACGACATCTTCTGCTTTTAGTATGATTTTTGGTTCTACGACTTTTGGTTTTGCGGTCGCCACAGGCGTAATCACTTGTGGCTTGCTCACCCCTGTGGTGCGTAGCGATGTATCAGGCTTGTTTGCACGCACCCAACCTGCTGTCGGCTTACTCCCAATCAACGCATTTAAGGCACGTTGGCACTCACTCACCGCTTCTTGGGTGCGTTCATAAAAAATCGCATTGTCTAACAAATCTTTTTGAATCATACTTGCCAAATCAAGGCGTTGACGAGAATAATCGGACGTGGCATTTTGCGACTTGATTAACGCAAGCATGGGCTTTCGTTTGGTATTTGCATAAATATAGCTCAAATGCAAATTACTCACCCCTGACGGACTTAAATGCCCATACCCCGTCCCAAGCACAAACAATAAATAATCGCAACGGTCAATCTGTTGCTTGCTATAATCCATAAATTGACTGGGGTGAGCAATCAAATCCCACGTCAAAAAATACTCATCAGACAATGCTAATTGCAACGCATTTTCAAACTCTGGGTGTTCATTTCGCACAATACAAACATGAACATGAAAACGTTGTTTTACTGGCACTTTATTCTCACTTATTATTGGTCTTTATTTGTTAATTGAAAAATTCAATTAAAAAAAATGTTTAAAAAATCTGTTAAATATTGCAAAAATTCATTTGCACATTTTTGTCAAATTGACTTAATAACCGTGTCACAACCGATTGGGTGTTCAACTGATTTGACGTGGTAAAAAACTGCACAGGCATGTGAACTTCTGCGGGATTTTTTGCATTATCTTTATCTAACAAGGATTTCACCCGTTTAGCAATCGCCAATCCAGAATCAATCATCGCAAGCTCATAATCCATCGCCATAGTGGTAAGTTTATTCATCAAATACGGCTTAAAAAACGGAAAATGGGTGCACCCAAGCACCAACTGGTCAATCTGATTTTGGTGCAACTGTTTTAACAATTCTTCAAGCTCTGTAACCGCCAAATGCGTTTCTGGCATGCCTGCTTCAACCCACGGCACAAGGCTTGCTAAGCTGTGTTTATGCACATTGACATGATTTGGCGTGGCAATGTTGTCAATAATTTCGTTTAACAAACGTCCGTTTAAGGTCGCAGGCGTTGCCAAAACAGCGACTTGTTTGGTTTTGCTCGCAAGCACCGCAGGTTTTAATGCAGGCACAAGCCCCACCATCGGCAAATCAGGATACATCGCACGCACTGCATCAAGCCCATAAGCGGACGCAGTATTACAAGCAATCACCACCAATTTACAACCCTGTTTTGCCAAAAAATCCACCGCACGGATAGTCAACTCTCGGATTTCATCGCTACTGCGTGAGCCATACGGCACGTGCAAGGTATCGGCATAATAAATATAAGACTCATACGGCAACAAAGCGGTCATGTTCGCCAATACGGACAAACCACCCACCCCAGAATCAAACACCCCAATCGGTGCTGCTACCAATCTTTCGCTCATCGCCCAGACCCAATATTTTTTAAAATTTTAAATCCTGCTATTTTACGCTACTTTTGATTTTTGCACCATCATTTTTAATTTTTTATCGTAAAATTAACATGGCTAATTCAAATGTTTCATCACCACTAATTAATTC
>CAKMOY010000004.1 GCA_927911235.1 uncultured Moraxella sp.
ATTGTAATAGGTCGTCTATGGAACTCAATGAAAAAATCCGTAAATTACGAGAAATTCATCAATGGACGCAAGAAGAAATGGCAGAAAAAGCAACCCTATCCAAAAATGGTTACGCCAATATAGAACGTGGCGAAAGCATACCAAACATAGAAAGTTTAGAAAAAATTGCCAATGTATTCGGTATCAAGGTTGAAGAATTAATAAATTCTGATGAAAGTAATTTTGTCATATCTGTTATCAATGGCAAAGGCGATTATCACACCAATTATTATCACGGCTCAAACGCCCTTTCAACCGAAATTGACAAATTACAACAAAAAATCCAACACCAACAAGAACTTTTAGAACAAAAAGACATCATCATTAACACAATTACCAGTGAAAATAATCTATTAAAACAGATGTTAGAAATATTAAAAAAGGATTGAAGTATAAAACATATTTCTTTCTTTAGAAAAAACAATATTTTTTAATTATCTAAACACGAAAAAGAGAACAAAAATGACCCAAGAACCCACTTTAGAACAACGCAAAGTCATCTACCGAGCCAGACGTGGACTAAAAGAACTGGACTACTACATAGACCCCTATGTGCGTGAACACTATCTCACCGCAAGCCCTGATGAACAAGCCACCTTTGCAAGCCTAGTAGAAGAGGAAGACCCAGACTTGCTAGACTGGTTTTTGTTTAACCAAACGCCAAAACCCGCCTATGCTGAACTCATCGCAAAACTCAAACAACTCAAAGCCGACAGCCAATAATGTCCACACCCATACAGATTGATTGTGCCTTGTCCGCAAGTTTTTACCGCCTTTGTGTCATTGGCGGTTTTTGTGCGTTGCTGTTGGTGGTGATTTGGCTGTTGCCGTTTGTGTGGGCTTATCAGTTGGCATTGGTGTTGTTTTTGGGGGCTTGCGTGTGGTTTGCACAGGTGAAACAGCCCCATTTGACCGCTATCAGTAGCCTTTTGACAAAGCTTAGTCATGATGGCGATTATGATTTTTTGCAATGGCATATTCAGACCTTTGATGGCTATTTCATCACGCCTTACGGCTATGAAAATGATGTGTATCAAGCCACGTTACAAAAAATTGACGATATGGGCGTGGTGTTAATTTTGACCTTTGATGTGTTTGAACCGTTTGACAAAATATACCGTTTGGCGATTTGGCAAGACCAAGTGGATAGCGAGAGTTGGCGAATGTTAAAAATTTTGGCAAAAGTTCGTTAAGCTTTAACAATTTTACCATTTAAATTTTACCAAATTGCTTTACAATGGATTTATGCTTTTTTTCAGCAATTTTTAACCAATTTTAAGGATTTTTTATGAGTTTATTAACCAATTTGATCACCCAAGTGGCACAAAGTGCAATGCAAGGTCAGCAACCACAACAACAGCAACCGCAAAATAGTGGTCTTGGCGGTATGCTCGGCAGCGTGTTGGGCGGTGGACAATCGTCTGGTGTAAATTTGAGCGACGGTTTTGGGCTTGATGACCTGATTGGCATGGCAGGCATGGCGATGAACCAAAATCAACCGCAAGTACAGTCGCAAGGCAATGTGTTGGGGCAAGTGCTCGGCAGTGTGTTGGGCGGTCAAAGCGGTGGTAATGGTGGTAAAAGTGCGTTGATGGTGGCGTTGTTGCCGTTGGCGTTGAATTTTATTCAGCAAAATGGCGGTCTAAGTGGTGCGTTGGGTAAGGTGCAAAATATGGGGTTTGGACAACAAGCCAACTCGTGGATGAGTGCCAATCAACCAAACCAAAGCCTAAATCCAAACGATATCACCCAATTATTCGATCAGCAACAAATTCAACAAGTCGCCCAACAAACAGGCTGTGGCGAAGGCGAAGTGTGTCAAGGCATGGCGGATTTGTTGCCACAAGTATTTGACCAATTAACACCAGATGGCGATACCAACAAAGAAGCCGAGGCCAACAACGAAATTAATGAAATTTTATCGCAAATTTCACGTTTTATTCGGTAAAATATTGCAAATTTTTATGTTTTGCAAAAAGTCCATAATAAAAAGTTATGGGCTTTTTTTTTAACAAATACTTCGGTATATCCCCTTAGAATCTTGCGAAAATCATGTTAATATGTAACTAAATTTTACAAGAAATTTTTCAAATGGTTTATTTAAACAATGAAGTATTTGAAAAAGCAAAAACAAGGGGTAACTATGACCACAAATCAACCAAACCCAAACAAACATGATATCAAGTTGGGTTTTAAACCAATTCCCATGCTGATTGCGGTGGCGATTACGCTCATCATTTGGTTTGTCATTCCTGTGCCAGAAGGGGTCAAGCCCAATGCGTGGCATATGTTGGCATTATTTATTGGCACGATTGTCGCTATTATTGGCAAGGCGATGCCAATTGGGGCATTGTCTATTCTTGCGATTGCATTGGTTGCGGTAACGGGCGTTACCAGTGATAAACCTGCCGATGCGTTAAAAGATGCGATGTCCAGTTTTTCCAATTCGTTGATTTGGTTGATTGCGATTGCGGTGATTATTTCGTATGGTTTGACAAAAACTGGCTTGGGCAGTCGCATTGGTTATTATTTTATTTCGATATTTGGCAAAAAAAACGTTGGGTATTGGCTATGCGTTGGCAATTGCCGAAACGGTGTTAGCACCGATTACCCCATCAAATACCGCTCGTGGTGGTGGTATTATTCACCCAATTATGAAAGCGATTTCAGAATCGCTAGATTCAAAAGGCGATAATGATGCCAGCCGTACCAAAGTTGGGCGTTATTTGGCATTGGTAAATTATAATACCAATCCGATTACGTCAGGTATGTTTATCACTGCTACCGCTCCCAACCCTTTGGTGGTAAAATTCGTTGCCGAAGCGACAGGCAAACAGATTGAGTTAAGTTGGACAACGTGGGCGGTTGCCATGTTTTTACCCGGGATTGCGTGTTTGTTAATCATGCCGTTGGTGATTTATAAATTGTATCCACCAGAGTTAAAAGAAACACCAAACGCCACCGAATACGCCAAAAAGAATCTCGCAGAACTGGGCGATATGGGCAAAGATGAAAAAATTATGTTGGGCGTGTTTGCGTTGTTGTTAATTTTGTGGGCGAATATTCCTGCGATGATTTTGGGCGATGCGTTCAAGGTTGATGCGACAGCGACCGCATTTATCGGTTTGTCAGCCTTGCTGTTGTCAGGCGTTTTGACATGGGACGATGCGTTAAAACAAAAATCGGCTTGGGATACGGTGATTTGGTTTTCAGCGTTGATTATGATGGCGACTTTCTTGGATAAATTGGGCTTAATCAGATGGTTTGCCGACAATATCCAGACAGGTATCGGACATTTGGGCGTGGGCTGGGTCGGTGCGTGTGCGATTTTGACTTTGATTTATCTTTATACGCATTACTTTTTTGCCAGTACCACCGCCCACATTACCGCCATGTTTGCCGCTTTTTATGGCGTTGGGCTTGCGTTGGGTGCACCGCCGATGTTGTATGCTTTGATTTTGGCGGCGGCAGGTAACTTGATGATGAGTTTGACCCATTACGGTACGGGAACTGCCCCTGTGGTTTTTGGTTCAGGCTTTGTTACGCTTGGCGAATGGTGGAAAACAGGCTTTGTGGTGAGTGTGGTAAACTGTATTGTGTGGCTTGTTGTCGGTTTGGTTTGGTGGAAAATCATGGGTTATTATTGATTTTTGCCAACATTTCCCAAATAAAAAACCGTCAAATTTGGCGGTTTTTTATGGTTAAAATGATTAAAATGTAAAATCCGTTAAATTCACTTTTTCGCCTGTCCATAACTCAAAGCTTAACGCCCCTTGATTGACAAGCATTCCCAAGCCGTCTGAAATATTTGCATTTTTCGCCTTAAAAAAATCCAAAAACGCAGACGGTTTGCCGTACATCATATCATACGCAAAATCGGCGGTTAAATCATCGTTAAACGGCAATTTTTCACCACTTAAGCCGATTGACGTGGCATTAATAATAACATCAACATTATTTGGCAAATCCGTCAAACTTGAAAAAGTAATACGATTATCATCAAACATTTTTGCCAAATTTTCTGCTTTTTCAACGGTACGATTGGCAATGTGTAACGATTTTACATTGGCGTTGAGCAACGGCAAAATCGCCCCACGAGTTGCCCCACCTGCTCCCAAAATTACCACATTTTTACCGTCCAAATCCACGCCTTTTGAGCGTAAATCCGCCACCAAACCACGTCCATCCGTATTATCGCCGTACAGTTTGCCGTCCTTGATGGCAAACGTGTTCACCGCACCCGCCACCAACGCATATTCGGACAAATTGCCCTGATTTGTTTGAGAAAGGGTTTGACAAAGTTCAAACGCCATTTCTTTAAACGGTACAGTAATGTTTAAACCTGTTCCGCCACCATTAAAAAAACTTGCCACTACAGCGACAAAACTGTCAAAATCATTGGGGCAAAGTTGGCGAGCATAATGAATGTTTAAGCCTGTTTGTTTGGCAAAAGATTGGTGCAATTCGGGCGATTTGCTATGAGCAATCGGATTGCCAATCACCATAAAATGATAGTCGGCAGATGTTGGTAAAGATAAAATTGATGTGTGCATAATACGCCTTAAAATTTGACAAAAAACAGCGATAACCGCCGATAACTGGTATAATAAGCGATTATCTTAACACAACCTACTGCCAAAACCTAACGGAAAAAAACCATGTGGTACGACCTAAATCACCTAAGCCCACAGCCTATCACCACGATTGACATCAACGAGCGAGTGATTGCATATGGCGATGGCTTTTTTAGCACGATGGCGGTGGTATTTGGTACGATTAATTGGCTTGATTATCATCAACAACGCTGTCAAATCGCTTGTGAAAATCTGCAACTTGATATGAATTTGCCGTTAATCTGCCAACATTTGACAACACTTGCCAACCAAATCCAACACGGTATGCTAAAAATTGTCGTTTGCCGACAAAGTCAAGCGGTGCGTGGTTATGGTTTTGATAATGGTTTGACAAATGTTTGGGCAAAACTCATGCCAAGCCCCACACTTTTGGCAAATCGTCCCAATGAAATTATCCTACAACCGACTGCTCAAGCCGTCTGTTTACGTCAAAAAATCGCCGTATTACCGCCAAATTTGGCAGGGTTAAAACTCTTAAACGCCCAAGACAAAGTGTTTGCTCATCACGAACTGTTGCAACGGCAACAACAAAACCCAAAACTGCTAGACGGACTGGTGCAAGATATGTTTGGTAACTGGGTGGAAGGCAGTTTTTGCAATATTTTTTATCAATTAAACCATCAAAATCAATGGTTTACCCCAAACATTGAACATTCTGGCGTGAACGGTGTCATGCGACAAGTGCTGTTAGACAAACTCGGCTCACAGCGGTCACAACAGCGAAATTTGGGCGATAAAGATTTAGCCAATATATCGGCATTGTTTTTTTGCAATGCGGTGCGTGGCGTGATACCGATTGACAGCGTGATATTGCCTGATGGCACAGTCAAAAATTTATCAATCGTGAATATATTGATTGATTAAAAATATTGTAAAATCAATGCATTATCACAAAAAAGTGTTTTGCATAGCTTTTTTACTGGTTTTTCTTTATACTGTTGCCAAATTTTTTATCATTTCTTCTAGCAAAATAATTTAATCATCTATGAAAAGTTACTATTTAAACCAACTTATCAATCATTCACAAAAATTAAACGATTGCGTACTAACAATTGGCAATTTTGACGGTGTTCATTTGGGACATCAAGCCATGTTACAACAATTAATTAACACAGCAAATGCACAAAATTTAAGCAATGCAGTGATGATTTTTGAGCCACAGCCACGAGAGTTTTTTAATCCTATAACCGCTCCACCACGTTTAACCAATCTTAACGAAAAGTTAGCATTACTTCATAATTTTGGCGTGCAAAATGTGATTATTGCCGAGTTTAACGATGATTTTCGTAATCTATCTGCCGTTGATTTTGCCAAGATTTTACAAAATATTGGTGTAAAATCGTTGGTACTTGGTGATGATTTTCGTTTTGGGCATGACCGCATGGGCGATAGTGATTTTTTGCGTGAGTTTGGTTTGCCTGTAGTGAATTTACATACAATTGTTGATAATGAAAATTTACGCATTAGCTCTACCCAAGTTCGTGAAAATTTGCTAAAAGGTGATTTAACTAAAGCAAAACAATTACTTGGGCGAGATTATGCGATTACAGGGACGGTTATTCATGGCGACAAAATCGGTCGCACGTTAGATTTTCCAACGGCAAATATTGCGTTAAATCGGATAAAACCTGCATTGCATGGGATTTTTGGTGTGGAAGTTTCGTTTAATAATGTACAAGAAAACGGACAAAGTTTTTCTAATTTTGCCAAAAATGGACAGAATGGCTTGACAGGTTTCCACAAAAATACGTTATTCGGTACGGCAAATGTTGGCACTCGTCCGTCTGTACATGGCGTGGATTGGCGGTTGGAAGTGTTTTTGCCAGAGTTTGATGGTGATTTGTACGGTCAGGAATTGACGGTTACATTTTTGCATTTTTTGCATGGTGAAAAAATTATGATGGGCTTGATGCGTTGAAAAGTGGGATTTTGCAAGATGTGCAAGATTTGCTAATATGGCGTGAGCAAAATTTGAAGGTGTAAATAATATCATTTCCAAAAGTAAGGTGGGCTAAGCCCACCCTACAAAATACAACTAAACTTTTTTGGCAAGCATCGTTACAAATTTTAGCTGAATTGGATTGCCATTTTCATCCCTTGCGTGCATTGAGCCGATATTTTCATTATACTCAACAAATTCCCATCCTTGATAATACTCTTTTAACTCATTTTCTTTAAACGTAAACGAAAACGGCATACGACAGGGGAAATCTGCCGTATCCATCGCCGACACGATAAGATTGTATCCACCGACATTTGTTTTGTCTTGCATATCCTTGATAATCGCAGGCACTCGTTCACGTTGTAGGAACATGAACACCACGGTCGCCACCATAAAATCATAATTGCCGTTAATATCGGCTGTGTTCATGTCGTAAATCTCTGGCACAATGGCAAGGTTTTCCAACTGAGCAAGCTGAGTTACCTGTCCCAAACCGTTCGGATTGTAGTCGCTTGCCGTTACGTCAAAACCAAGCAAACTCAAATACAAGGCATTGCGACCTTGCCCACAGCCCAAATCAATCGCTTTGCACGGCTGAACGGTTTTAACCGCATCCACAACGGCAGAATGTGTGGCGGTCATGTCATATTTTTTGGCAAAAAAATCTTCTGGCGTGCATAAAAACTCAATTTGCATTTTAAAATCATCGCCAATCGGCTCAACTTTGTGCCAAGATTGCGGTTCAATTAGATACGGTTCGCTGTCTTTTGTCAAAATATGTTGGGCTTTTATACTTTCATCATCATTGAGTTCGTAAAATTTGATTTGTCCTTCAAATACGGTGAGTTGTCCCCAACTGCCGACTTTTGTGTTATGTTTACCCAAAATTCGATTGGGAATGTTGTCTTTTGTCCAGATGGGGGCTTTTTTGTAGCTGATAAGCTGTTGATTTATCATGATATTATCCTTAAGGTTATGGTGAAAGGTAAAATTAAACATATATATTATATACATATTTAACCCAAATTAGCCAAACATTTTTGCAAATATTTTTTACATTCTATTTGTGAAAATTTTTTAAACATGATTTTGCTTTTGTGTTTGAAGTTTGTTTACGCCACATTTTAGTGTATAATTCATAGTTATTTTTCTATTTTGTGTTGGAAACGATTATGACAATTGACTACAAAAACACCCTAAACCTTGCCGATACCGCTTTCCCTATGCGTGGCGATTTGGCAAAACGTGAACCTGCTTGGCTAGACGCTTGGTATCAAGACGATTTGTACGGACAAATTCGCAAATCTCGCATTGGGCGTGAAAAATACGTCCTTCACGATGGCCCGCCGTATGCCAACGGTCAAATTCACTTGGGACACGTGGTCAATAAAGTGCTAAAAGACGTGATTGTCAAATACAAAACCCTTGACGGCTATGACGCTCCGTATGTGCCAGGCTGGGATTGCCACGGCTTGCCGATTGAGCAAAAAGTCGAAGAGTTAATTGGCAAAGTGGGACAACCGCACAAAGACAAAGCCAAAAATGGCGAGATTATCACCGCCACCGAGTTTCGCCGTGCGTGCCGTGAGTATGCTAAAAGCCAAATCGCCTTGCAAATGGCGGATTTTAAGCGTTTGGGCGTGCTTGGTGATTGGGATAATCCTTATTTGACGATGAATTTTGCCACCGAAGCGGGTATTGTGCGGGCGTTGGGCAAAATTTATGAAAACGGGCATATCGTGCGTGGTATGAAGCCTGTAAACTGGTGTTTGGATTGCGGTTCGGCACTTGCCGAGGCGGAAGTTGAATACGAAAACAAAAAATCCGATGCCATTTATGTCGGTTTTGACATTGTCAATCGTGAAGTTTTAGCCCAAACCGCCAATATTAACGGCAAATTACAAGCGGTGATTTGGACGACAACGCCTTGGACATTGCCTGCCAACCAAGCCATTACTGCAAGCACCGAGCTTGATTATATTGTCTTAAATACGGCAAATGGGGCGTATATCATTGCCAAAGATTTGCAAGAAGAGTTTGTTAAAACCTTAGAAATTGCTGAACACAGCACTCTTGCCACCATTAACGGCAAAGATTTAACCGCCTTAAAAGCCGAGCACCCTTTAATTGCCGAACGTCAAGTGCCATTTATCACAGGCGACCATGTTACAGCCGATAGCGGTACAGGCTTAGTGCATACCGCCCCTGCTCACGGTGTGGACGACTACAATGTAGGGCGTGCCAACGGTTTGCCGACTGAAAATCCTGTTGGTGGCAATGGCGTGTATTTGGATGAGGCAAAAGTGTTTGTGGGCGAGCATATTTACAAAGCCCAACCAAAAATCATTGCCACCCTACAAGAGAGCGGACATTTGCTCAATCATACCGTGATTACCCACAGTTATCCGCATTGCTGGCGACACAAAACGCCAATCATTTTCCGTGCCACGCCCCAGTGGTTTATCAGTATGGAGGCGAAGGGCTTGCGTGAACAGGCGTTAAAAGACATTCCAAACGTGATTTGGACACCGTCTTGGGGGCAAAACCGCATTGAGTCAATGATGAACGGTCGCCCAGATTGGTGTATCAGCCGTCAGCGTACTTGGGGCGTGCCGATTGCGTTTTTTATTCATAAAGACACAGGCGACTTGCACCCACAAACGGCAGAACTCATTGAAAAAGTTGCTCAAGTGATTGAAAAAGGCGGTATTGAGGCGTGGTTTGACGCACCGATTAGCGACTTTTTAAACGAAAATGACAGCCAAATTTACCAAAAATCTACCGATACGCTGGACGTGTGGTTTGACTCTGGTTCTACCAACTTTGCCGTACTTGCCAATCGTGATGAGCTGACTAATCCTGCCGATTTATACCTTGAAGGCTCTGACCAACATCGTGGTTGGTTTCAGTCATCATTGCTTGTTGCCGAATCGGTGTACGGTCGTCCGCCATATAAGCAAGTTTTGACGCACGGTTTTACCGTTGATGCCAAAGGTTATAAACTGTCAAAATCAAAAGGCAATACCAAAGGCTTTGAACCACAAGAGCTTGCCAATAAATACGGCATTGATATTGTGCGACTTTGGGTATCGTCAAGCGATTATCGCTATGAAATGGCGGTGTCCAAAGAAGGATTTGACCGCACCACCGATATGTATCGCCGTATTCGTAACACCGTGCGTTTTTTACTTGCCAATACTGATGATTTTAATCCGCAAACCGATATGGTAGCGACAAGCGATTTAATCAGCCTTGATAAATACATTTTGCACAAAGCCCAAAAGGTGCAAGAGCAAATCAAAGTGTCTTATACCAATATGGACTTTCACCAAGTGTGTCAAGCGGTTGTCGGCTTTTGTTCGCAAGATTTGGGCGGATTTTACCTTGACATCATCAAAGACCGCCAGTACACCACCAAAGCGGACGGCAAGGCAAGACGCTCGGCACAGACTGCCATTTATCACATTGCCCACGCCTTGCTACGCTGGATTGCGCCGATTTTGTCATTTACCGCTCAAGAAGCGTGGCAAGTGCTAAAAGGCACAGACGGCTATGTGTTTACCCAAGAATGGTATGAGTTCCCAGTCTTTGAGCTTGGTGAAATTAGCGAAGAAGATTGGCAAGTGATTTTAAACGCCAAAGAAGTGGTAAATAAGGCTTATGAAATCGCTCGTACCGACAAAGTGATTAACGCCAACTTAATGGCGGACGTTACTGTCTTTGCTGATGATAACACGCTAAAATCCTTAGAAAAATTGGGCAATGAGTTAAAATTTGTCTTTATCTCAAGCGTGGCAAACATCGCCCCATTTGCCAACAAAACAGGCGTTACTTTTGAACAAGCGGACGACAGCCAAGTGGCGGTGAGCATCAAAACCGCCGAAGGCGAAAAGTGCGTACGCTGTTGGCACATCTCATCAGATGTTGGGGCAAATGCTGACCACCCAGAGATTTGCACTCGCTGTGTGGAAAATGTTGTCGGTAATGGTGAGGTGCGTCACTATGCCTAATACGGCTGTAACGAATTCGACCAATTCACTACCAATCAACGGTAATAAAGCCGTTGTTTGGTATGGCTTGGCGGTGGCGGCGATTATTATTGACCAAATTACCAAGCTGTATTTTGAAAATAATTTTGAGCTGTATCAGACCTTGCCTGTGATTGAGCCGATTTTTAACTTTACCCTTGCTCATAATCATGGGGCGGCGTTTAGTTTTTTGGCGGATAAAGGCGGTTGGCAAAAATGGTTTTTTTCTGTATTGGCTCTTGGTGTGTCGGTTGGGATTATGGTGTATTTACGCCAAGTACCAAAAATTGCCAAAGTTTTGTCAGCAGGGCTTACTTTTGTGCTGGCAGGGGCGTTGGGTAATTTGATTGACCGTGTCCGTCTTGGCTATGTGATTGATTTTTTGCACGTGCATTATGCTGATAGTTGGCATTTTCCGATTTTTAATATTGCTGATGTGGCGATTAATATTGGCGTGGCATTGATTTTGATTGATTCTTTCTTTTTGGAAAGTAAACGTTTAAAAATGTAAAAGGGTTAAAAAATGTTAAACTTAAGCATTTCAGCAACAAGCAATCAAGATGTCTATATACATGGCAGTCTAAGCTCCGAATTTTTGGGTAAAGATATTTTATCAAGAACAAATCGTACAAAATGGCTTTAAACTTTTAGCGATTGATGTAAATTGTTTTGAGACTTTGCACAACTTGCCCTTTCATCATGGCGACCCATTTGACCGCACAATAATTGCTCAAGCTATGGTTGAAAAAATGCCTATCGTTACTTGTGATGGTATATTTCAAAACTACAATGTAACCTGCTTATGGTAAATTGAAACTGACAATAACGATACAAATATACTTAACATCTAAAATCTATTCAAAGGATAAAAAATGACCCAACTTACCCAAGCCCAATCAACCATTCAACTATGCGACATCACCATTGCCAACGACCAACCATTCGTATTATTTGGTGGCATGAATGTGCTAGAAAGCCGAGATTTGGCATTTGAAATTGCCGAAAGTTATATTGAAATTTGTAAAAAACTCAACATCGGTTACGTTTTTAAAGCAAGTTTTGACAAAGCCAACCGCTCAAGCCTACATTCATTTCGTGGATTTGGCATGGAAAAAGGCTTAGAATGGCTTGCCGACATCAAAAAAACGCTGAATGTACCGATTATCACAGACGTACATGAACCGTACCAAGCCGAGCCTGTTGCCGAAGTTGCCGATATTATTCAACTCCCTGCATTTTTGAGCCGTCAGACTGATTTGGTAGAAGCTATGGCAAAAACAGGGGCGATTATCAATGTCAAGAAAGCCCAATTTTTAGCCCCACACGAGATGAAACACATTATCAACAAATGCCTAGAAGCTGGTAATGATAAGGTGATTTTGTGCGAACGTGGCTCGGCATTCGGCTATAATAACTTGGTCGTGGATATGCTTGGTTTTGACACCATGAAAAAAATGAACGTGCCCGTATTTTTTGACGTAACGCACAGTTTGCAAACACCGGGCGGACGTGCTGACAGTGCGGGCGGTCGCCGTGAGCAGATTACTACCTTAGCTCGTGCGGGTATGGCGACAGGATTGGCAGGGTTATTTTTGGAAGCTCACCCAAATCCTGATGTGGCAAAATGCGATGGGCCTTGTGCCTTGCGTTTAAGCCAACTTGCCTCTTTTTTGGCACAGTTAAAACAACTTGATGACTTGGTAAAAGGCTTTGCGGTGCTAGATACGCATTAAAGCTAAGGCGTTGTGTATTGATAAAAAAAAGGATTGTTAAATAATCCTTTTTTATCTAAAATTTTAAAAATATCACTTCCAATCTGGCACGCCACTATGAAAACGCAATTCTTTATCAGGTGAACGTATCAACTCGCCTTCCACTTGGCGAAAAAATGCCACACGTTCATCAATCGGTTCTTTAGATAAGCTTTGTGCTAAATGTAAATAATCTTCAAAATGACGGCTTTCCGATTTTAACAAATAACGGTAATACCGAGCCAATTTTTCATCATCTATCACTTTTGACAATGCCGAAAACCGCTCACACGAACGAGCTTCAATAAACGCTCCGATAATTAACACGTCTATCATAGCTTGTGGTTCGTAGGTGCGTTTGTGCTTTAACAAACCGCTTGCGTAACGCCCAGCAGGTAGATGTTCCCATTGTTGTCCACGTTCCGCCATGATTTCTAGCACTTGTTCGTAATGGAGCATTTCTTCACGAATCAGTTGCGAAATTTTACGTTGTAGTTCGTCATGTTCTTGCGATTGATAGCGAAAGATTAAATTCATCGCTGTGCCACCTGCTTTTTTTTCGCAGTTGGCGTGGTCTTGAATGATGATGGGTAGGTTTTTGACGGCTTCATCTAGCCATTTTTGTGGGGTTTCGCCGTCCAAAAATGCCAAAATATGGCTGATATCAACGCTTTTTGGTTGGTGAATACTGTTGTCATTGTCAAGGTCTTCTTGGGTTTTTAATGCCAGTTCGCTCATAAAATGCCTTATTGGATTAATGATTTTAATGTTAATTATAACAGATTTTAACGAAGTTAGGCTTGAGATTGAATTGTATTAAGTATTATCATGATACTTGCTTTTTTTATCATTTGTTTCTTTGATATTTATTAACTAAATACTTTATATTTCTTTATTTTTTTATTTTATAGCGTTATAATCAAAATCGAAGTATTTTTTTTATCATTTGAACAACGTTTCACAACAAGGAGCAACCATGTCAGACCGTATCCAAAAAGGCAGTCTAGCCATTGACCAACAATTATACAACTTTATCCAAAACGAAGTCTTGCCAGAAGTTGGCGTAGATAGCGAACAATATTGGCAAAATTTTGAAAAAATCGTCAAAGAATTTCAACCACGCAACAAAGCCTTATTGGCAAAACGTGATGAAATCCAAACAAAAATTGATAATTGGCACAAAGAAAACCCTGCCAAAAACGGTATTTTTGACAAAGCCAAATACACCCAATTTTTAAAAGATATCGGCTATATCGTGCCTGAAGGTGATGATTTCTTGATTGAAACCCAAAACGTTGATGACGAAATCGCCACCATCGCAGGTGCTCAGCTCGTTGTACCTGTGCGTAATGCTCGCTATGCATTAAACGCTGCCAACGCTCGTTGGGGTAGTCTGTACGATGCGTTATACGGCACGGACGTGATTGACGAAACGAACGGGGCGGAAAAAGGCAAAGGCTACAACCCTGTGCGTGGGGCAGAAGTTGTGAAATATGCCAAAAATTTCCTTGATAACAACTTTGCCCTAGCCGATGGCAAATATGCTGACGTCACTGGTTTTAAAGTTGAAAATGGTAAATTAATCATTGCTCAAGGTGACAAAACCACTGCTTTGGCAAATCCAGAAAAATTTGCAGGGTTTGTCGGTGAAGCGTCAAATCCGAAAGGTATTTTGTTAAAAAACAATGGCTTACACCTTGAAATCCAAATTGACCCAACCAACCCAATCGGTAAAGACGACCCAGCAGGCATCAAAGATGTGTTGATGGAATCAGCCGTTACTACCATCCAAGACTGCGAAGACTCGGTCGCCGCCGTTGATGCGGAAGAAAAAACCGAAGTGTATCGCAACTGGTTTGGCTTGATGAAAGGCGATTTACAAGATACTTTTGAAAAAAATGGCAAACAATTAACCCGTCGCATGAACCCTGACCGTGAATACACCACACCAGACGGTGGCAAAATTACGCTACATGGTCGCTCCGTTATGTTATTGCGTAACGTTGGACATTTGATGACCAACCCTGCGATTTTGGTAGATGGCGAAGAGATTTATGAAGGCATTATGGACGCTTTGATTACGCCATTATGCAGTTTGCCTGATTTGTTAAATAAAAATACCTTAAAAAATTCTCGCACAGGCTCAATGTATATTGTGAAACCAAAAATGCACGGACCTGAAGAAGTCGCCTTTACCGTTGATTTGTTCACAGCAGTTGAACAAGCGTTAAACTTACCAAAAAACACCCTAAAAGTGGGTATTATGGACGAAGAACGCCGTACCACCGTGAACTTAAAAGAATGTATCCGCCAAGCCAAAGAGCGTACTATCTTTATCAACACAGGCTTTATGGACAGAACTGGCGACGAAATGCACACCAGTATGAAAGCAGGGGCATTCGTGCGTAAAAAATGACATGAAAAAATACTGACTGGTTAAAACGCTTATGAGCGTTGGAACGTGGATATCGGTGTTAAATGTGGTCTGCGTGGCAAAGCCCAAATCGGCAAAGGTATGTGGGCAAAACCTGACAACATGAAAGAAATGGTCGCCACCAAATCCAACCACCCAAAATCAGGTGCGACCTGTGCGTGGGTACCGTCACCAACAGGGGCAACCTTGCACGCCATGCACTACCATGAAACCAACGTGATGGACGTACTAGACCAAATCAAAGACCGTGAACCTGCCAAACTTGATGATATTTTGTCAATCCCATTGGCAAGTGATACTAACTGGTCTGATGAGGAAAAAACCAAAGAACTTGAAAACAACATTCAAGGGATTTTAGGCTATGTCGCTCGCTGGGTAGACCAAGGTGTCGGCTGTTCAAAAGTGCTAGACATTGACAACGTACCATTGATGGAAGACCGTGCGACTTTGCGTATCTCAAGCCAACACGTCGCCAACTGGTTAGAGCATGGTGTGGTAACAGCTGAACAGGTCGATGACGTGCTAAAACGCATGGCAAAAATGGTTGATGAACAAAGCCAAGACGACCCACTCTATATCCCAATGGCGAATGATTACAATACCTATGCGTACAACGCCGCTCGTGATTTAATCTTTAAAGGAACGGTACAACCAAGCGGTTACACTGAGCCATTATTGCATAAAGCACGTTTGGACTTAAAGGCGAAATAAGCAAAGCAAAATAAGCAACAGTAAAAAAATAAGGTTCGTAGGGTGGGTTTAGCCGTTTTTTTGGGCCGTACAACCCATCTTTTTTGGTTTATTTTGATTGAAAAAAAACATAAAAAAACCGCCCACCAATCAAGAATCATTCGTGATATCCATGATATCTTTAATGATTTTACAAAAAACGCAAAAAAAAACGCAAAAAAGTATTGCAAAATATTTCAAAGTTGGTATTCTATTACCTAAGGTAACATTTAGGTAAAAATTCTTGTTATTTTGTAACAGTGAAATTTTGTAAAAAATATGATGTTTCTAACTTGATTTTTACCAAAATGTTGTTATACTGTTATTGTCAGTTAATCATATTATCATTCTAGTTAGATTTGGTTAATAGGGCAATAATTTATAGATAGGGTAAGCTTTGGCTACCCATTCCTAAAAAATGTTTTTTGTTAAAGTGGAGAATTCCCATGAAAAAATTACTTTTAGCTACAGCTATCGCTGCTCTATCAGTATCTGCTCAAGCAGCCCCTCAAGTATACGGTAAAGCGTTTTTAACTCTTGACTATACAGATGCTAATGGAGCATCTTCAAAAACGGCATTAAATTCTAACTCTTCTCGTATCGGTGTTAAAGGTGCAGAGCGTTTGACTACAAACACTGATTTGGTTTACCAATTAGAATATCGTGTTGATGTTGATTCTGATAAACAACGCAACTTTGAATCTCGTGATACTTACCTAGGTTTATCAAACAAACAGTACGGTACAGTATTGGCAGGTCGTCTATCAACAATTGATGGTATGGTTGATTATGCTAACGTAGCATCAGGTGGTGTTGTTGGTGGTGATGGTATTTTATCTACTTTTGATGCACCTCGTGCTAGTAATGCAATTGCCTATGTATCACCAAACTATAATGGTGTAAATTTCTTAGGTATGTATGGTCTTGATAGCGACCAAGATTCAGGTGTTAATAGCTCACCTGTGGATCTTGTTAATGCTGAAAGCAAATGGGGTCTAGGTGTTCAATACGAACCAGCTAACCAACCATTCCGTGCGGGTGCAACCTACATCCAAGCAGGTGATGTAAAGATTGCTCGTGTAAGTGGTGCCTATGACATCAATTCAGCATTGACTGTTGGTGCATTATATCAGAATACTGATTTGAAGCAAGCAAAGAAAGAAAACACTTTCACTGCAAGTGCTCAAATGAAAACAGCGACACCTTGGAGCGTATATGGTCAATTTGACCTACAACAAAATGTTAAGGGTGCAAAAGACGCTGACGATCAACGTATCGTAGCAGGTGGTAAGTACGCATTTAACCAAGCGACTACAGGTCATGTATATGCAGGTTACATTAACCACGACCGTGGCAGTAAGGATACTAAAGAATACGGCGTTGGTGCTGGTTTAGAATACAACTTCTAATCAATCCCATACTTAAAAACCAAAAAACCCATGTCCTTGCGATGTGGGTTTTTTTATCGTGATGGTACCATACACCTAAAAAGCATTGATTTAATGATAGATGTGATAAAAATCTATGAAAGGGTAAATTTTAAGAAAAAATAAGAGTTAAAAACTAGTACTTGAAAACCTATCTAAAACCATTAAAATAATGTAAAATAGATAGGTTTTTTAATCATGTACAAACCCAAAGAATTTGCCAAAAAATCATACATAGCTTTAGCAATCGGCTATAAGGACTTAGAAAATATAAAAAACAAGTCAAACAAATGGTAAAAGAAACCCAATGATTAAAGGTCATGTTATCCAACTTAAACCGAATGACAAACAAGCCACCTATTTTGCAAAGGCTTGTGGTGTTGCACGACTTGCCTATAATTGGGCGTTAGGACAATGGCAAAACCAATATGAACAAGACAAAAAATAATGCAGTCCACAAGAAGCCATCATTCAACTGAGTAAAGCATTTGACAACTTTTTTAAAAGCAAAGCAAGTTATCCACAATTTAGAAAAAAAAGGCGTAATGATAGATTTAGTCTAACCAACGACCAATTAGAATTGATGGCAAACGCATTAAAATTCCTAATTTAGGTTGGGTTAAAATGTGTGAAAAACTGCGACACACAGGCAAAATCCTATCCGCTAAAATCTTTAAACAAGGCGGTAAATGGTTTGTATCGGT
>CAKMOY010000005.1 GCA_927911235.1 uncultured Moraxella sp.
AAAATGCTTTTCGATTAGCAAGGCTTGTTCGATGTTTGGGTAAATTCTGTATTTGTAGGCTTTGAGCATGGCTTGTTAGGCAATTGAAATATGGGTATAATTTAGCATTACTTCCATTGGTGTCAATTATGAATAATCAACTAAAAATCCCCATTTGTTTTGCTAACGACTGGTGGTGCTACCATTGATACAATTAGACAGTATATCGAAAAACAAGAACGCCCTGATTGGGGCGTTAGTGCTTACATCTCCACCTGAGAAGCACTGCTTCGCAAGAAAGATTATAGGTGGAGAATTACGCACGATAAGTTAAAACCAATTTTCCCCATTTTTATAACATTCTTTTTCTATGAGCTATAAAGAATGGGATTGGTATAGTCCGATAATTTTAAACACAATTTGCTATTAACTTTTTGCTCTTCAATGTCAGTATCATTAAAATCGGCATATTGTTTGACAAATTCAATAAAGTTTTTGCAACCATAATCCGAGCAACGCACGCCAAATTCTTTGTACAAAAATTTGCCAATATCGCTATAACTTGTCCAGCCATCTGATTGGGCGGTGCTTTCAATAGCAATATCAATCGCTTCACCCAATGAAATTTCTTCTTCATCTCTGTCGCTATCATCATTGGCATCATTGACAAAGTTTTCATCATTTTGCGAATCGCTTAACAATTTAATCAATTCGTCTGTGGTTGATGTTGGCGTTGTTTCGGCTGTTTCTTCTGCCATTTCGTCTGCTGTGGTTTCTGCTGTCACTTCTGCAACGGTTTCGCTACTTTCTGCCACAACATTAAGGCTTTCAGATGTTTCAATCATTTCCACCACATCATTTTGAGCTGTTGCGATTTCAGCATTTTCAATTTCTGTGATTTCAACGCCTTTGTTTGCAACTGGTTCAATGTCAAGCGTTTGGGTTGTGGTGGTTTCTTCAGTTTTCACCGATTTTTTTGGTTTAAAGTATGGGTCTTTGACATAAGTTGATGAGTTTTTTTGTTCAATGTCAAACAAATCCATGGTTTTTAACAATTCCGCCAATGTTTTAAAACCAAACTCTTTGTGCGACACTCCATTTTCTCGCAATGCTTGTCCGATATGTGCCAACATTACCCAACCATTGTTGTTTTGTTCGTGTTTTTCCATCGCTTGACGAATGTTTTCAACCAAATGGTTATTGTCACGCAACTCTTGGCAAGTGGCTTTGCTGGGTGTGTTGGGCGTGCTGGTTTGTGGTTCGGCGTTGGCGGTGTCATTGTCGGTCAAAAAGCGTTTGTCAGCGACATAGTACACCGATTGTTGGGTTTTTGGGTCTTTTTTGTTTTTTGACTTCAAAAGTGGTAAGATTTTTTAGTAATTCTACCATATCATTGTAGCCATAGTTTTCACAACGAATTCCAAAAGTGGCGTAAAGATAGCTATTCACATCAGATACTTTGGCAAAGTTGTCTTTTTGATAAGTGGCAATCGCATTGCTTAACGCATTGGTTAAGGCGGTGTCTTTTAACATCATGTCGCTGGACATTTTGTCCTGTAGCATGCTTGATTGATAAGTCGGCGGTGGCTCTGGGATTGTTTGAGTTTGGGCTTTTGTTTGTGGTTTTGCTTGATTTTGTGGTTGGGCTTTTGGTTGTTCGCCATGCACTTTGACATACAATGCCGAATTTTCGGTAAAGGTGTCAAAATCGTGCATCACTTTTAGCAAATCCCCAATTTTGCTATAACCAAAGGTACTCATATCCAGTGTTGGGTGATTTCGCAATGCTGAACCCAAAGTCGCTGTGTTTAACACGCCATCTTTGCCTTTGCTCGCAATCAATTCTTTGATAAAGGCAATCAATTTTTTGCTTTCGTTTGGATTTGGGGATTTTTTGTTGTGCAAATTGACAGGATTTTTGGCAATCGGTGCTGGCAAACTTTGGTTTTCTTTGACAAAATATTTAAAACTATTGCACGCATTCACCAGCGATTTTGAGCTGTTCATATTGCCCATGCCAATCACTTGCTTGCCATATTCACGCAAACGCAAGCACAAAGGCGTAAAATCGCTATCAGAAGTCACCACACAAAAAAATGTCAATTTTCTTTTTAAAACAAGTTTCAATCGCATCAATACAAATGCTGATGTCGCTGGCATTTTTGCCGACCACATGGTCAAATTGGTGAATACTCGTCAGACCATGTAACACAATCGCATCACGCCAGCCTTGCACTTGTGGCTTGCTCCAGTTGGCATAGATACGTTTGATGACGATTTCGCCTTGCTGTTGCAAGGTTGCCATCACATCGTCCATGTGCTGAGCTGGTACGTTTTCTGCGTCAATAAACAGTGCGATTTGCGGTTGTTTGTTACTCGGTCGGTTCGTTTGGTTGTCAAACTGTGAATAAAAGCTGTAATTTATCATGGCTTTGTTCCTTGTCGGGTGAATAAAGATATCTTTATCCTAACCGATTTTTTGGGATAAATTAAGGCTATTTATCCTGTAAAATTTGTCGTTAAGCCAATTTTATTGTTTATTTTTATTTGAAAATATATATTTAATATTTATTTTAATTTAATAAAATTTTTTAAGAATAATAAACATACATTTAACATATTTATTTATTGTGTTTTTTAAACACTTGTGTATAATATCGCAAATTTTTTTTAGTACGCATAAAAAATCAGCAAACCACAAAAGTGTTTGCTGATTATAAATTGTTGCTTGTCAAATTTGATAAGCAATCGCTATCACCCATCACAAATTTTTATTCATAAATTCAATCATATTATCCCAACTAATCGTGGTGGCTGCTTCATCATAGCCCAAATCCACGCCATTTTGTTTGGCACGTTCATCGGCGTGCGGATTGCTAAAACCATGCTTTGCCCCCTCGTACACATCAATGGTATAATCCACTTGGGCATTGTCCAGCTCTTGTTTTAAGCCCTCAATCGCCTCCATAGACACCATGCTGTCAGCTTCGCCATGTGCAACCAAGACTTTGGCTATAAATTTGTCTTTTTGGGCGGGTTGTTTTGGCATTGGGTTGCCGTGAAAAGTCGCAACTGCCTTGATATCAAAGCCTTCACGAGCCATATCCAACGCAATTTTACCACCAAAACAAAACCCAATTACACCGATACGGTCTTTATCCACATTGTCCAATTGACAAAAATCTTTTAAAATCAATGCACAACGAGCCATCAGTTTGTCTTGGTCGGCAAGCATTTGGCTCATCCATTCGTTGGCTTGACTGGCATCGGTGGTTAATTTGCCATCGCCATAAATGTCCATCGCCACAGCGACAAAGCCCGCTTTGGCAAGTTTTTCGGTAACATTTTTGGGTGTTCGCTCACACCCCACCATTCAGGTGCGACCAAAATCGCAGGTAGTTTGGTTGCTAAGCTGTCGTTTGGTGAACAAACGTAGCTTTTTAGCGTTGTGCCATCTGGCGTGGTGGATTGTAATTCTGAAGTTTGGATTTGCATACCATTGCCCTTTTGTTGGTTAAACATGTTGGCTAAAAATTTACAATATACCATTTTAACAAAATTTTCCGTTATAATAATGTGAATTTTTATTAAGACTTACTATCCTATGCCAAGCAATAACACCTCGCCCGCCCAAACCGATATTCGCCCAAATTTTTGGCAAAAATATCCACTAGATATGCTCACCACCGCCGAATGGGAAGCTCTGTGCGATGGCTGTGGGGCGTGCTGTTTGGTAAAATTGCAAGACGAAGACACGGACGAAGTGGAATACACCGACGTGGCGTGCCGACTGCTGGACTGTGAAACGGGCAGTTGTTCACGCTATGCCGAACGGCGTGCCTATGTGCCTGATTGTATCAGTTTGACGGTGGAGATTTTGGCGGATTTGCCGTGGTTGCCTGCTACTTGTGCATACAAACGTCTGTATCGTGGACAAGATTTGCCCAATTGGCATTTGTTAATCACCAAGGATAAAGCCAAAACTGAGCAATTGATGTACCAAAATAACGTTAGCGTTGCAGGTCGCTGTGTGTCCGAAACCCAAATATCCGAAATAGACCAAGAAGAGCGAGTGATTTATTGGATTGAACAATAAGATTGATAGTAAAAACCGAATTATAGTACACACGGTCGTTCGTGGTAAGCTTGTCGAACCATAACGACCGTTACCCTTTGACAAGCTCAGGGTGAACGGTGTTCAATATAATTTCAGATTAACCATAATATCTGTTTGCAATTTTTGACAATCGTTTTGACAAATTTTGTTAATTTTTTAAAAAAAGATTGCAAGCCCACGCAAGTTGGGTTAAAGTTGCAAACAATATTCGCAACAAGAGGTCTTTGTCCGTCATGTCAGACGACAACTCACACCAGAGTAACCAACAAACTTCCAGCCTTTGGTCAAAAGGGCTAAAACGCTGGCTATCCACCGCACCAGAAACCCGTGATGAACTGGTAAAAATAATTCAAGACTCTCGCAGACTGCTTGAGCCTGATACGGTTGCGATGTTAGAGGGCGTGCTTGAGCTACCTGCCACGCAAGTCCACGAAATCATGACACCGATGAGCCAAGTAACAGGCGTATCCATTCACACCACGCCACCAGACATCATGCAAGCCTACCTAGAAACCAATCATTCTCGCTATCCTGTGTTTGAAGATGACAGCCAAAACAATGTTATCGGCATTTTATTGGCAAAAGATTTGATTCCGTTTTTGGTGGAAAAAGCCCGTGGCGGTACGGCACATTTTGACTTAAACAGCGTGTTACGTCAGCCGATTTTTATCAGCGAAACCGCTCGTTCGGACAATTTGTTACGCCTTTTCAAAAAAACCAAATGCACATGGCTATCGTCATTGACGAATTTGGCAATACCGCAGGCGTGGTAACATTAGAAGATTTGTTAGAAGAAATCGTGGGCGACATTGAAGACGAACATGACGACATCGCGAGCATTGACGAAACCAATCACATCGTCCCTGTGGTCGGCAAAACCGATACTTGGATTGTGCAATCCATCACGCCGATTGAGCTGTGTAATCAACAGCTTGGTACAACTTTTTTGCATGACGAAGTCAATAGCATGGGCGGTTTGGTGATGCACAGTTTGGGGCAAGTCAATGACGTATTGGGGCAAAAAGTGCTGATTGATGATTGTCAATTAACGGTTTTGTCGGCTGATGAGCGATTTATTCAAGAAATTGAATTGGTAAAAGGGTATAATAGTTAGTCTTGCCAACCAATCTGATTTTGTAAATTATGCGTTTAAATACCCAATCTTTAAAAAAACAACTGACCGCCCAAAGCCATGACAGCGGTATCAATGAATTTGCCCTGTTGCCACGTTTGATAATTGCGTGGCTGGCTGGGGCGATGTTTATGTTTGCGTTAGCCCCTTATCAATTGTGGTTCATTGCTTTGATTTCGCCTTTGGTGCTGTATGCCTTGCTACTAGCACCGATGACGCACGCTCGTGCGTTTTTGATTGGTGAGATGTACGGCATGGGGCTTTGGTGCGTGGGGGCGTTTTGGCTGTACACGTCCATTCACCAATATGGCAACACGTCTGCAGTTTTGGCAGTTTTGATGATTGCGGTGATGGGGCTTGTCATGGGCTTGTTTCATGGCTTGTTGGCATGGGTTTTTAACAAATATACCGCCAAACAACCTTTTAGCTTTGCATCGCTTTGGGTGCTACAAGAATGGCTAAAAACTTGGCTTTTTACAGGATTTCCTTGGTTATTTGTGGGTTATGCTTATACCGAACAAATGTGGATAAATAGCCTTGCTCCAATTTTTGGCGTATTGGCGATTAGTTTTTTGTCGGTATTTGTGTCGGCAAGTTTGGTAGAAACCATTCGCAAACGTTATCAATTTGTTATTTTAGCCAATGTGCTGTTGGTGGCAAGTGTGGCATTGTGGCTGATTAATCCTGCTTGGACGCAAGCCAAAAACAGCCCAAATCTCAAGGTATCATTAATTCAAGGCAACATTCCGCAAGATTTAAAATGGCTTACCTCTTATCAATCAAAAACCCTAGAAATCTACGCCACGTTATCGCAAAGCGAATGGGGGCAAGACATCGTGGTCTGGCCAGAAGCGTCCATTCCGATGACCCAGCTTGACGCTTGGGAGTTTATCAGCGAAGTTGCCAATATTGCCAAACAAACCAACACCAGTTGGATAACAGGCATACCCTATGTGGATAACAGCGAATATAACTCGGCAACCGACAAACACCCACCGTATTATAACAGCGTGATTGCGTTGGGGGCGAATGCCGAAGGCTTGTACAAAAAACAAAACCTTGTCCCTGTGGGCGAATATGTACCGTTTGAAGGCTTGTTAAATTGGGCATTGCCAGACTTGATGGGCGGTGCGATTAGTTTTAGCGAAGGCAAAGCCAATCAACCGCCTTTATCCGCCAAAAATAACCGTGTTGGCGTGGCAATTTGTTATGAAGTTGCTTATCCTGACACCACTCGCCAAAATGCCAAACACAGCGACTTTTTGCTAACCGTTTCTAATGATGCATGGTTTGGCACATCGGCAGGCCCGTTGCAACACTTACAAATGGTGCAAATGCGTGCGATAGAAACAGGACGCTGGTTCGTGCGTGCCACCAACACAGGCGTAACCGCCATCATCAACGACAAAGGACAAATCGTTGCTAAAGCACCACAGTTTCAATCAACTGTCCTGCGTGGCGAAATCCAATCTCGCACAGGCAACACGCCATTTATGCGTTGGGGCAGTTATCCGATATTACTGTTAAGCGGTTTTTTGTTCCTTATCAGTGTATTAAGCAAGCAAAATAGCCCAAAAAAAACGCCGATAATACAAAAAAAACCATAAAATTAATAAGGTTTTATACAATGCTGTAAAAATTTAGTATATAATGATACAGAAATTTCGTATAATATTACCATCTGGTTAAAAATTTAAGTGAGGTTTATCATGTCTCATCATGACGTTGTGGAAAATGATATCAAAAAAGAACTGCTACACACCTTAATCGGTTCAGTAGCGTTTTTAGCTATTGTGGCGTTGGTTGGCGTAACGGCATTTATGCGTCCAGCAGGTCAGCACTTCACCAAAGAGCAATTAAACGCTAACGCAAGCACGCCAGCCGTTACCGAAACAGCCACCGCAACTGCTGCTGCAAGCACCCCAGCAAGTACAACAGCAACCGCCAAAGCCGAAGTGGTTGAAGAAAACAAAGAAAAAGTTGCATCAGCTGCCGAAAAAATTGAAGCCAACACTGACGAAACCGTTGATGTACAAGCACCGATTGCTTCAGCGACCAACTAATCTAAACATTTTTTGACAAATTCAATTTTTTTCAAAAAACCATAAAAAAGCCAGGTCTAAATAGACAAAATTCATGCTAAAAAACAGATACCCCCTCCCTAATAGACATTTTTCATGCTATTTTGATAGAAG
>CAKMOY010000006.1 GCA_927911235.1 uncultured Moraxella sp.
GTTTGTAGACCTACAAACAGGACATACTTTTTGTTTTTCATAAAAATCCTACTCAAAGCTATATGGTATCAGGCTTTGAGTGGGGTGTCAGCATGAATTTTGTCTATTAGACCAAAATTGACTATAATAAGGCAATTGTAAATAAAAAATGGAGCGTATGACAATGTTTAAAAAAATCGCAATCCCTATGCTGGCGATTGCTTTGGTCGGTGGTAGTTTGACGGCTTGTTCTAGCACCACGGACACAGGAGCGATTGGTGTTAAACGTAATCAGTTGTTGATGGTGTCAAGCGAGCAGGTTATGCAACTGTCAAACCAAAGCTACCAAAAAACCATGCAACAAGCCAAAAATGAAGGTAAATTGGACGTGGATAAAGTCCAATTAAATCGCCTAAAAAGTATTGCCAATCGCCTTATCGCCCAAACAGGGGCGTATCGTCCTGATGCACGTAACTGGGCGTGGGAAGTCCACATTATTGAAAGTAGTGAAATCAATGCCTACGTGATGCCGGGTGGCAAAATCGTTTTTTATTCTGGCATTATTGAAAAACTCAAACTCACCGATGCTGAAATTGCTGCCATCATGGGACACGAAATGGCACATGCCTTGCGTGAACACTCTCGTGAACGTATGTCAAGACAAGTAGCGACGCAAACGGCGATTGGACTTGGGGCGGCGGTTTTTGGTTTGTCTAGCGGACAGGCACAGGTCGCAGGCTTGGCAGGGGATTTGGGTTTAACATTGCCAAACAGCCGTACCCAAGAAACCGAAGCGGATTTGATGGGGCTTGAGCTGATGGCTCGTGCTGGGTATGACCCAAATGCTGCGGTTACACTTTGGCAAAAAATGCAACAAAATAGTGGCGGACGCAGTGCCCCACAGTTTTTGAGTACCCACCCTGTGAGTGCGACCCGTATCGCCAATTTGCAAGCGATGATGCCAAAAGTTTTGCCATTGTATCAACAAGCAAAAAAATAATTTGTCAAAAAAATCTTAGCTAAACACAAAAAAAGGGTGGCGATGGCTTGCCCTTTTTTTAATTTTATTTATCAAAAAGCGAGAAAAACCATGCCTACGCCATTAGCAGACAACATTTTACAATGTGTACAAAGTTTAAATCCTGTTTTTGTGGATTTAATCAACGAATCTATGAATCATGCCAATTATTTTGATGGCAAAGAAAGCCATTTTAAACTGGTGATTGTCAGCCCTGCTTTTGTTGAAAAACGCTTGGTACAGCGTCATCAGTTGGTTTATCAAACGGTTAATCACTTACTGGCACAAGGTGGCGGTACGATTCATGCTTTTGCCATTCATGCCTATACGCCTGATGAATGGCAAAACTTAAGCCAAGTGCCAAACAGCCCAAATTGTGCAGGGCAAAATAAATAAAACAACGATTACATCATTTTCCACGCCATGTCATTTTCTTTGGGGTCGTCTGTTTTGTGGTTTTTTAACATGGGATAATCGTCAAAATCTACCGAAATCAGATTGTCCAAAGCGGTTATCAGCTGTTCAAAATACGGCTGAAGCCAAATAAACTGGGTGGGCGAATTGTTATCCACATTTAATAAACATTTATCTTCTAGCTGTTGGCTGGCGTGGCGTAACTGTGGCACGCCTGTGTAACGGCTCGTCCCCAAAATGCGGTGAGCGATGTTGGCGATGGCTTCTCGGTTGTTGTCTTGCCATGCTTGGGTGAGTTCGGCTTTTTCTTGGGTGCTGGATTCTATGATTAGGTTTAACAGATTGCTTGCCAAATCCGCCTTGCCAGCGACACGAGTAAGTGCATCTTGCCAATCAATCACCAATAACGGATTTTCATCATCATCTAATACTGCGTCTGTGGCGTTGTCGTCTATGGCATTGTCGTCTGTGGGTTGTAGTGTCAAAGATGTTTTGTGGCTTTGGTTATTGGCAAGCCAATGTTCTAACACTTTTATCAATTGTGGTTGGCTAATTGGTTTGCCAACATAGTCATTAATGCCCGATGCCAACAGTTTTTCTCTTTCGTCCGATAGGCTGTGGGCGGTGAGTGCGATGATGGGGGTTTGGCATGTTGTGCCAAATTGTTCGTTGGCAAGGTGTTCTAATTGGCGAATTTGTTGCGATGCCTGTCTTCCTGACATTTTTGGCATTTGAATGTCCATAAAAATTAAGTCAATGTGTTGATACGCTTTGTCAGGATTGGCGTTCAATTTTAGGCTGTTTCGCATATATTCAATCGCATCAAATCCGCTATTAAGCGACACCACCGACACGCCAAGCTCTTGTAACAAGGCTTCTAAAACCAACAAATTCGGCACATGGTCGTCCACCGCCAACACACAAAAACCTTGCCATTTTTGGGGCGGTGTTTCTTGTGGTTTGCTGGATTGGTTGTTGTTTAACAATTGATAAAGTTGTCTGCGGTCAAGCGGTTGATACAGGCTATGCACTTGATAACGTTTTAACAAATCGGGGTCAAGATTGACATGATAACCAAATAATGCCAATTTGCCTGCATAATGTAAACGAATTTGTTTTAACAAAGCGGTGGTATCTGCGGACAAGCCATTATCAATCAACAGCCAATCGTACTGTTTGTGCTGATTTAACGCATCAAGCAAGGTGTTTAACGAATTAACGGTGTCAATATGTACGTTTAATTGGCGTAAACTGCCACGCAAAATTTGCAAACTTGCCAAATGCTCTATCCATACCAATATTTGTAACGGTTTTTCGTTGCTGTGCGTCAAATTTACTGAAATTTCCCAAAGCTCTTTCATCGGCAATTCGTTGATTTTGGCTTGTTGTTCATTCATGTCGATTGGCAAACTAAACCAAAATGTTGAGCCTTTGGCATGGGCAACATCATTGTCATTGCTATGATTATTGCTACTGTCATTGGTGCTTTGGTGGTCGTAAAAACCGATTGTACCGCCCATCAGTTGCGTTAATTGTTTTGAAATAACCAAGCCCAAACCTGTGCCACCATATTGGCGAGTGATAGATGGGTCGCCTTGTGAAAAACTTTGGAACAGCACTTTTTGGTGAGCGGTATCAATGCCACGACCTGTGTCAGTAATGCTGATTTTTACGTTGTTATCGCTTGTTTCATCAAGGCTTGCACGCACAATAACTTCGCCTGTGTCAGTAAATTTAATCGCATTATTCACCAAATTTGTCAAAACTTGTTTAACACGCAACGCATCGCCCAACAAATAACGTGGCACATCATCATAAAAATACACCGCAAGTCGAAGCCCTTTTTCAGCGGCAATCGGTGATAACATATCAACCACGTCATAAATGGTCGCATACAAGTCAAATTCATGCTTTTCTAGCACCAATTTGCCCGCTTCAATTTTGGAAAAATCCAACACATCATTGATGAGTGCCAACAGATGTGCCGATGATTTGCGAATGGTTTGTACGTACAAATCTTGCTCATGGTTCAATCCGCCATGCCGTGATAACAGATTGATAAAGCCGTCAATGCTGTTTAAAGGCGTGCGTAACTCATGACTGATATTTGCCAAAAAGCCGACTTGGTGCGGTTGGCAGAAATTGCCGCATCGTGAGCATTTCGCATAGAAATGTTTTGCATTTCCATTTCGTCAAAAGTTTGGCGTAAGTCGTCTTCGGTCTGGTCGGCATGGTTTTTTAACTCTTGAAAACTGCTGTGCAATCGGCGTAACGTTTTTACCAAATCCTGTTGCAACTGATTAATCTCACCGCTGGACTCAATCGCCATCGGCTTGTACAGATTTTCGGCATTGGTGCGTTGCAAATGCAACCGCATTTCATAAATCGGCGTAATCCAACGTCTGGCATAAATGTTAATAGACAACAGCAACAACAAAATAGTAAACAAACCTGTGATTGCCAATGCCAAAATCACCTGATAACGGGCGATTTTTAACGGTTCATTGTCCACATTAACAATCAACCACATTTTGCCAAAATTGTGATTTTTTGCGTTTAACATCAAAGGCTTGGAATAAAATGTACCATCACCTGTGTCAATCACATAATGATTTTGGGCGGTCAAATAATCAATAGTATAACCCAAATAATTTTGTCCATATTGCGGATAAAAATTTTGTGAAAATTGGCGTTTTGACATCGATTTTTGCAAATTATTTAAAAAAATTTGATTGACAGACAAATCTTTATTTTTGACTTGTAAAGGATAAGTTTCCCCAAAATGAAGCAACACATCACCTTGTTCATTGATAACCATCAAGCCTTGCAAATGGCGGTCGTTAATGCCAAATTGTAGCTTTTGGCTGAGCGTATTTTGTTTGTTATTTAACTCGTCTTTGCTTAAAGTTTGCGGTGGCGTTTTTTGGCTTTGGCGGTTTTTGTCGTTTGCCACATTTTGTTCAATCACCGCTAACTCGTTGTACCAGCCTGCCAACAGCGTCTGCGACTGGTTTAGCAAGGTGTCGGCACTGGCTTTTTGGATAATGCGACCTGCTCGGCTGGTGTCGTACAGCACCAGCACACCGCCCACCATCGCAAGCAAGCTGATTGGCAAAAACACTAATAAAATTAGCTGTCCATAAGCGGTTGAAAAATCCAAACGAAAACGTTTTGCCACAACATTTTATCCAATTTAAATTAAAAACATTATTTTAACCAGTTGTTACCCAAAACGCCATAAAATCTTTGTTTTGCAAATGACGAAAACCGCAAAGTTTGTTAAAATAAGCCAATTTTCACAAAAAAAGTAGTCAAATTATGAACAACTTTATCACCACAACGACCAACCTAGAACAATGCGTTGGCAATACCCCTTTGGTAAAATTACAACGTTTTTCGCCAAACGGTGCGACCATTTTGGCAAAATTAGAAGGCAATAATCCCGCAGGCTCGGTCAAAGACCGCCCCGCACTTAACATGATTCGCCAAGCTGAAAACAAAGGACTGATTAAACAAGGCGATACGCTGATAGAAGCGACCAGTGGCAACACAGGCATTGCGTTGGCGATGGTGTCGGCGATGATGGGCTACAAGATGACGCTGTTAATGCCAAAAAATTCCACCCAAGAGCGAAAAGATGCGATGAAAGCCTACGGTGCGACTTTGATTGAAGTGGACAGCATGGAACAAGCACGAGATTTGGCATTACAAATGCAAGCAGACGGCAAAGGTGTGGTGCTAGACCAGTTTAACAATGATGATAATTGGCTGGCACATTATCACAGCACCGCCCCAGAGATTTGGCAACAAACCCAAGGCAAAATCACCCATTTTGTGAGTAGTATGGGGACAACTGGCACGATTATGGGCGTGGCAAAATTTTTAAAAGAAAAAAATCCTGACATTCAAATCATCGGTTTACAGCCGTCTGAAGGCTCAAATATCGCAGGGATTCGCCGTTGGGAAAAAGCCTATTTGCCAAAAATCTTTAACGAAACATGGGTGGACACTATCATGGACATTCGCCAATCCGATGCCGAAATCACCATGCGACAACTGGCTCGCCAAGAAGGGATTTTTTGTGGGGTGTCGTCAGGCGGTGCAGGTTGGGCAAGTTTGCAGATTGCCAAAGACAACCCTGATGCGGTGATTGTGTTTATCGTGTGCGATAGGGGTGATAGATATTTATCTACAGGATTGTTTGGTTTTGATGACAAATAAATTAAGTTTTTAAAAATAGTTAAAAAATAATGAATAATTTTGACAAATAGGAAAAAATATGACCGCACCGCCGATTTTGGTTTTTGATATTGAAACCATTCCTGATATCACCGTGGCAAAACGCCTGTATCCACAGCTTGCTAAGCTTGATGATGACACGGCTTTGACCGAATTAATCCAGTTGCGTCAAGCCGAAGCGGATACGCCGTTTATGCCGTTGCCTTTGCACAAAATCGCCTGTTTGTCGGTGCTTTGGGTCGCCAATGGCAAAATGACCTTAAAAACTTTGTCATTACAAAGCCATAGCGAAAGCGAAATGTTGATGACATTTTTTAATTCTATTGAAAAATTGCCAACTTTGGTAAGTTGGAATGGCAAGGGTTTTGATATACCTGTGATGAGTTACCGAGCCTTGCAACATGGACTATCCGCCCCAAAACTGTTTACCGAAAATACCAGTGAAATGAAATATAACAATTATATCAATCGCTACCACGACCGCCACACCGATTTGATGTTAAAAACCGCCATGAATGGCACGTATCAAAAACTGGACGTGGTGGCTATTGCGTGCGGTTTTGCGGGCAAACAGACGATTGATGGCTATGATGTCGTGCCGATGGTGCAGGCAGGCGAGTGGCAAAAACTCACCACCTATTGCGAAAGCGATGTGTTAAATACGTGGCTTGTGTATTTGCGGTATTTGACTTTGACTGGCAAAATGACCCATGATGAAGCCTTGGCTTGGGAAGGCTACACCCACGACTATGTACAAAGCCTAAAAAATGACGATGACAGCGTGCGACATCAGTCGTTTTTGGCAGGTTGGTTGTTTGACAAAGCGGAAACGGTAGTGAATGAACAACATGATGGCAAAGCGAATTAAAAAACGCTGATTTTTTTGTCTTTTTTTCCTCTCTTAAGATAACGTTAAGATTTATCGTTTATTATACACATCAATTAAACGGATAATCTTTTATCCATTTTAACGTTTTTATTTAACCAAGAGGAAAACATTATGTTTAACAAATCAGTAATTGCAACTTTGGCGGTATTGCCTGTATTATTTACCAGCGTTTCTGCAATGGCAGGGGACGATATGATTGAGCGTCAAGTGTATCAAGACAAAAATTATCCAGCGGTGCAACAAAAAGCGGTGAATATGTTGCGACAACGTGGTTATCAAGTGGTTGATGTAGAAGCTGACGACCATTTTTTTAAGCCTGCATTGAGCGTAGAAGCCTACAAAAATAATCAAGAATATGATATCAAATTGTCATATCCAGATTTGAAAATTTTGTCAGAAAGAATTGATGATTAATTTTTTATTTAATCATTAAAAAATCTGTTAAAATACGCCTTATTTATTCAAATAAGGCGTTTTTTTATGCACATTCACATTCTTGGTATTTGCGGTACGTTTATGGGGTCACTTGCCCTGCTTGCTCGTGATTTGGGACACACGGTTACAGGTTCGGACGCCAACGTCTATCCGCCCATGTCCACTCAGCTAGAAAATGCAGGCGTTGAGATTATGCAAGGCTATTCTGTCACGCACTTACAGCCTGCCCCAGACCTTGTGATTGTCGGCAACGCCATGAAACGTGGTATTGAAGCGGTGGAATATATGCTAAATAACCGTATTCCTTATACATCAGGGCCGCAGTTTTTGGCAGAACACGTTTTGCAATATCGCCACGTTTTGGCGGTCGCAGGCACGCACGGCAAAACCACCACAACCACCATGCTTGCGTGGATTTTGCAATATGCGGGTATTGACACAGGCTTTTTGATTGGCGGTGTGCCACTGGTAAATACACAGGATGAACGCTTGCAAAACGCCTTTAAACACAGCTCATATCTTGGCAAAAATGCGGACGAAACAGGCGAAGGTTATTTTGTCATTGAAGCGGACGAATACGACAGTGCGTTTTTTGATAAAACGCTCAAAATTTGTCCATTATCGTCCAACCACCGCCATTTTAAACAACCTAGAATACGACCACGCTGACATTTTTGCCAATTTGGAAGCCATTCAAACCCAATTTCACCACATGGTACGCATGATACCGTCAAATGGCAAAATCATCATGCCAAAAGACACTCAAAGCCTTGAAGACACCATCAAAAAAGGGTGCTGGACACCAATTTGGCGAACCAGTTTGAATGACAACAGCGACTGGCAAGCCGAATTGGTTCAAGAAGACGGCTCAATGTTCCACGTGAAACATGGTGAAAATACAGGCACAGTAAACTGGTCAATGAGCGGACTGCACAGCGTAAACAACGGACTTGTGGCAATCGCCTCCGCCTACAACGTGGGCGTAAGTGTGGAAAAAGCGTGCGAAGCCTTATCAAATTTTGCAGGGATAAAACGCCGTATGGAACTCGTTGGCAAAATTGATAAAGA
>CAKMOY010000007.1 GCA_927911235.1 uncultured Moraxella sp.
TTAAAAAATAAGGCTAGGCAGAAATCTGTTTAGCCTTTTGTGTTTTTTGTTTGGCAAATTTTTGTATATTAAATTCACCAATTATCAAAAACAATTTACAACAACCATTGGGGTCATTATGTTAAAAATAGTCAATGAAGCCTTAACCTTTGATGATGTGCTGTTATTGCCAGCTTATTCTGAAGTGTTACCAAAATCCGTCAATCTAAAAACTCGCTTGACAACAGGTATTGAGCTTAATTTGCCAATCATTTCGGCAGCGATGGATACCGTTACCGAAGCCAAAATGTCAATCTCTATGGCACAGCTTGGTGGTTTGGGGATTATTCACAAAAATATGGATATCGCACGTCAAGCTCGTCAAGTGCGTCATGTCAAAAAATTTGAAGCAGGTACGGTCGCTGACCCAATCACGGTAACGCCTGATGTAACTGTGGGTGAGCTGTTAAAAATCACACGTGAAAACAAAATTAGCGGTGTGCCTGTGGTTGATGAAAATAAACAAGTGGTCGGTATTGTTACCCATCGTGATTTGCGTTTTGAAGAAAATCACAATCAACCTGTCAAAAACGTGATGACACCCAAAGAAAAATTGGTAACAGTCAAAGAAGGCGAAAGTACCGAAAATATCAAACGTTTGCTCCATGAACATCGCATTGAAAAAGTGATTGTAACTGATGATAATGGGCGTTTAAAAGGTTTGATTACGGTCAATGATTTTACCAAAGCCGAAAACAATCCAAATGCGTGTAAAGATGCCAAAGGTCGCTTGCGTGTTGGGGCGGCTGTCGGCACAGGTGCAGATACAGAAGCCCGTGTGGAAGCCTTGGTCGGTGCGGGCGTGGATGTGATTATCGTGGATACCGCTCACGGACATTCTAAAGGCGTGCTTGAGCGTGTCAATTGGGTGAAGAAAAACTTTCCACAAGTACAAGTGATTGGCGGTAATATCGCCACAGGTGATGCGGCATTGGCATTACGTGATATGGGGGCGGACGCAGTTAAAGTCGGTATTGGTCCAGGTTCTATTTGTACCACACGCATTGTTGCAGGAGTTGGCGTGCCACAGATTTCGGCGATTGACAATGTTGCCAGTGCGTTAAAAGACAGTATTCCACTGATTTCTGATGGTGGTATTCGTTTTTCTGGTGATATGGCAAAAGCGATTGCCGCAGGTGCAAGCTGTATCATGGTCGGTAGCTTGCTTGCAGGGACAGAAGAAGCCCCCGGTGAAGTGGAGCTATTTCAAGGGCGATATTACAAAGCCTATCGTGGCATGGGTTCATTGGGTGCGATGAGTGGACAAAATGGCTCGTCAGACCGCTATTTCCAAGACAGCAAAGACGGCGTGGAAAAACTTGTTCCAGAAGGCATTGAAGGTCGTGTACCTTATAAAGGCCCTGTGGCAGGTATTATCAATCAAATGGCAGGTGGCTTGCGTTCATCAATGGGCTATACAGGCTGTGCCACGATTGAAGATATGCGTACAAAACCTGAATTTGTGCGTGTTACGTCAGCAGGTATGAAAGAATCGCACGTTCACGATGTGCAAATTACCAAAGAAGCCCCAAATTATCGCCAAAATTAATTAACAAACGATTTAGAGCCTGTATTCATAACGTTTTTGCAATGAAAAATCCACCAAACATTTGGTGGATTTTTTTTTGAAAAAAATGACAAAAGGTATGATATCTGATATATTATTTGACATATTTGTCAATATTAAATTTAAAAAAAAGGTAAAATTATGAGTTATTTTGGTACAGATGGTATCCGTGGTAAATTCGGCGATTTTCCGATTCACCCAGAATTTTTGTTAAAATTGGGCTTTGCCACAGGGCAAGTTTTAAATGAGCAAAATCCTAACCAAAACCGCCGTCCCAATGTCGTGATTGGCAAAGATACACGCATTTCAGGGTATGTGATTGAAGCCTGTTTACAAGCTGGATTTAACGCATCAGGCGTTGATGTGCATATGCTTGGTGTGATTCCGACCCCTGCGATTGCCCATTTGACACGCAGTTTTCATGCTGATGCAGGCGTGGTGATTTCCGCTTCGCACAATCCTTTTTATGACAATGGGGTTAAGTTTTTTTCGCATGACGGCAAAAAATTATCGGACGAATTGCAACAAGCGATTAATGACAAATTGGCACAATTAGAAAATACAAGCTTTAACATTGATGGTTTGCATTTGGGTCGCCATCATCGTATTGAAGATGCCAAAGGTCGGTATATTGAGTTTTGTAAAGGCAGTTTTCCTTATCAATTAAATTTAAAAAACTTAAAAATCGTCGTGGATTGTGCCAACGGTGCAGGTTATAGCGTTGCCCCACGTGTGCTTCGTGAGTTGGGGGCAGACGTGATTGCGATTGCCAATGAGCCAAATGGCACAAATATCAATGACAGCGTCGGCTCAACCCACATTGAAACCCTACAAAAAGCCGTGCTAGAACAGCAAGCGGACTTAGGTATCGCCCTAGATGGCGATGGTGACCGTATTATGATGGTTGATGAAAAAGGGCAAGTCGTAGATGGCGACCGTATTTTGTACATTTTGGCGACCAAAGGCGATGAAAAAGCGGTCGGCGTTGTCGGTACGTTGATGAGTAATATGGGCTTGCAGTTGGCATTGGAGCGTGAAAATATTAGTTTTGTGCGTGCCAAAGTGGGCGACAGATACGTTATGCAAAACTTAACAGAACAAGGCTGGGTGTTAGGCGGTGAGCCGTCTGGACATATTTTGACATTGGACAAAGCCAGTACAGGCGATGCGATTGTTGCAGGGTTGCAAGTGCTTGCCATTATGGCAAAAACCGACTTAAGTTTGTCAAAATTGAGCGAAGGTTTTAGCATTTTGCCACAAAAATTGGTAAACGTTCGTTTGAGTCAAAAACAAGACCCTTACCAGATTCCACAGCTTGCCGAAAAATTTGCCAATGCCGAAGCACAACTAAAAGGACGTGGGCGATTGTTAATCCGTCAATCAGGCACAGAGCCGTTAATCCGTGTGATGGTGGAGTCTGATGATGAAATTGAATGTGATGTGGTCGCCAACGAATTGGCAAATGCGGTTAAAGAACATTTAAATTAAACTTAATATTAAAACAGAAAATAATACAATAGTTGTAGGGGCGTATTGCATACGTCCAGATTATGAAGTA
>CAKMOY010000008.1 GCA_927911235.1 uncultured Moraxella sp.
CCGAAATAGCTTTTATTCTAATTCTATTTCACCGTCAAAGGTTTCGTGAGCTTCAAGGCTAAGATTGTCATTCTATCACAACGGTCTTATTTATGGTAAAATAAGGCTGCTGAATTAGGGTGAATTTGGTAGTAAACCAGCTGCTGCTCGAGCAGTAACTTCTAGTACAAAAAATTCAAGTAGTTTTTTCTGTGCTTTTTACTTAATTTACAATGTGTTAGCTTCATATTTTTAGTATGACATGATAGCTAATCTAGTACAGCCCCATATTGTAACATAATGATAATAAAATGTAATGCTATAACATATCATTTATGTAAATACAACCCTGCTATTTTTACTTAAAATTTGACATTAATACCTAAGCTAAAATTTCTGCCCATTTGTGGAATATAGGGCAAAAATGTTTCGTGAGCGTACACTTTTTCATCAAGCAGATTATTGGCTTTAAAGAAAATCGAATAATCGGCATTGCCTAAAAAAGTTTTTGTAGTCAATCCCCATGTTTAACAGGTTATTGCCTTTGGTAATCCCTTCAAATTTGGATACCCTTTCTTGGTCAAAAGTATGCACAAACTCAAGACTTCCCGACCATTTTTCATCAAAATCGGCTTGCACTTTTGCACCAAGTCGCATTGGTGGTAGGCGTGGCGTGTAGCGGTCTTCTTGTTTGCCGTAGGTTTTCACTTCTGGGTCAAACCAGCCCGCAGGTTTATAATCCACCACAATATCAGGCATATCATGCAATCGCCCTTTGACATAGTCGCCAAAAATAGAGGCATAATAAATCGGTGAAAATTGGTAGCCGATACTGACTTCCGTACCATAAAATTTGGCAGGGCTTTGGTCGTAACGGTTAATCCGTAGCTGGCGAACGTGCTGAATGCGTGCCGTGCCGAGATATTCGTTAATCGATTGTAGGTAAATATAGTTGTCAAAATCGTACAAATAGCCCGAAACTTTGTAGTCTAATTTATCACCTTGATAAGCCAATGTTAATTCATAATTGTTGGATTTTTCCTTTTGCAAATGCCGATTGCCAATTTCAAAAGAATTGGTCGCTAAGTGCATACCGTGTGTGTAAAGCTCTTGCGAATTGGGCAAACGTTCTTGATGAGATACATTTAACGATAAAGTATAGTCAGGCAAAAACTGATAATTCAATCCCAATGCGTAAGAATGGGCAGTTTTTTCATTCGGTTTCGCCGCATCTAGGGCGTAAGTAATGGCGTTTTCTAGTTTTTCACCTTTGAGCCAGCTACTTTGACGCATTTTGTTTTTCGATATAATGTTTGTCAAAATCCATTGCCACTTTTTGTTTTTCTAAACGTGTGCCAAGTTCCACCGATAGTTTGTCAAAATCATATTTACCCATCGCAAAAATGCTTTGGTTGGTTAAATCATTTTTTGTCAAAACTTGTTGATTTCGCCATTGAGTAACAGGAGATTCAGCACTATTATCCTGCTGTAAATATTGCAATCCCCACAACATTTTTAAACGCTCTGTCGGCTCGTGGGTCAATTCCAAACGGGCAACTTTTGCCTTTATTTTTAAAAGATGTGCTGACAATATTGCCTTCTTTTTCATCATGTTGATAATCGACATAGCCGACATTACCACGCACTTTACTAATCCATGATGTTGGGTTTTGCCATTCGCCACGCAAATCATAACGTTTGGTCACCAAGTCAATAAAAGGCGGTGCATGGTCGTGTTTATCTTGAATACCATGACTTTCACTATTACCGTGAGCGTGTTCACAATCTGGACGTGGGTTGATATAATTAACATCGGATTCATCAATCAGTTGCGGATATTTTTGCAAATACGGACGATAGCGAAAACTGTCAAAAATCGAAATAACCGAACAACCTTCGTACAAATGATTATGAGCTGGCAATCCATATTTGTCCTTGCGTTCGCTTACCGCCACGCCAATGTAGCCTTTATCACCTACCCATGACAAACCCACGCTACCTGCTTTGGATTTTGCCCAACTCTCTGGCAAATAGTCAAAATTATAAGTTTTTGCTGCCGCCAAATCTTTATCCAAACTAGCCTTTTGTTTGAGATAACCAGCTTCATCAGTGATAAAATATGTGCGTTCAGAAAAAGGCAATCTAACACCCTTTTGAATCGCTTGCCATTCTTTTTCCAATGCTTGCAAAAGCTCTGGGGCTTTGACATAATTGTCAAGTTCGTCCCCTGTGTCAAAATCCATATAACCGTAATTGGGTGTTTGATAATTATTGGCATCTTTATGCAGACCTTCTGCATGGAACACCATATGTTTGCCCAACTGTGCGGTTAATGAACCCGTTTCCAACTTTTCATCGTTGCCTGTGTTATAGCGGATACCCACTTCACTTTCAATCGGTTTTTTTGGTAATTGGCTAGGGATTTTATTATCAATGACGTTTACCGCCCCTGCCGAATTGCCCGATTTATACAGCAATGTACTCACGCCACGTACCATTTCAATCTGTTTAGCAAGCGTGGTATCCACCATTACCGCATGGTCAGGCGACAAATGAGCCATGTCAATCACATCAGCATTATTTTGTAAAATGGTAATGCGTTTGCCTTCCTGCCCACGAATAATCGGGCTTGACGCACCACCACCAAACTGATTGGAATGAATGCCCAACTCACCGTCCAACGCATCACCCAATGTGGTGGCACGGGTTTTTAGCGTATCTTTTTTGATAAGCAAATCACTGCCCTTTTGTTTGCTATCCAACAATGATGTGTTCATTTTGGTAGCAGAGCCCTGAATCACTATCGTATCAAGCACGGTCTCTGGTACTGGCGGTAACACGCTGGCATCATCAGCAAAAACGGACATGGTATAACTAGAAAATACAGCTAAAACTGCCAAATGAAGTGAATTTTTTAGCATAAAACAACCCAATTTTAACAAAAAAAGAAATATTATAACATAATACAAGTATTATGTTGTATTATAACGTTTATTTTTTCAGATAATAAAACCAATCCATCATTTTAAAAAATCAAATAAAATGATGAAAAACTTCTCTGCACACGATAAAAATTACTTAAAACAAAGTTGATTTTGGTAGTGTTCAAAAACTGTGTCAATTCTGTAAACTAACAAAAAAACAGGAAGACACCATGCAAAACTTTGACTTTAACAAAGCCCTAAAAGCCATCC
>CAKMOY010000009.1 GCA_927911235.1 uncultured Moraxella sp.
GACCAATAAGTTAGAAGGTTTGTTTAGCCAAATTAAACAAAAAATTGCGTTGTCATCAAAGGATTAAGTCAAGTATAGGCAGTTAAAGTTTATTGATGATTTTATGATAGGTCATGGGTGATTTTTAGGTAAAATTAAAACAGATAACCCTTCTATCAAAATAGCATGAAAAATGTCTATTAGGGAGGGGTATCTGTTTTTTTAGCATGAATTTTGTCTATTAGACCTTAATTTTCATTCCAAAAACAACTTTCATATAAAGGCGTTAAACGTTCAATTTGCTCAATCGTCCAATTTTTTACATCCAAACTTGCCAAATCTTCACGCAAAATATGTTTACCAATACACACAAAATCCTTGTCTATTTTGGATTGATTAACAGCCAAAAAATCCGCCAAATCATCGCCCAACTCGCCAACGGTGCGATATTCCGCATATTCGCCTTCGCTGTCATACCAAATATCAAAATCGGCAAATTCGGCTGAATTGTCCATTAACACATCAAGCCATTGATGATAGTTTTTGAGTGAAGTGGTGGATTGATGAGCCTTGTAAGCGTGCCATTCTAAGCTAATGGTTAGGCGTTTTTGGTTTAAAATTAAAGATAAAATCGGTGCATCGGCTTGATACGTTTGATATTTAAAAAACGCAAAAAAATGCGCTCGCACTTGCCAACCGTTGCACCAACGTTCAATATGGGGCAAGTCGTATTTTAACGGCAATTCGCTAGAAATTTGCTCAACAAAATTTTTCCAATCTTGCCAAGCGGTACGATGATTTTGTTTAATTTGCGGTATTAACGCTGGGTATTCTCGTTTTAACACCGAAAATTGAAAGCTAGGAATATCAAAGATTTGACAATGGGTTTCGTTGAGCATTTTTTAGCCTTTTGTTAATCACCACCGACATTTAACACAGGCGACGCACTTTCTTCTGACAATAATACCGTCATCATGTTGGTGACGAGTTTGGCTTTTTCGGTTTCATTCATGGTGACGATTTGGCGTTTGGACAGTTCGTTTAGCGTACCTTCCACCATCAAAATCGCCCCTTTTACTAGGGTTTGCCGAGCCATGACGACCGATTGGGCTTGTTGCTTTCGTAGCATAACTTGGGCGATTTCTGGGGCATATGACATTCTGATGAAAAAAATTTATCCTAATGATAATTATTTTGGCAAAAACTGATAAATTTTTAACAAAATCAGGCTTTTAATACGGTAAAAACAGGCAAGCCCAAATCTTGGTGCAAATCCACCAAATCAATCAATACCAACGCACCCTCGACTTCATAACCTGCCGATTGACAAAGCTTTGCGGTGGCTTTTAGCGTACCACCTGTCGCCAAAATATCATCAACAATCAACACTTTTTTGATGATTGGGTCTTGGTTTTGGAGGATTTCTAGCGTGTCCGAACCGTATTCTAAGTCATACCCTTCACGCACCACAGGCGGTGGCAATTTTCCAGCCTTACGCACGACCGTCATGCCTTTGCCTGTGCGACCTGCCAACAAACTTGCAAACAAAAATCCACGAGATTCCACACCGACCAAACAGTCAATCTCATCAAACAAACCATCAGGCAAACAAGCCAATAATGCGTCCGTCACATTACTGACATGGTGTTGTAATAATGGTGTGATATCATAAAATTCAATGCCAGCTTTTGGAAAGTCGTTTACGGTGCGGATAATTTGCCAAAATGGGTGGTTTTTTTGTGTCATAACTGCCTACTTGTTTAAAAAAATTAAGCCAATAGTATAAGCGATTCAAAAAATTGGTCAAAATTTTGCCTAATTATTTGGCAAATTTTTGCAACAAATAATTCAAAGCAGACGTATAACCCATCGCCCCCAAACCACAAATCACCGCTTCCGCCTTATCGCTAAAATACGAATGATGGCGAAACGGCTCACGGCTATGCACATTGGACAAATGCACTTCCACAAAGGGCTTGTTGATAGCAAGCAGGGCATCACGCAGTACCACAGACGTATGGGTAAAACCTGCTGGATTGATAATCACCGCATCAATTTTTTCTTCGTCAATCCCTGTTAATAAGCCATGATGATGAATTTTGTCAATCAAGGCAGATTCACTATTTGATTGATAAAATGTGATATTGGTTGAATGTTTTTTGGCAATATTTGTCAAATCTTGTTCAATATCATACAAAGTTTGATAGCCATAAATCTCAGGTTCACGTTTGCCAAGCAAATTTAAATTTGCCCCATTTAAAACCAAAATATGTAAAGGTCGGGTTGCTGTCATGATTTCTCCAAATTTTTATGCTTATAAATTTAGTTTCATAGTATAAGTGGATTTTTTGGCAAAAATATATTCACAAAAACAAACATTTTATCCAAAAAATTTGTTATAATTATCTGTTCAATTCAGTTATAAGGAAAATCACAATGCGATTTATTGATGAAGCAATTGTAACCGTAAAAGCAGGCGATGGCGGTAATGGCATTGTGAGCTTTCGCCGTGAAAAATATATCCCAAAAGGTGGACCCGATGGCGGTGATGGTGGCAAAGGCGGTAGCGTGTACGTGGTCGCTGACGACAATACCAACACGCTCGTGGACTACCGCTACACTCGCAGATATGAAGCCAAACGTGGCGAAAACGGGCGTAGCAAAAACCGTTCAGGTAGCAAGTCTGATGATATCTTTTTGAGCGTCCCTGTTGGCACGACAATTATTGATGTGGATACCGACCAAGTGATTGGCGATTTGACCGAACGTGGACAAAAAATCATGGTCGCCAAAGGCGGTGATGGTGGGCTTGGCAATACCCATTTTAAAACATCAACCAACCAAGCCCCACGCAAGGCAACCAAAGGCTTTGAAGGCGAATTAAAACAACTCAAACTGGAGCTAAAAGTAGTCGCTGATGTGGGCTTAATCGGCTTGCCAAATGCAGGTAAATCCACCTTTATTCGCCAAGTGTCATCAGCTCGTCCTAAGGTCGCTAACTACCCATTTACCACACTTGTGCCAAATTTGGGCGTGGTGGACGTGGGGCTTGGGCGTTCGTTCGTGATGGCGGATATTCCGGGATTGATTGAAGGTGCGTCAGAAGGGGCAGGCTTGGGCATTCGCTTTTTAAAGCACGTGCTCGTACTCGCAGACTATTGCACATTTTGGACGTTCAGCCGATTGACGGCAGCGACCCTGTGAAAAATGCCGAAATTATTTTGAACGAATTACAAAAATTTTCGCCAGAATTGGCAAAACTACCGCAAGTGTTGATTTTAAACAAAATTGACCAAGTGCCAGAAGAAGAGCAAAACGCCCTGTGTACGCACATTGTCGCAGAGCTTGGCTGGACTGGGATTGTGTTTCGCACATCAACATTGACAGGCGATGGCGTGGGCGATGTGGTGTTTCATTTGATGAATGAAATTGACCTTGAAAAAGAGTTGGAAGAACAAAATCCAGACTTTGCCGAAGAGCAACGCCAACGTTTTGCACGATTAGAAGCCGAAGTGCGTGTCAATACCGAAGAGCAAAAAGAAGCCTATCGTGCCATGCGTAAAGCCCAACGTGAGGGCGTGTTGCATGATGACGAAGACGATTTTGACGATGACGATGATTTTGATGTAGAAGTGGCTTATGCCCCTTAATCAAAATTAACAAACAATCATTGATAAATAATGCTTATCATAACCAATATCAACTAATCCATTATCGCCACGAAAGCCTCTGAGTAAATAACCACTATATTTCTTGACGAAAGATATTATACCATCGGTTGATGGTGTTGCGATTTAATTCAAGTAAAATCGCTATTTTTGTAACATCTACATCAGCACAAAAGAATTTTATGATTTTTTTGATTTTTTAGGTGCTTAACTTACTGTTATATTTCATGTTTCTAGTTTAGTATGGGTTGTGTTGCTAGTCTAGAGACTTACCTATTAGGATTTATAACCATGAATATAGACATTCAAACCGAATTAACCCAAGCCCTATTATCACACGAAAAAGTATGGGCAAACGAAGAAAAAACCATTTTAGCCAAAAACATTCTGTTGGATTTGGTGGAAAAAACCGACCCGACTATTATCGGTTTGTTATTGAGCAATGATGAGTTAAAACGCCATTTTTTTGTGGAAGTGAATGGCGTTTTGGTATTTAAATTGCAGGATTTTCGTTTTTTCTTGGACAAACACAGCATCAATAATTCCTACACGAAATATGCCAATCGCATTGGCTTGAAGGACGGCAATCGCTTTTTGAAAGACAGTTCGGATATTGTGTTGGATTTTCCATTCAAAGATTGTGTGTTAAATGGCGGACAAAGCACCGAAGAAGGCGAAGAAATTTATTTTAAACGCAATAATGACCAGCCAGCCAGCCAATTATACACTAAATTAACCCGAAAAAGACAAGAAATCTTTTTTAATCAAACGCTTGCTTTTGATGAAATTGACCGACTTTTTGACGCAAAAGCATTTTCAAAATTCTCTCGCTACACCGCAGACGGCAAACAACCCGTTGGCGAAATCAAACGCCATTCAGACGGCTTTTTAAAAGGTGTGCCAGCCGAAAATCTTATTATCAAAGGCAATAATCTGATTGCCCTGCATTCGCTTGCCAAGCGGTTTAAAGGCAAAGTGAAGTTGATTTATATTGACCCACCTTATTATTTTAATGAAACAAAACCAACTGATACATTTAATTACAATTCAAATTTTAAACTGTCATCTTGGCTCTTATTTATGAAGAACAGGCTTGAGGTTGCAAGAGAGTTATTAACACCCAATGGAACAATTCTTGTTAGTATCAATGAAAGTGGTAATGCTTATTTAAAAATCTTAATGAGCGAAATTTTTAATAAAGAAAACTTTGTAGAGACATTCATTTGGAAAAATACAGATAATCCTGATAGTTTATCAAAAAAATCTCGTGCTTCTGTTGAATATATCATTGCTTTTGAGAAGAAAATTGAAAAATCTAATGCGTATATTGGTAAAGATACTGAAAATGGCGATGCACCATTGTTAAATACTGGAAATAAATATAAGCCACTCATTTTTCCAGCAGGTTCAATTCGTTTTAATATTCCAGACCAATTAATTAAAAAAGGCAAGCCTGATAGAGTGGAAATTGCTCACGATTTTGAAATTAGAAATGGTCTTAATCTCCAAGATGTTACCTTTGTTGGTGAATTTAAGTGGGGACAAGAAATGCTGAATGAAGAATTAGAAAAAGGAACATACTTTTTAGTAAAATCGGATAAGTTTTCTATTCGTTTTCAAAGATTAGAAGCCACATCAATGGCACCTGAAAAATATATTGATGATATTTATTTATCAAAAGCAATTGGAGTTGGTACAAATGAAGATGCAACTACTCATTTAAAAAAGATGGGGATAGATTTTTCAAATCCTAAACCTGAAACATTGATTTCATTTTTTATTAAGGCTATTACTACTCCAAAAGATATTGTTTTAGATTTCTTTTCTGGCTCTGGCACAACCGCCGCCGTCGCCCACAAAATGAACCGCCAATATATTGGTATTGAACAAATGGATTATATTGAAACGCTTGCCGTTGAACGCTTGAAAAAAGTCATTGCCGGCGAGCAAGGCGGTATTTCAAAAGCTGTGAATTGGCAAGGCGGTGGCGAGTTTGTCTATGCCGAACTTGCTCCGTTTAACGAAACCGCAAAACAACAGATTTTGGCTTGCGAAAGTGCAGGCTGCCTGAAAACATTATTTGACGATTTTTGTGAACATTATTTCTTAAAATATAACGTCAGCGTAAATGAATTTAATCAAATTATTAACGAGCCTGAATTTCAATTTTTACCATTAGACGAACAAAAACAAATGGTGCTTGAAATGTTAGATTTAAATCAAATGTATGTTTCCTTATCTGAAATGGATGATGAACAATTTGCAGGCTGCTTGAATGATAATGATAAAGCGTTAAGCCGTGCGTTCTATCAAGTGGAGAAAAAAGATGGCGAATAATAAAACGTTATTTGATTGGGTGGAAGACCGCAAATCAATGCTAGAAGAAATGGAACAGACGGATTTTTTTGCACTGCCTGAATTTGTTTCAAATAATTTGAAATATCCGTTTTTTGAATGGCAAAAATCCGCCCTTGAAAACTTTTTGATTTTTGACCGCACTTCAAAATTAAAGGATTTCCCCGACATTAAAAATCGCCCTACCCATTTGCTGTTCAATATGGCAACAGGTGCAGGCAAAACGATGATGATGGCTGCGTTGATTTTGTATTATTTTGAAAAAGGGTATCGGCATTTTTTGTTTTTTGTGAATCAAAACAATATTGTTGATAAAACAGAAAATAATTTTATTGACCCGACGCACGCGAAATTTTTTATTTACCGAGAAGATTTTGCAAGGTGATACGGTAATTCCTATTCGCAAAAGTGGAAACGTTTTAGCCAATATTCAGACGGCATTGAAATTAAATTTACCAGCATTCAAAAACTATATAACGATATTCACACCGAGCGAGAAAATCAAACCACATTGGCGGATTTGCACAAATTGAATCTTGTGATGCTGGGCGATGAAGCACACCATTTAAACGCTCAAACCAAAGGCAAAAAACAAGGTGAATTAGATTTAGAAAAGGAAATGAACGACCGCACTAGCGATGCCGAAATTGAACGCAAAGGCTGGGAGCATATGGTTTTGGAATTGTTACTCAATAAAAATGGCAATCCTAGCCAAAATGTGTTGTTGGAATTTACCGCCACGCCACCTGAAAAAGCGGAAGTGCAGGAAAAATACCGCGATAAAATCATCACAAAATTTGGGTTAAAAGAATTTTGCAAAAGGTTATACCAAAGAAATCAATTTGGTATCCAGTACGCTGGGTAAGAAAGAGCGAGTATTGCACGCTTTATTGTTTGCTTGGTATCGCCATCAAATCGCGTTGAAATATAGCATTGCCAATTTCAAGCCTGTGATGTTGTTTAGAAGTAAGTCAATTGATGAATCAAAAGCGGATTATTTGGCATTTTTAAATTGGGTAGAAAATGTGCAAGCGGATGATTTTTCGTTTTTAACGACATTTTGGGCAAGCCTAAACGATAGCGATAAACGCCAACGAACAAGGCAAAACCCGCACCGAACAAGCCCTAAAATTTATGCAGGAAAATGGCTTTGAGTTTGCACATTTAGCAAATTGGGTAAAACAAAATTATCAAAAACACAATGTGATTATTACCAACTCCGAGACCAACAAAACCAAAAAAGAAAAAACCGACAGTGAAACGGAAAAATTGCTAAATAATTTGGAAGCAGCTGATAATCCAATTCGTGCCATTTTTACGGTGGATAGATTAACCGAAGGTTGGGACGTTCTGAATTTGTTTGATATTGTGCGTTTGTATGAAGGGCAAAACGGCGGTGGTTCAAGTAAAAAATCGGGCAAAACGCCTGCCGCCACTGTATCGGAAAAGCAGTTGATTGGTCGCGGCGTACGTTATTTTCCATTTTCATTTGAAGGTAAACAGCCGAATAAACGCAAATTTGACAACGATATGCAACACGAATTGCGTATCTTGGAAGAATTGTTTTATTACACGCACGATGAGCAATCCCGCTATATTTCAGAACTGAAAAATGAGTTGCGAAAAGACGGTTACTTGCTTGAAAAAGACGATGATAAGGTATTGGCAACATTTAAACTCAAATCTGAATTTGCAGATAATAAGGATTTTAGAGAGTTGTTAATTTGGGCGAATAAAAAAAATCCCCAATCCAAATGCAAAAAGCAATAATGCATACAGCCTGAAAGCCAATCCGCAAACGCTTTCATTCCAAGTTCACGGCAATCAACTATTGCAAGAAACGCAATTTAAAGCCGATGTAAATGATGAAATAGCACAACAAATTGGCACACAAAATAATTTTACTCAAACCATAAAAATGAGTGAAATGGAGAGGCACATTTTCAATAAAGCATTGCATATCAAGGGGAAAAATAGTCAATCTTTATTCCATTTTGACCGCTTACAAAGCAAACTCAACATTCAAAATCGCAATGAATTACAAAATAACTTGTTGAAAGATTGGCAAATTGAATTTTTGGGATTAGAGCAAGATAAACAGATTAACCCAGATGATAAACTTGCAGGCTGTCTGAAAATCTTAGAAATGGTTGAAAAACATCTGAATGAAAGTGACATTCCATTTATCGGTACAAAAGAATTTACGCCTAAAAAATTGTGGGAAATTTTTGGCACACCGAAGCAAAAATGGGTCAAAAAAGATGATGTAAAAACGACTATTGCCATGCAAAATGATTGGTATGTGATGGATAATTTTGTTGGAACGAGTTTGGAAGAAGAGTTAATTCAATTTATTTCAGAGCGTTTGGGTGATTTGAAATCTAAATATGACGTTCATTTAATCCGTAATGAAGAAGTGTTTAAATTGAATAACTTTGCCGATGGTGAAGGATTTATGCCAGACTTTATTTTATTGCTAAAAGATAAACAAAAATCTTCTTCCAATGGCGTGAATGACTTTTTGCATTACCAAATTTTCATTGAACCAAAAGGTGAGCATTTAGTGGAAAATGATAGGTGGAAAAAAGCTTTTTTAGAAGCAATTACAGTGGAATATGGGAAGGATAAGATTCTGCAAAAAGATACACCCCATTATCGTTTGATTGGTTTGCCGTTTTTTACTGATAATAAGAAAAATAGACAATTTACAGAGTCATTTCCTTTAAGAACAGTTTCGCTTGAAAAAATAGAGTAGTGCATTGTGGGCAGCCTGCACAATTGATTTTTAAATTAGGATGGCTCTAGACTATCAAGAACTAAAAAACTCACTTAATCAAATCCCATAAATGGCGTTGTAATTCATTCAAATCTTTATTCCAACGCCACCTTGCGAAACGGTGTTTCTCATCTTTAAGTGAAGTTCAAAATTGGCAGTTACACCATTAAATTTGGCAAGTCGTCTTTTAGTAAAACTCCAAAAGCTCTCAATGCCATTGATATGACAATTGCCGTGTGCAAACTCATTTTTACCATTGGTTTGTGGTTTTAGCAACTTCACTCTAGCAAGTTTCAATACCTTATAGATTGTTGGTCTTGACACTTTGTATTCTTCAGCAAGTGAAGTTACGCTTTGTTTGCCTTGATGATAGGCTATCCAAATAGCTTCTCTTTCAAACGGCATTTTCAGTTTTTCAGGCAGCCCAAAACCCACGTCAAGCCACGGTTATCATCACCAAATCACTTCAACGGCTTCAAATACCGCCAATAAATCACCTTCTTGCCAGACGGATCTGGCACTGCCATCACCAGCGTGCCTTTTTTGACTACTGTGCCATCGGGCGCGGCTTTGTCTTCGGTATAAAAATACGAGAACCAATCATAACGCTCATACCCTGCATCATCGCTAATACGAATGCTATTATTGCCAACATATTGATACGTAAATGGTGTAGGCATCGTGCCTAGCACGCTACGAAGCTCTTTGGCGGTGTGCTTTTCGTATTCAGACGACATCATAGACGAAAGTTTGCCGTTTGGCTCAAAGCAAAACCACTGATACGGGGCAATCCACGGCTCAACGGGGTTTAGCTGTTTCATCAATTCAGGGGAGAAATTAATGCGTTCGTAGCACCCTACGATTTGTTTGGCACTGGTTACGGGGCGATTTTCGCCAGCTTGCACCACCATGGGCAAAGTCGCCAACACCGCCGCCGATACCACAGCTTTTAGCGTCATGTTCATCGTTTTTCCTTTAAAATAAATTAACGGTATGTGAGTCAAAATTAACTCAATACAGGCAAATTTTAGCAGTTGTGTCGGGGGATGTCAATTTTTTCCTACATATAGTCAAACTTAATTATACCAAGCAACTTTCAACTGTCACACGTTTGCAACCACCTTCAAAGGTAACAGGAGCGATGATGTTAAAATCATTTAACGGCATTGCTCCAATAAGATTTTAAACGTTTGCCCTTGTTTGCATCAATTTTAGCATAACAAGGCTTGCCAATAGGCGACCAACTGCGAGTGTAATACTGTCTTTGATAATGTGTTTTACGCCCACTGATGCAAATTGTTTTAGTTTGGTTTTGTTGCCTGCCTTTTGCCAGTTGCTGATGGCTTTGTCTCGTAGGTCTTGATCGTATATTTTTTGGCATGGCGATAACTTGAGTAAAATGCTTATTATATTACATAACCTGAATTCGACATAAGAAAAAACTAAAAAAAAGAAGCCCAATATGTTAAAGTAAATTCACCACAAACAACCCTAACAAAGGACTTCTTACATGGACAACCTCGAAGCACTATACTGCCACATAGACGACTATTGCAAAACATACACAAACGAACAACAGAAGAAAATGCTAACCCAAAAGAGCAAAAGCAGTAAAAAAACACGAAAACAAAACCCAATGCCGTATTAGTTTTTTCTTATGTCGAAATTCAGGTTAAGTAAATTACTTGGACAAGTCAATCAAGCACAATTTGTTAAACTGCTTGATAAGTGGTATTTAACCCATGAAAATTATCTAAATGAACGCTCTTAC
>CAKMOY010000010.1 GCA_927911235.1 uncultured Moraxella sp.
TTTACTGGAAGCCTGTACTTTTGGACTAGGGGCGTATTGTTTGCTAACTACTGGTGGTGCTACTATTGATACAATTAGGCAGTATATCGAAAAACAACGAAACGCCCTGATTAGGGCGTTAGTGCTTACATCTCCACCTGAGAAGCACTGCTTCGCAAGAAAGATTATAGGTGGAGAATTACGCACGATAAGTTAAATTATCGGAACATTGCACCAATTCCCCATATCAGAACGCTAAAATAAGCCAATATTCAGTCCTTTTTTTTGAGAAACATATGAACTTTGGAAAAACTTTAGCCAATCTATTAATTGCCAATCGTGAAAATGCCTATAGGGAAAGTTTGCCAGCTATTCAAGACGTGGATAATCGCTATGATTTGCTAACACCCTTTGAATTAGGCACATTTACGCAAAAGGATAAGGCGTTACGCACTCGTAAGCAAATCTACACAAAATGGCAACTCATGCAGACAGACCCACAAATTGCTGAAGCCTTATCACTTCATGTAACGGCGGCACTAGGTGGACATGAAACAACGGGAGATATGATTTTTATTTCCCCCAGTGAGTCGGTGCGTGGCAAGGGAATGCGTGCTAAAACATTGCGTAAAAAGGTTGAGATTGAAGCCAAACGCATGACCCCAATTTTAAACCGCAATGCGTTTAGCCTGGCTCGTCAAGCTATCGCTTATGGTGATAGTTATGCAAGGATTTATGTCAATGACAATGGTGTGGCTGATTTAGTCAATAGCGATTATACCGCACCGCCGTTGATTTTACCGTTTGAGCAGGGCGGACGTACGATTGGTTATTTTGTTATGGAAGAAGAAAAATTAGACAAAGCCATTGCTAAATTGGAAGTTCATCAGTTATTACGAATGAAAATGGCTAGGATTGAGCGTGTACCGCAAGTGTCGTTAGCCAGTTTTACTGATGAGCGATTAATTGGTATTGACAATCAAGCTGATATGCCGATTATGCCGTCTATGGTGGGTGGGTCTTTTCTTTACCCTGTAGAGCGTGCTTGGGATGATGCGATGATTAGCCTTGTGGGATTGAACAACCAGCAAATCGCTGATAGCGTCAAACAAGCATTTTTAACCGTCAATATGGACGGAATGCCTCCTAATCAACAAAAAAAAATACAAGGAAGGCTTGGTGAAAACTTTGCAGAATTACCGAGACCAAATTAGGGAAGCATTTAAAGGTGGTGAAGCTTTATATGGTACAAAATATCATGTATTACCAACATGGGGCGATAAGCAAAACATTCAACCTGTGGGCGATTTATCACAGCGAACCGCTCCACTTAACACAGAAACCTTGATGATTAATTTAAGGCGGATTGCGGGCGGTTTAGGGCTTGATTTATCATTAATCGGTTGGGCGGATATGCTCGCAGGTGGCTTGGGGGACGGTGCAAGTTTTCATACATCCGCCCAAATCATGCGTCGTAGTATGCTAATTCGTCAAGCATTGATTGATAGTTACAACCAGTTAATGTCGCTTCATTGGGGGATTAAATATAATGAGTATTTTTATGACGGTGATTATCCGTGGCAATTTGATTTTTATTCCGACCAATCGGCAGCCGCAACAGAAGCGTTAAACAATAAACAAACTCGTATGAATACGGTTGCTTTAATGGCACAATCATTGAGTGCATTGCGTGAAGTTGGATTAAAAAAAGACAGTGTCAGAGTGATTTTAGAAGAAGTTGGCGGATTGGACACCGAACAGGCTGAAAAACTGGCTCAAGATTTAGAAGGTCAGCATGATGATAATTTGCCAACAAATAGCGGTGAAAATGCAACCGATGATGATTTTGATGACAATGACGATGATGAATACGATGAGGACTACTGATGAACTGGGGCGATGTAAGCAATGGAATTGGGCTGGCAAGTGCATTTACCAACAATAAACAGTTATCTGAACTGGATAATAAAATCAGTCTGATTAATCGTACATTAAATACACAGTCAGCAGGGGCGTTGTCTTTGCCTGAATTGCGACAGGCTTATCAAAGATTATACCCACTGGGTACGATATTGCAATGTAACTATGCGGTGTATTTGACCGATATTTATGGCATTGGCAAAGGGCAAATTCCTTGGTTTTTGGATAGTTTTCCGTTGCCATGGCTGGCGAGTGATGTTGATATTTCGGTGGGCAGTGCGGAAAGTGAGAGTTTTTTATGCTGGTAGTCATCAGATAAATTATTTGACACAACAATCTAATGACACTATGGACGTAACCTTTATTGACACCAAAAACATGGACATTGCCAATTCCTTTGAGATGTGTAGAAAGTTAGCATTTCCCAAAGACGGTACGGTGAATGAACCGATAAAATATAGTTTTGCTTTAACGGCGGTGATTTTTGATAAAAAACGCACGTTAAGGGTAAATCAGGCGGTATTTGGCAAAAAATGGCTTGTTGCGGTCAAAGAAGCCAATATCAACCTATCTGCTAGTGGGCGAAGTGAGATTGTCAAAACCCAAGTTACCTTTCAAAAAATACGCCCTTATGAGTTGTTTGGTAATCATTAATCGGAACATCACGCCAGCCCTACCCCTTTATTTTGCATAATAGATAAATCTTTTTACCAAAGGAAATGATTATGCAAATTTTTCAATCACTTGCCCAAAAAGGCAGTCAATTTTCAGTTACTTACCCAGATGGCACAAAAGGCACAAAAAACCGCTCGCTATGACGTAGGCGAAATCAAGGGCAAATACCGTGATATGCTTGCGGTGATAGCTGATGCGTCAGGCTTTGACGGATTGGGATTTGATAGCACCGTTGGTAGTGCTGATGACAGTTGGCATACAGTCAATCTGTTTACCCGAAATCACCGTTATATTGACACGGTGGCGGTAGCAGGGGCTGATGATAGCGACCATGCCATTTATGTGGCGTTAAGCCAGTTTGATTATTTAGAGCCTGATTATGGCAAACTGGTTGCCAATAATCCTGAAAGCGGTTTTGACAATTTAGGCTTTAGTGCAGACACAATCCAAAAGCTACTGGACAATCCAAGCCAAAACCAACATTACCTACCCATTATCAGCAAAAAAATGTTGCTTGATGAGCAATATAAAGCCAGTTTTGATGATGTGGCGTGGGACGGTTTAAACCTTGTATCGCATGGTAGAAGTTTTGATAATTTATACCGTGATATGTTAAAGCACGATACTTTTGGCGAATTAATGGAAGAGTTTAGCTTAAGACAGGCTTTAGCACAATTTGATGATATTGGCGAGTTGGGTTTTGATAGCTTAATGGACACGCATAACCGTTTACAATTAATGGGCGATAGGCTATATCGTGGATTGGTGAGTGCAGGCGATAAAGAATTACAAGTTACATCGTTTAATTTAACCAAGCCTTTTAAACGTCAAGGCGTGGCGAATGTGGCTATGGATTTTGGTTTATCGGACGGACAAACGTTTAGCATTTTCTTTAAAAATCCTGATGCTGACCCTGCAAAAATTGGGGCAAATGATGTTATGGTTAGTTGGAAATGGTTGTTAAACAAAAAAGATATCACCGCCGTTGTTCAACCTGAAAATGGGGCAAACGTGCAATTATCACAAGTGGCTATGCGTATGATGAAGTTGGCAAAAGCCAATATGGGACGTTTTGCGTCAGCACAGGCACAAAAGGCGAAAAATG
>CAKMOY010000011.1 GCA_927911235.1 uncultured Moraxella sp.
TAGATTATTCACACCCCATGCGGGTGTGTGGATTGAAACGGTGGTGGTGCAAGTTGGCAGTTGGGACTTAGTATTTCACACCCCCATGCGGGTGTGTGGATTGAAACTAGTTCTAATTTTGCTTGGTATAGTGTTTCTGCTTCACACCCAGAAACATCTAATGTCAGACGACTAATCGCATAAAGCAAATTCACACCCCATGTGGATATGTATAGCATAAACTCTTTGACTATTGTTTGACAGCTTATTACAATAGCAACTATGAGACAAACAACAAAACCCAAAATCAAATAAATTTAGGCAAATATTATGGAAAATTCTTACCCTAGTAATTTTGATTTTTTACAAGAACACAGCCCCATCTTTTTACAGCTTGCCAGCAGTGCCGAGCGGTATTTTGTGAGTGACCCAAATACCAGCTTGATGAAAATTCGTCAGCTTGGTGAGGCGTTGATTAAAGATTTAGCAAGCCGTTTAAATATTCAATTTAATGAAAGAACCACTCAAAAAGAATTAATAAATCAAATATTTAACGAAACTAAAAATACCGAACTTGGTGCTATAAAGAACAGTTTTCATCTGTTACGGCAGACGGGCAATCTTGCCGTTCATCAATTCACCACCAGACACCTTGATGCTCTAAAAGGTATGATGACTGCTTGAGAGGTCTGTATTTAGTATCATCAGATTTTTGGTAAAAATGGCAAAAACTTTCAAGCCCCAGCCTTTGTCAAACCAAAAGACCCAAGCGAGAATTTACAAAAACTACAACAACAAATTCATGCCCTAGAACAAGAAATCCAAGCCAACAAATCCAATCAAACAGACGTAGCAAAACTACAAGAACTTACACGCCTAGAAGAACTAGAAAAACAAGATTTTCAACAACTTGCCGAAACATTAAACCAAAAATCCCAAGAGCTTGCTGAGCAAAACCAACTACAAGAACAGCAATTAACAGAACTGCAAGCAAAATTTGACCAACACATTCAAGACCTGCAAAACCAATTAGAACAAGCCAAGCAAAACAATACCCAAAAACCCATTCGCCGTATCAATGTATCGGATTTTTCACCCAGTGAAGAAGTTACCCGTATTTTGATAGATGAACAGATACGCCAAGCGGGGTGGCAGGCTGATAGTAAGCTCATGACTTATGCCAAAGGCGAACGCCCAGAACACGGCAAAAATAAAGCCATTGCTGAATGGCAAATTAGCAAAAACAGAGCCGATTATGTACTGTTTGTGGGCTTAATGCCGATAGCCATTATTGAAGCGAAAAAACAAAACAAAGACGTATCTGGCAAAATCACCCAAGCCGAACGCTATGCCAGTGGTTTTGAAATGGACGACACCATGCTCCCTGCGTGGTCTTATCCACAGCAAGAGCTAGCCCAAACTAGCCCTTGGCAAAATAGCCAAACCAGCTTTAGCGTGCCGTTTGTGTACTCCACCAATGGCAGACCGTATTTTGAGCAACAAGAAGAGCAATCTGGCATTTGGTTTCGTGATGTCAGAAAACCAAGCAATATCAAACGAGCCTTACAGCAGTTTCACAGTCCAGAAGGTTTGTTAAATTTATTAACCCAAGACAATGAGCAATCTAATGCCAAACTGCTTGCTGAGCCATTGGCTCATCTGGGTTTGCGTGATTATCAGCAACAAGCGATTAAACATATAAAAAACGCCCTAAGCTGTGAGCAACTTGCCAATGAAATAGACCCAAATGGCGAAGAGAAAACCTTGATTTTTTGTGTTACAGACCGCCACGCCGATATGGTAAAACGCCTGCTAGATGAAGCCTTTGTCAATCTGTATGGCGATGATTATCACGAAGAATCGGTACGCAAAATCACAGGACAAAGCAACAAGCAAGACGAGCTAATCCGCCTATATAAAAATGAAAAATTCCCAAGCATTGCCATCACGGTAGATTTATTAACCACAGGCATTGACGTGCCTGCCATTTGTCATTTGGTATTTTTACGTCGTGTAAAATCTCGGATTTTGTACGAGCAAATGAAAGGGCGAGCTACTCGCCGTTGTGATGACATTGGCAAAACTGTGTTCAAAATTTATGACCCTGTGGATTTGTGTGCGTCTTTGCAAGCGGTAGATACTATGACCCCACTTGTGAAAAATCCCAACATTTCTCTGGCACAATTGGTTGATGAGTTTATGAGTTTGCCTGTTTTGGCTAATAATAATTCATCACAAAATCCGTCTGTTGATGCCCAAACTATTGACGAGCAAACCAACCTAGAATCAGCCGAACAAACCGCCATCTTAGATACGCACGCCAAAGAAGTGCTAGACCAAATCAGCCAAAAACTCATGCGTGTTTTGATAAAAGCTAACAAAAAAGCCGAAAAAAACCAAAAAGTTAAAGAAAAACTCACCGAACTGCAATCATCTTGGGGTGTAGAACCCACCAAGCTACACCAAGAACTATACAGCAAAGGCATGGCGTATGCCAAAGAATTTTTGACCGCTCACACTCGGCTTGTTACCGAAATTGCCGAATTGCAGTTTTTGGTAGGAACGGGTAAAAACCCGATTATCTACACAGGTGATGATGAATTTCTTAAACGTGTGCAAACCACAAACGACACGGCAAACAGCCAAAATATTGATGATTATTTAGAAATTTTGATGCATTTATTAGACAGCAATTAAACGAGTCTGTCGCCTTGTCGGTAGTAGCGACCAAGCCGAATAACCTAACTCGTGAAGATTTAAAACAAATCAAACTGCTACTAGACCAAAACGGTTACAGCGAAGCCAAGCTACAGTCGGCATGGCGAGCCAAAACCAATCAAGACATTACCGCAAGTATCGTGGGGCATATTCGTAGGGCGGCGATTGGTGAGACGTTAATTCCGTTTGAACAGCGTGTCAGCCAAGCGATGATGAAAATTCAGAGTAACCACAGTTGGATACCTGTACAAAAAAGATATTTGGACAGAATTGCCAAGCAGTTAAAGTACGAAGCGGTGATTGATAGAACGTTTATTAATCAGCGATTTGCGTCAGATGGCGGTGATACCAAACTTGATAAAATTTTGAACAATCAACTTGATACGGTGATTGCAGAAATTAACGAAAATATGTGGACGGCTTAGATTTATTTTAAGCCACTGAAAAATAAACCCAACATAAACCAACGACATGGTAAAATGTTGGGTGTCATTTTTCCACCAAACCTACAATAGTAGGTTTAATTTTTTTATATAATTTAATAACACATTTTAAAATTTTTAATAAAAAACAAGGCAACCTATGACCCACAATGACATTGTACAAAAACTTTGGAACTTATGCGACATCTTACGAGATGAAGGCATTAACTACAGCAACTATGTAACCGAACTGGTGCTACTGCTTTTTATCAAAATGGAAGCAGAAATCGCCACCACCAACGACAAAGCCCGCCACAAACTCCCCGAAGGCTCTCGCTGGACGGATTTAAATCAACTATCAGGCATTGAGCTTGTCAATAAATATCGCCAAATTTTGCTGGACTTATCCCAAAGCGATGACCGCCTAATTTCGGCAATTTATCACAATGCGTCCACCATCATCAAAGAGCCAAAACACCTAGAACAGCTTATCAAAACCCTAGACGGCATTGACTGGTTTTCGGCAAGCAAAGACGGCTTGGGCGACCTTTACGAAGGCTTGCTAGAAAAAAACGCCACCGAAACCAAGTCGGGTGCAGGTCAATATTTTACCCCACGAGTGCTGATTAACAGTATGGTAAACTGCATAAAACCCCAAGTGGGCGAAGTGGTGAGCGACCCTGCGTGCGGTACGGCAGGATTTTTGATTGCGGTGGATAACTACATCAAGGCACAGACCGATGATTTGTACGATTTAACCGCAGAACAAGCCACTTTCCAACGCCAAAAAGCCCTAGTCGGCATTGAGCTGGTGTCCGACACTCGCAGACTTGCCTTGATGAATTGCCTATTGCACGACATAGAAGGCGATGACAGCGGAGCGGTTTTGCTTGGCAATGCGTTGGGCGATGTGGGCAAAGGCTTGCCAAAGTCGGACGTAATTCTTGCCAATCCGCCATTTGGTACGGCAAAGGGTGGCGATGCCAGTATCACTCGTGATGATTTGACTTATAAAACATCAAACAAGCAATTGGCATTTTTACAGCATATTTATCGCAATCTAAAAGCGGGCGGACGTGCAGGCGTGGTGTTGCCAGACAATGTGTTGTTTGAGGCAGGCGTGGGGACAGATGTTCGCCGAGATTTGATGGACAAATGCAATTTGCACACCATTTTACGCTTACCGACAGGGATTTTTTATGCCCAAGGGGTAAAAACCAACGTGTTATTTTTTACCAAAGGCACGGCAGAAAATCCGCACCAAGACAAAAACTGCACCCAAAATGTATGGGTGTACGATTTACGCACCAATATGCCAAATTTTGGCAAACGCACGCCTTTTTCAGCAAGCCATCTTGAACCGTTTGAAAAAGTGTATGGCGATAAGCCAAACGGCACTGCACCACGAAATGAGGGCGAGTGGTCGTTTACAGATGGTGGGCAGACACAGGACAACAGCCGTTGGCGTGTGTTTAGCCGTGAGTGGATAAAAGAGCAAAAGAGCGATAGCTTAGATATTAGCTGGCTAAAAGACAGCGACAGCGTAGATACCGAAAGTTTGGCAGAGCCTAGCGTTTTGGTAGACGAGGCGGTAGATGAGCTTGAGCGTGCGTTGGCAGAGCATAGGGCGTTGGCGATGGCGTTGGGCGACGGGGGGGAAAATGCGTGATTTTTCTTTGCCAAATGGGTGGGTTAATGTTCCTATAACGCTTTTTTTAATCCAAAGCAATATAAAACTATTTCTTTGGAAAATTTACTGCCAACGGGTTTTACTGTTTATGGTGCAAATGGAAAAATAGGAAAATATAATGAATTTACTCACGAATTCCCAACTTTAATGATAACTTGTCGTGGGGCAACTTGTGGTAATATTCATTTATCCGAACCATTTTCGTATATTAATGGCAATGCTATGGCTCTTGATAGTAGCATTGATAAAGAGTTTTTAAACTCTGCACACGACAGAAACTACTAAAACAAAGTTGATTTTCTTTTAAAACTGAGAAAATCAACCAACCTATTAAAAAAAGCAAAATCACCACACATAATAAACCGTCTAAATCCATCAATCAGAAAATCTAACCCCAAAGCAAAAACACTTGACTGAGGACGACC
>CAKMOY010000012.1 GCA_927911235.1 uncultured Moraxella sp.
ATTAGCTTTATTACACAATTTTTTTAAACAAATATCAATAGTTTTTTATCAATAATTTTTTTTAAAAGGACAGTTGAATGAAACCCCATGATTTAAGCCAAATTATCAAACTTAGCCAATCAAATCAACCACTTAGCCAACAACAAATTGACACCCTACTCACCACCGCCCTTGACAAAGCGATTAATCATCTTGATTTAACCTTTGATGAAATGCGTGCGGTCATGCTGGTGATTATGCAAGGCAACTGCTCAGATACCATGATGGGGGCGTTGCTCACCGCTTTGCGTATGAAAAGCGAAAGCATTGATGAAATCAGTGCGGCTGCCAGCGTCATGCGTGAGCTTGCCACCAAAGTGGATTTGGGCGATACACCAAACTTGGTGGATATCGTGGGGACAGGAGGCGATGGGGCGAATTTATTTAACGTATCTACTGCCTCCATGCTCGTTGCGGCAGCGGCGGGTTGTCATGTGGCAAAACATGGCAGTCGTGGCGTATCTACCAATTCTGGTAGTTCAAATTTATTAGAACAAGCAGGCGTTTATTTAAATCTTACGCCAGAACAAATGCAACAATGTATTAAAAATCAAGGCTTTGGCTTTTTGTACGCACCCAATCACCACAGTGCCATGCGTTTTGCCGCCCCTGTACGTAAGGCATTGGGCGTAAGAACCTTGTTTAACATTTTAGGACCTTTAACCAATCCTGCAGGGGTCAAAAATGCACTCATTGGCGTATTTAGCCCAAAACTGTGCGAACCGCTTGCCCATGTGTTTAAAAATCTAGGCGATAATCATGTGATGGTGGTCGCTTCTAGTGATGGTTTGGACGAAATTTCGTTAGCCACGACCACTTTTGTCGCAGAACTCAAAAATGGCGAAGTCACAACTTATGAAATCTCGCCAGAAGATTTTGGCATTGCGTCCCAAAGTTTGCACGGTTTGACCGTTGAATCATCGGCTCAAAGCCTTGAATTGATTGAACAAGCCCTTGTCAATAATCCAAAAAAACCTGAAAACGCCCAAAAAGCCATGAATATGATTGCGTTAAATGCAGGGGCAACGATTTATCTTGCTGGGCTTGCCGATAGCCATCAACAAGGCGTTGCCAAAGCGTTAGAGATTATCCAGACAGGGCAAGCCCTTGAAAAATTGCACAGTTTGGCAAAATATACCCAACAATTTGCAAAATAATGTTTAAAAATTTGGAAAATAATGTTTAAAAATTTGGAAAAAATATGACACACGAAGTCCCATCAGTTTTAAAAAAAATCGTTGAAACCAAAAAACAAGAGCTTATCAAAGCAAAACAACAACAGTCTTTTTATGACCTTGAACAAATTGCCTTGAGCAAAAAAGACGATATCCGAGATTTTGCAGGCAGTTTACGCAAAGAAGGTATCAGGGTGATTGCTGAAGTCAAAAAAGCGTCGCCATCAAAAGGCATTATCGCCCAAAACTTTGACCCTATCGCCACCGCCAAAGGCTATGAACAAGCAGGTGCAAGTTGCCTGTCGGTTTTGACTGATGTGGATTATTTTCAAGGCTCTAACGAATATTTGCTTCAAGCACGTGAGGCGGTGAGTTTGCCTTTATTGCGAAAAGATTTTATGATTGAGCCGTATCACATCATGCAATCTCGTGCTTTGGGGGCGGATTGTATTTTGCTGATTATGGCGTGTTTGTCGGACGCTCAAGTTGCCGAATTGCACGAATTGGCATTAAATCTTGGCATGAGTGTGTTGATTGAATGTCATGATAAAACGGAAGTTGAACGTGCGTTACGTTTGCCAAAACACACGCAAAATATTTATGGGATTAATAATCGTAATTTAAATAACTTTGAAACCAGTCTTAACACCACGTTAAAGTTGCGTGAGATGTTTGATAAGTCGTGTTTGTTGGTAACGGAAAGCGGTATTCATTCATCTGATGATGTGAAGTTAATGCTTGAGCATGATATTCATGCATTTTTTGATTGGTGAGCAGTTTATGAAAACGGAAAACGCAGGGCAAGCATTGGCAAAATTGTTGGCGGATAGTCAATGATTTTTGTACGCTTGTATTACCAAGTTTGACGATGTTAATTGGAAATATAAATGAATAAATCCGAAACGCTTAATTTTTTAAATCAAAAAAAATATTTGGTATGAAATTACCGAACATGAAGCCGTTTTTAACATGGCTGAAACGGTCAATATCGCCTTACATTATCCAGACGCTGAAGCTAAAAATATTTTTGTCAGAGATGATAAAAAACGAAATTACTATTTGATTACTGTTAAAGGCGATAAAAAAGTTAATTTAAAATATTTTAAGAAAAATATCATACTCGTTCACTGTCTTTTGCGTCAGAACAAGATTTAATGGCAATTTTGGGATTACAAGCTGGTTCTGTTACACCGTTGGGATTAATCAATAATACAGAACACAAGGTACAATTTTATTTAGACCAAGATTTTTTAGACGAACCAAAATTGATAGGCATTCACCCCAATGACAATACTGCTACTGTGTGGCTAAAAACGGATGATTTGATAACACTTATAGAAGAGCTTAGAAATAGAAGAGCTTAGAAATTTCATTCATATTGTTGAGTTATAGAGTTTGTTCGCTCCAAAACTCCAAAATGTAAAATCATAACTCTTCTGTCTCACCGCCAAACCATGTCAAAATCACCAAACACACCAACAAAATCAACATCAACGCCAAAAAATATACTCTTGTCATCGCAACGCTTGCCCCCATTTGGTTTAGCATGACAGACGCATTCATGCCTGACGTACTCGGCAATACCCAGCGAATGTACTGAAATACATCTGGTAACATTTGGGTGGGCCAAGTAATCCCAGAAATAAATAACATTGGCATAGAGCTAACAACAAGCACCTGCATCACACGCTCACGCCCTGCGAACCATAGCCCAATAACACAGCCAAGCGACACCACCGCAGGGAAAAATACCGCAAGCAATAATAGCGAACCTGCCAAATTTTGGTTACGTGGGTAGTCGTTCATAGAAAACACCCAACCATAATAAAAACAGCCGAGCAACACGCCAAATACCGAAATACCAACAATACGAGCAAGCCAAGTTTTTAGCGGTGCGTGGTGGCTTTTTTGTTCCACCCAAGTGCCGACCAACATCGCTGTTGCCATCAAAAACATCTGTTGCAAAATCAAAATAGACACAGGTGGCACGACATAGCTACCGTAGCCTTCGGTTTGGTTGTAAAGTGGGTTAATGGTTAAATTCACAGGGCTTAGGTTGGCTTTGGCAAGGGTTATATCATTGCCTTGCATGACGGATTTTTGGATTTCCACCCCTGCCGACACCGTGCCGATGATTTCCAAAAAGCCCGTTTGTACTTGTTTGTTTAACAAAAAATAGTTACCGTTGGCAAGCACGCTCACCTTTGCCGATTGCCCTGTGCTGACCTTTTGGTACAAGCCTGACGGTATCACCATGTAGCCGACAATTTTGTTTCGCCAGACCAAATCTTTTGCCGTATTTTCATCAGTTACCACGCTGACATCTAGGCGTGGACTGCTTTGGGCGTAGCTGATAATTTTGGTGGATAATGTGGAATGGTCGTTGTCAATAATGGCAACAGGCACGTTTCGCACGATTTCTTTGGAATAAGGCCAAGGGTAAAAAAAACCGTAAATAATCGGTGCGATAACCATCATGGTTAGCACGCCTTTGTCGGTAAAAACTTGTTTCCAAACGGTTAAAATTTCTTTAAAAAAGCTCGTTTTTGATTTTAACATTAACGTTGCCCCCATTTTTGTGGCGTCCTCAACGCTTTTTTGGTCAAAAGACTGGCAATCAATAAACTCACAATGACTGCAATAAAAAAGCCGTAAAACGTTGGCATGGCGTAATGAATGGGAGCGGACATTTGTAATTGATTGGTTTGCATACGCAAATAATGGGTCAAAGGCAAGGCGTTTGACCAACGTTGTGCGGCGGGCGACATTGCCAAATAAGGAAAAGTTACCCCCGAAAAGGCAAATGACGGTGCGGAAATAAACCCTGTAAATGACAAGCCTTGACGATAAGAAAACGTGCCAACCGTTACGATAACGCCCATCCAAAACGACACCATCATAAACATCAACAAAATCAAATAAGTTATCAATAAAGCGGACAACTGCACCGCAAAAATCTGGGTAATTAACACCAATACCACCGCACCCCACAAGGCATAGGCAAGCATGGGAGCGATTAATTTGCCGTTAAGCCCTGCGATAATCCGCCAAAGTTTTGGGTTTTGTTCGTTAAATACAATTGTTTGATTTTGTTGGTTTTTTTTGTGTTTTATTGCTAATATCTTGATACCATTCGCCAAGCGTTTTATCACGTAATTCTCGTCCGACCGTTGAAGCACCGATAACCATTGACAAAATGTGCAATAATGCGGGCAAAACGGTAACAGCCAAAAATTGTTTGTAGTTATTACCTGCGTTAAACAAAGTAATAGTTTGTGTTTGAATAGGGGCATAACTGTTACGCACGAGCGTGATATCTTCACCTTTTGCCACACGTCTTTGCATTTCTACCCCTGCCGAAAACGTGCTGACCGCCGTTTGTACGCCTTTTTGTATCATGCCTGAGTGCGTGCCAAATTGAGCATTGACGTTTAAAAGCACTCGTGTTGGTTTTTGCCCCAACAGTTGCCGAGAAAAATCATCAGGAATTTCCACCACCGCATACACTTCGGTGGCTTCTATGGCTTTTTTGGCGGTCGCTGTGTCGTAAAATTGTTTGACCACGTTTACTTCTGGTGTAGCATCAATATAGCGGATTAGGGTTGCTGATTGGGTGGTGTGGCTGTTGTCAATGACGGCAATCGGCAAATCAATCGCCGAGCCTTTGGAAAACACCCACCAAACTGAAAATACGAGCATAATCGGCAACCAAAACATCATGGCAAAATCCCAACCATGATGACTTAAAAAATGCCATTCGTGCTTGGCGCTTTGCCAAAATGCCCCAAAAAAAATTGGCAAGGCTAAAACGGTCGTTTTGGCTTACATTTGGGTTAAGATTGGACGGTGGATTTGTTGAATTTGGCATACCGAATTAAGCTGATTATTGGTTAAGTTTTTTATTGATTTTGCTGATTCGCAGGGACATCAACCAACACGCTCATGCCTTGACGCAGACGGCTGTCAGGGTTTTGCGGACGGGCTTTAATTTCAAAAGTTCGCATATCAAAGCCGTCTTTGCTGTTGGTTTGTCGCCATGTCGCAAAGTCCGATAGCACCGAGCTTGCGTACACCGTAAAGGTCTGTTTGTACGGCTGATTGTTCGCAGACAAGGCAGGGACGGTGGCGGTAAATTGGCTACCCACAGCAAAATGTGCCAAGTTATTTTCGGTAACGTTTAACACGACCCATTGGTCGTTGGGGTCAATCACGCTGATTAACGGCACACCTTGACCGACCACTTGCCCAGATTTGACAATCACATCATCAACCACGCCTGTGATTGGGCTTTTTAGATTGGCTTCGTCTTTGGCAATCATCGCTTCTTTTAGTTTACCTTCTACTTGTTTGACTTGGGCTTCGGCTGCGGATTTGTCTTCGTTTCTCGCCCCTGTAACGGCAAGGCTATATTGGGCTTTTGCCATTTTTGCCTTGTCGCTACTTGCGATATAGTTGGTGTAGGCTTCATCACGTTTTTGGCGGGACATCAAGCCTTCACTTGCCAAGCGGTCAATGCGTTCAAAGGTCACTTTGGCAAGGTCGGCAGCCGATTGGGCGGCTTCATATTGGTATTTTGCCATTTCAATTTCTTGCGGTCTTGCCCCGTTGTTGGCTTTGTCAAGCTGACTTTGTGCCATTGCTTTGCCTGCTTCGGCTTGTTCAATTTTGGCATTAATCTCTGGGCTGTCCATTTCAATGAGTAACGTGCCAACGCTGATTTTGTCGCCTTCTTTGACATGAATATTGGCAATTCGCCCTGCGACTTTGGCGGCAACAGGCGTTTGCTCTACTTCCATATGCCCTTGAATGATGGTCGGTGCTTGCGAAATTTGCCGTTTATCTTTGATTAAACCCCAAATTACCAAACCAATTAACCCCAATAAAATCAACGTGATAACAATCAATTTGATTTTATTTGGTTTTGGTTTTTGTGGTTGATAAGTGGTATTATCTGTGCTAACGGTTTGCGAATGGTTAATAGGGTCAGCCATAATGTTGCCATGTAAATTTTATAAAAAAATTAAATTAAAAAAAATAAAAAATTGAAAAAAAAATCAATTATTGTTCGTTTTTATCAAGATAAAATCGCAGGCAAACGTATGTCCGCATCTTGCATATAACGGTTAAATTCTAGCGGTGTGCCACAGCTTTGCATCAAATCGGCTAGGGCTTGGATATAGTCATTGGCGGATTTGGCTTGCTCAGTTTTGGCTTTTTCAAGGTTGGCTTCTGCTTGCATGACTTCCACCGCCGTGTTCACGCCTTCTTTAAAGCCCAACTGACGAAAACGCAACATTTCTTTTGCTAATTCAATATTGGTGTTTAAAGATAAATAATTGCGTTGGGCGTTTTTGACCGATTGCCAATTTTTTTCTACCAATAACATAATATTGTCGGTAATTTCAATTTGGCTAAATTCCGCTTGGTGCAGTTTGGCAAGGCTAGATTCTGTACTTGCCCCACGGTCAAGACCGCCCCACAGTTTCCAATTTGCCGACACACCTGCAATCCAATTTGGATCGTTGCCAATTTCCGAACGCCCAAATACCGTTACTGTCGGTTTAAAATTGGACTCGTTAAAAGCGTGCAAGGCTTTGGCTTGTTCGTATTTGGCAGATACTTTTTGAAACGCTGGGTGGTGCTGTTTGGCTTGCGCTTGAAAATAGCTTAAATCAGGCAATGGCTTGCTTGATACAAACAACGGCGAAATCGGCCTAATACGATACGGCGTTCGCATGGTGCGTTGCAAAGCGGTCATGGCAAGGTCGGCATCGTTTAACGCCTTGCTGTTTTCATACTCAGCATTTGCCAAAGCGTTTTGAGCCTCTAGGCGTTCCACTTTGGAAATTAACCCCACATCTAAGGCACGTTTGGCGGCGTGGTCGGTTTCTTGAATTGCTCCTAATGCCTGCGTTCGCAAATACGCTACCATAATGGCAAGTTGTGCTTGAAAATAACGTTTGGTGAGCGTGGTGTACTGCTCATCAAGCGACAAATCGGCATCGGCTCGGCTTTCGTCCGCACGCCCGTTTAACAGTTGCGTGAGCGACTTGGTTTTGCCACCATTATACGCCGACCACAGCACAGTCACATTGGCACTGGTGTGATTTTTATCAACATTGACAGGATATGGGTTGGGTATTGGGTTGGTCAGCATACCGCCGATATTGGGTGGTAAGGGTATCGACAAATTACCCGTTTGGCTATTAATCATTGAGCCTAAGCCATCTTTTAACTTGCTAGTATCTAGCTCATCATCAATATGAATGTGAGACGCTGTCGCCCCTAGAAAAATCACAGGTTTATTTAAATTGGCAGTCGCTTCGGCTTGTTTTTCGTTACTGACAATATTGGCGTTATCACTGGCGACTTTTGGCGAAATTTGGGTAAAATATTGTTGGGCTTGGTCAAGCGTTAAATAGCTTGGCACATCAACCTGCGTCATCGGTGGAAACGGCACGCCATTATTGATGGTAGTATCAAAAACTGGCTCACCAACAGGCAAAACGTGCTGTGTATCCGTAGGTTCTGCATTTTGGGGTTTATTTGGCGAAACGTCTGTGTTTGGCACAGTATCTGTATTGGGGACAGTGGGTATGTCCGTCTGTGCGATTGCACTGCTCGTCAATAACAACCCAAAGCATAACGCACCCAATGCGTGTTGACATGGTTTGGCAAAATAACATGACGGTTTTTTTTGAAAAAAAAAGTTTGAGAAAATTGCATAGCGATGAAACGTTTAGAATTTTTAAAATACGTTATTATAACACCAAAAAAAAGTGTTGCCATGATAAAAAAAGTGACTGGCAAAGTCAATGCTTTTTGACTTTTATATCATTAACACCGTTATCAAAAATTTGACCAAAAAAAAGAGACATCGCTATCTCTTTTTTTGTGAAAAAGCGTACGCCCATATTTGCCAAAGCCCCCACGGTCAATTACACGCACGATGACGCTTTTGCCGTTGGCTTGGTTGGTTATTTTAAGTTTACTGCCAAGTTTGTGAATATTGCTGGCGGCGGTCAAGCCATTTTGGTTAAAAATTTCGCCCAATGCAGTGCGTTTGCCGTGATGTTTGCCACCATGCCAAGAAGCGATATCCGCATGAATGGCGGTCGTGGCGATAAGGGTTGATAAGAATTAAAGTTGATTTGGCAAATTTATTTTGTAACCATGTTGCCAAAATCATAAGCAAATATCACTTGGCGTAATTTCATGTAAAACTAAACAGTTATCATT
>CAKMOY010000013.1 GCA_927911235.1 uncultured Moraxella sp.
ACCAAAAACAATTATCCCCTAGATATAGTATAAAATTTCTTTTTTACCTACAATTTATAGCAAAATATGGCAACATTGGTTTTTTTAAGCAAAAAATCAATATTAGGCTTTTTTTCGCCAAAATTTTTGTAAAATCGTCAATTTATCTAAATTAATTGTTTAAATTTTTAAAACAAAGGAACAACGATTATGACCAAATTTGAAAATTTAAAAGTACAAAAACGTGATGGACGTTTAGAACCGATTAATTTAGATAAAATTCACAAGGTCATTGAATGGGCAGCAGAAGGCTTAGACAATGTGTCCGTTTCACAGGTGGAATTGTCCGCTCATATCCAATTTTATGACAACATTACCACCAAAAGTATCCACGAAACCATTATCAAATCAGCAGCGGACTTGATTTCGGTTGCCACGCCTGATTATCAGTATTTAGCGGCACGTTTGGCGATTTTTCATTTACGTAAAATCGCCTATGGCGATTTTGAACCACCACATTTGTTTGCTCATGTCAAAAAATTGGTAGAAAATGGCAAATATGACAAACATTTGTTAGCAGACTATGTAGAAAGTGAGTTTGATGAATTAAATGCTTATATTGACCACAACCGTGATTTGAATTTTGCCTATGCAGCTGTCAAACAAATGGAAGGCAAATATTTGGTACAAGACCGTGTTAGCAAACAAGTGTTTGAAAGTCCGCAGTTTTTGTATATGTTGGTCGGTATGTGTTTGTTTGCCAATTATGATAAATTGTACGATAAAGCAACCCGTTTGGACTATATCAAACGTTTTTATGATGCGACTTCCACTTTTAAAATCTCACTGCCAACGCCGATTATGTCTGGCGTGCGTACGCCTACTCGTCAGTTTAGCTCGTGCGTGCTGATTGAGTGCGATGATAGTCTTGATAGTATCAATGCGACCACGTCTGCGATTGTGCGTTATGTGTCGCAACGGGCAGGGATTGGCGTGAATGCAGGGCGAATTCGTGCGATTGGCAGTAGCATTCGTGGTGGTGAAGCCCAGCATACAGGCTGTATTCCGTTTTATAAATTGTTCCAAACCGCAGTAAAATGCTGTTCGCAAGGCGGTGTGCGTGGCGGTGCAGCAACGTTATTTTATCCGATTTGGCATTTAGAAGTAGAAAATTTGCTTGTGCTAAAAAATAATCGTGGTGTGGAAGACAACCGTGTTCGCCACATGGATTATGGTGTGCAGATTAATAAAACCATGTATCAACGTTTGATTAAAAATCAAGCGATTACCCTATTTTCGCCGTCTGATGTTGCAGGTTTGTACGATGCGTTTTTTGCTGACCAAGCTGAATTTGAACGTCTTTATGAAATGTACGAAAAAGACGAAAGCATTCGTAAACAAAGCATTTCGGCACAAGATTTGTTTAGCCTAATGATGCAAGAACGTGCAAGTACAGGGCGTATTTATGTGCAAAACGTTGACCATTGCAACACGCACAGCCCGTTTAATCCTGCACTCGCACCGATTCGTCAATCTAATCTGTGTATGGAAATTGCCTTGCCAACAAAACCGCTTGACAATATTAATGATGAAAAAGGCGAAATTGCCCTTTGTACGCTTTCTGGTATTAACTTGGGTGAAATCAATGACTTACAAGATATGGAAGAACCTACCGAACTTATCGTGCGTGCGTTAGATGCCTTGCTTGATTATCAAGATTATCCTGTGATTTCTGCGAAAAACGGCTCAATGAACCGCCGTACGCTTGGCGTTGGCGTGATTAATTATGCCTATTATTTGGCAAAAAATGGCACAAAATATTCGGACGAAAAAGCGTTGGGCTTAACACATCGCACTTTTGAAGCGTTTCAGTATTATTTGCTAAAAGCGTCAAACAAATTGGCAAAAGAACAAGGGGCTTGCCCTGCATTTGGCGATACCACCTATTCACAAGGAATTTTGCCGATTGACACTTACAAAAAAGACCTTGATGCTGTGTGCAATGAAGCCTTACACCTTGACTGGGAAAGCCTACGCAATGACATCAAAACGCATGGTCTACGCAATTCTACCTTGTCAGCATTAATGCCGTCAGAAACGTCAAGCCAAATCGCCAATGCAACCAACGGCATTGAACCGCCTCGTGGCTTGGTTTCGGTAAAAGCGTCAAAAGACGGAATTTTAAAACAAGTTGTGCCAGAGATTGACAAATTGCGTGATAGCTATGAGTTGTTATGGCAAATGCCAAATAATACAGGTTATTTGCGATTGGTAGCGATTATGCAAAAATTTATCGACCAAAGCATTTCGGCAAATACCAATTATGACCCAACAAAGTTTGAAGATGGGCGTGTGCCAATGAAGGTGATGATTCAAGATTTGTTGATGGCGTATAAATTAGGCGTGAAAACCTTGTATTATCATAACACTCGTGATGGAGCGAATGATGCTCAAGATGATTTAGATGGTTGTGCAGGTGGGGCGTGTACGCTTTAAACGAAAGTTTTTTATGTTAAATCAACCAGAAAATACTAACTTTCAAATCCATTGCCCAACTGCTCATTGTAGCGGTTGGGTTTGTTTTATTGATGAATTTTATGGCTGTGGTGAATGTGGCAATGTTTGGTTTTCCAAAGATGAACTTGACACGGCAATTAATGAAATTATCAAAAAATATCCGTATCGTAATCAAGTTTACCAAAAAATTGATAATACTTATCAACCAAATGATACCAAACTGCCCAATTATGATAAACTGATTGAAACTGAAGATTGGTAAAATTTATTGGTATTTTCAAAATCCATACCGTAAATAAACGATAATTATCATGAACAACACCAAAAACTATATCGAGAATTCTACAAAAGCCTATATCAATAAACATGGATTTTTTTGATTAAATCTAATCATGGCAAAATCTGTTTTTAAAAAACCAAACGTCTTATCACCCATTCATTTTTGGCAAACGTTTTAACAGAACAAACAACCATACATTTACCAAAGTTAATAAACAAAAATCCACAATCCACACCGCACACAACGCCCAAACTTGGCTAAAACCATGCTTTAACGCCACCATGCCACTTCCGCCCATATACACCAATAACAGCATACTCACCAACAGCAAAGCATACGGGCTTTTTCCCTTTACAATCACAGGCGTACACAGCATCACAGGCAACAGCCAAAGCCCTTGCCACACCATACCGCCAATGACAGACGGCTGACTTTTTAACAATAAAAATGACAAAATCGCCACCCCAAACAAGCGAAAAATTAACCAAGTAATATAGCTAATTTTTAATTTTTGGTGAATGGGATAAACAGGTTTTAGGGCAGAATTGGCGTTATTTTTCATAAAATTTGGCAAATATTGGTTAAAATTTCACAGATTTGTACAGTTATATCACAGAATTTCACATTATTTGTTGTTGTTTTATGATAACATATTTCTATTTGTTTTATGTGATGAAATTTTATGAATGAACTGTTAGTGAAATTAAAAAAAATGCCTTTTATGCAAAATCATTGGGTCAAGTTTTTGATTTATTTGGTAAAAAACTTTTTAAATGATAATTGCACACAAAAATCGGCTTCTTTAACCTACACGACTTTGTTATCCATCGTGCCTGTTTTGACCTTGGTTTTGGTAATTTTGTCATCTGTGCCACAGCTGACAGGGGCAAAAGAAAGTATTCAGCAGATGATTTATAGCAATCTGTTACCGTCTAGCGGATTTCAAGTTACTCAATATTTTAATGATTTTGCGGAAAAGTCGTCTAACTTGACAGTGATTGGTTTGGGTGCATTGTTTGTTACCACGGTAATGACCTTGATTACCATTGAAGCTACTTTTAACGAAATTTGGAAAGTTGAACAAAAAGAAACCACAGTCGTAAGTTTATTGCGTTATTGGGCGATTATCACCCTTGCTCCGTTGGTGCTTGGTACAGCGTTTATTGCGTCTAGTACTGTACAAAGTTTGAGTTTTTTAAAGCAGCAAATTGGCGGTTATGCGATTAACTGGGCGATTTGGGTGCAGATTGGCTCGGTTGCGGTGATGACGTTGGGTTTTGTGTTGATGTATTGGTTTATCCCACGTTGTCAAGTGCGGTTCAAATTTGCGTTAATCGCAGGCGTGATTACAGGCATTATTTTTGAATTGTTAAAACAAACTTTTGGTTTTGTGGTACAAAATTTTACCAGTTATGAAAAAGTGTATGGTGCGTTTGCGGTGTTGCCTGTGTTTTTATTGTGGGTATATTTGTCGTGGAACGTGATTTTGCTTGGGGTGCAGATTAGTTATTGTTTGACGATTTTTAACACCAAAGAAGTCAATCCACGCCATGCCCTGTTTAGCATTATGGATATGTTAAATGTGCTATATCGCGAACATAAGTTGGGTAATGCCGTGACCGAAGCAGGCTTGCGTGATGTGCTAGGTCGCCAAGAAATGCCCCATTGGTATCGCTATATCAGCTTTTTGGAAGACAACAACCTTATCACCATGTCCGACCATGACGAATATATTTTAAAGCGTTCGTTAAACGATTATACTTTTTGGGATTTTTACAAAAATTTGCCTTATCCTTTGCCCCATTCGCAAGATTTAGAAGAGCTAAAAATCCACGCACCTTGGGCAAGCGAATGGATTGACACATTGGCAAGTAGCGAAGCGATGTTAAAACAACAATTTAACATGCCGATGGCGAATATTTTTGACAATATGCCACCGAGAAACCGCCCAAATGCTGATGACATTCATCACGCCAAAAATGATGGCGATGTGGCAAACGAATTTATCCAAAATCGTGAAAAAATAGGACTATCAGGTGGTCAGGTCAGTGATGTAAATAACGATGACAAACGTATCAAACAAACCGATAAAGAGCGTTTGTTAAACGGCGAAACGCCACAAAGCGACAGCATTAGCCAAACAAATGTTGCTCAAAAAAATGTAACGCAAACAAGCACTTCGCAAGGCGATAAAAAATTTAACAACAAACAAACCCGAGATACCACCGCCGTTTTATCAAAATTTAATAGCGTCAAAAGAAGCGTCAGCAAACAATTGGACAAACGTGTGTTGCCAACCCTTGCAAAATTGCCAATTATCGGTAAAATTAGTCAAAAAATTCAGCAACCGCCCAAAGACATCACCATTATCACCGAAGCGGACAAACCCAACAACGACAAAATGCCTTAAAAATGTTATTAGACACTACCTTTGACCCAAAATCCATCATCTATCTATTTGATATGATTGGTATTGTTGCCTGTAGCGTATCAGGCACGATTTTAGCACGCTCAAAAAACTTCGACCCTATGGGCTGTATTTTGGTATCTATGGTAACGGCGATTGGTGGTGGTACGGTGCGTGATGTGATGTTAAATCGCCACCCATTATTTTGGATGGTGGATATGAATTATTTGATTGTTATCACCATTACATCATTGATTTTTCAAGCATTTTTTGAAAATAGCCAACGTATTAGCCCACAGACGGTGGATAAATGGTTAAAATTTACCGACACTATTGGGCTGTCGGCTTTTACCTTGATTGGTTTAAAAGTGGCGTTAAGTTATGGGGCAAATCCATTGATTGCGACATTGCTCGGCATTGTTACCATCATCGTTGGTGGTATGATACGAGATATGATTTGTAACGAAATTCCGTTGGTACTGCGAAAAGAGATTTATATCAGTGCAGGGATTGCAGGGGCGTTGGTGTTTTTTGGCTTGCAACACTTGTCGCTACCGAGTTGGGTGGTGGAAATTAGCACCATGCTTACGGTTTTTTGTGTACGAATGTTGGCAATTCGTTATGATTGGTATTTAGCCCCTGTTCATCAATGGTTTAATATTATGAAAAAAATAAGTATTTAACAATTTCATTATCAAATTAACACCGCTTTTTAATGTTTAATTGTAATTTAATCTGTCCGTTAAAATCATTTTTTTCAAGCACAAATAAGGCATGAATATTTGACACGCCACGCATGACTTGGGCGATATTCACCTTATCAAAATCGGCGTTAAACCAGACTGCTTCTAGCGTCATTGGCAAATTATCATAGCTTAACCACAGCTTTAAATGACGCTCTTTTAGCACCCGAAAATCCTGCACCACAAACACACCATCAAACATCGGTGGCAAAAATCCATGTCCCCAAACCGTCAAATTGTCCAAATAATCCAAAAACCCCAAACTAAACTCTTGTGGGGCTAACTGCCCATCAGTAAACAAAGTTTTAGCAAATACATCATCGTCAAGCGATTGCATGACCTTGTTAAAGGCTTGGCAAAATAGCTCAAATTTGCCTTTTTCTATGGTTAAACCTGCCGCCATCGCATGACCACCAAAATGACTGATTAAATCAGGATAATCAGTCGCCACCGCTTCAATCGCATCACGAATATGAATCCCCGCAATGGAACGAGCCGAACCCTTGATAAAGTCGTTGTCACCAATCGCATTGGTATCGGCAGGGGCAAACACAATGGTGGGCAAATGATATTTTTCTTTTAAACGACCTGCGACAATGCCAATCACGCCTTGATACCAGTCGTCTTGATACAAAATCACACTACGAGTAATCGCTTGATTGTCGTTTAATTTGGCAAGCACCGTATCGGCTTGTTCTCGCATTTCTTGTTCCACTTGACGGCGATTTTTGTTCAAGTCGTCTAGCTGTTGAGCCAGTCGTTGGGCTTCGCCCCAATCATTAGTTAATAAACATTCAATGCCAATTCGCATATTGTCCATTCGCCCAGCCGCATTGATACGAGGCCCGATAATAAAGCCAAAATCTTGCACCGTCATTTCATCGGCATACTTGCCTGCCTGTTCTAACAATGCCAAAATGCCAAAACAGCATTGATTTTGGCGAATTTTTTGTAATCCATGTGCCACCAAAATCCGATTATTTTGGTCAAGCACACCCACATCGGCAACCGTCCCTAACGCCACCAAATCCAAATAACGGCTGACTTGGGTACTAGATTTGTTTGCCTGTCTACGAACTTTTGCCAAATTTCCCAATACATAAAACGCCACTCCCACACCCACCAGCGATTTACTGGCAAAATCACAGCCCAACTGATTGGGATTTACCACCGCATCGGCATTTGGCGTTGCTTTGGTTGTCAAATGATGGTCGGTAATAATCACCGTCAAGCCATGTTCTTTAGCACGGTTCACCCCTGCATGGCTAGAAATGCCATTATCCACGGTTACAATCACATCTGGCTGATAAGCCGCCACGCCCAAATCCACGATTTCAGGGGTCAAACCATAACCATATTTAAAACGGTCAGGCACTAAAAACTCAACATTTGCCCCAATCTCTCGCAACACTCGCACCATCAACGCCGTACTGGTCGCCCCATCACAATCAAAATCGCCCACAATCAAAATCTTTTGTTGATTGTCAATCGCTTTATCCAACAGGCTAACCGCTTTATCAAGCCCCAACAAATTTACCGCAGGTAGCATTGCGCCAAGCGACAAATCCAATTCATCAGTCGCCACCACGCCACGCCCTGCCAAATATTGGCAATCGTCAAAGATTGTTCGGCAATTGGTTGTAATTGCGGAAATGCGTCTAAATTTTTTGGATAACGTGGGGTCAAATTTAACATAATAATCAAGACTTTACATAAAAAGAAATAAAAAAGGGTTCTATCATCTAAAAATTTTGGTAAAAAAGCAAGTAAAACTTACAGCTACTGGGTCAAAATTAGATGAAATGCATATTTAAAGGCGATTTTTGATAAAAACAACCTAATTTTTGGCAATTTTATGCAAAATTTTCTTTAAATTTTACGATTTAACACAATATATTGCTATACAAATATAAATTTTTTTGCTAATTTAAACGCTATTATTTGATTGTATTTAGATTTAAAAAGGTAGGATATTTTTATGGCAAATCCAATTTTATCTCGTGCTGATTTGGCAGTGAGTAACACGCCGATGACGATTCAAAGGCGTGGTGCGTAAGACTTCGTTTTTGTTAGGCTTGTCAGCATTTACAGGGTTTAGTTTTTTATGTTGGCGATTTTTGCAGGACTTAGTTCAACATTTATTTATGCGGCAAGTTTAATCAGTATGTTGGTCGCTTTTGGTATGGGCTGGGCTGTGATTGCAAAACCGCATTTGGGCAAAGTATTAGCTGTGCCTTATGCTATGTTAGAAGGGATTTTGATTGGGGCGATTTCATTAGACCTCTTTCCAAACCTTAATAGTGATTTGGTATAATACTGATTTTTAGAAAAAACAGCAAAAGCATGATACCCAACAAGCAGAAAAAACTCAGTGACGCACAATTTAAACGCTACTTTGGCATCCAAAGAAGTACCTATACTCATTATGCTCACCTATAACTACAAGAAGCATACAACGAACAACACAAAAAGGTGGCAGGAAAATGAATCAGCTAGAAACAAGC
>CAKMOY010000014.1 GCA_927911235.1 uncultured Moraxella sp.
GTTTGTAGACCTACAAACAGGACATACTTTTTGTTTTTCATAAAAATCCTACTCAAAGCTATATGGTATCAGGCTTTGAGTGGGGTGTCAGCATGAATTTTGTCTATTAGACCAAAATTTATTAATGATTGGTTTTACAATCCACTTGCGGAAAAAAGATATCTCGGACAAATGCCAAAAATTCATACATGGCTCTGCGAGAATGTTTTAAATTTTGTCCGATTTTATGCCAATCGGTTGGCTCGTTTAACTCGGCGATATAAGGCGTGGTCGCAATGTCGTATAACGCAAATTGACGGCGGGCTCGGTTCATGTGATACGGGTCTGTTACCAAAATAACGTTGTGAATTTTTACCGTTTCGGCGGTAAATTTGGCATTTTCGCAGGTGTTAACGCTGTTTTTTTCAGGAACGACCCACCACACATCATGGCGTTGTAGCCACGCCATCATCCATGGGGCTTCTTTGCCACTCACCACGATAGGCAGTTGGGTTTTTTGGTGCAGATTGACGGCGGTTTTTAGCCTAGCTTCGGTATATTGATTGACGATGATATTATTTTGTTGGTCGTTGGTTAAACCACCGCCTAACACGACAATAGCTGTCGTGGTATTGGACAAATTGGCACGTTCTGGCAACGTAATTTCGTTTAACACCGATAACATAGCTTTTGAAAACAAAGGCGTAAAAAAACTTGCCACCAACAAAATGCCAAAAATCATCGCCACCGTCAAAAAACTGCCGAGCGTTTGAAAAATACGAGTTAAGGTTTTAATGAGTTTGGCGAATACTTCCATCAGCTTCAATCCATACAGGCTCAGGCTCTAAACGAATAGAAAACTTTTGTTCAACGGTATCTTGTATCAGTTGCATGGCATTTTTGATATCTTGCTGACTGGCAGAAAAAGGGGCATGATTGGTCAAAACCAAGGCTTGATTAACATGGGTCAAAATCGGAAACACGCCTTTGCCTTTTAAACCTGCTTGGTCAATCAGCCAACCTGCCGCCAATTTAACATCGTCCGAATGGGGCATAGCAAAGGTAACCAAATTGGGAAATTGGTGTTTTAAGTCAGTCGCAATAGCTTTTTTGACAATCGGATTTTTGAAAAAACTGCCACAATTTGGTAAATCTTTGACATCAGGAATTTTGTTTTGGCGGATTTGGATAATCGCTTGCATGGTATCTTTTGGCGTGATAATGTGGCGGTTATCAGCAGTAGCAATCTCTCTGGCAGTCTTTGCTACATCGCCATATTTGGTATTGACAAGCGGTTTTTTGTGTAGTTTGAAAGTAACGCTCAAAATTAGCCATTTTCCGACTTGTTGTTTAAAAATACTATCACGATAGCCAAACTGACAGTCGGCTTTGCTTAGGGTTTGAAAGGTCATGGTGGGAATGTGAAATGCCGTTACCGACTCCAGCACGTCTTCTACTTGTACGCCATACGCCCCAATGTTTTGCACAGGACTTGCACCGACCCAACTGGGAATGAGTGCCAAATTTTCTAAGCCGTACCAGCCTTTTTCAACGCTTGCCACCACAAAATCATGCCAAACTTCACCCGCCATCACTTCTAAATGCACAAAATCATCATCTTCAAACAGCACATTTTGTCCTGTTAAAGTGGGAGAAATCACAGTCGCATCAAGGGTTTTTGGCAAAATAATATTGCTACCATTAGACACAATGACAAAGGGCGTATTGTTTTGGTTTAAACGTTCAAACAATGGCAAAACGTCATCAATACTATGCAAACAAACCAATTCTTTGGCATGGCAGGTCAATGCCATCGTGTTTAATGGGCTAATATCGGCAGAAAAAGTCATAAAAAACTCAAATGATTAATAAAATAACCAAATAGTCTAGCACTTTTTGCCAAAAGTGAAAAGGTAAAATGATAATTTTTCGCAATTATCATTTAATTTGGAAAATCAATGGACATCGTCAGAACTGTCAATATTTTCAATCAAAGGATTGGCAAGATGAAAAATCATAAAAGTGAACAAGCTAATCAACACCGCAATCTCAAGTCGTCCCATCGCAACCGCCACGCCGACACAAACTGCCGACCAAATCGCTGCTGCTGTAGAAGTCCCTTTCACAATACCATCTTTTTTCAAAATCGCACCACTACCGACAAAGCCAATCTCTGTAATAATACCGCCTAGCACTTCGCCCATAGCACTGTTGTCTTCAGTATTTAACTCAAAACCAAGCAACATAAAAAATCCATAGGGCAAAAAAAGGACGCTTATATTAGCAAATTTTTTGGTTAGAAGTTATCAAAAAATAAGGAAATAAACAAATATTTAAATAAATCTAAACAAAAAACAATTGCTTTTTTGCTATCATCATCAAACAATAAAAATAAAACAGTAGCGTTTTTATCAAAAACTATCACCCAATTTTTACAAAATCAATGCGTTATTGTAAAATCTTCACAAAAAAGCGATAAAAAAGCATTTTTTTTGTTGTGATATTTTTACATACCGCTTACAATAGGCGGTATTTTATTTACACTTTAAAACCCCTACGTATTAACGTTCGTGAAAAGTTTTGGAAGATATACTATGCGTAACCCTGCCATCTTTGCCCTTGCTCCTTTAGCAATTATCGCAACCACTGCCCAAGCGGTAGATTTTACGGTGAGTGATATTCAGTTTAACGGCTTGTCTCGTCTGTCGGCGGACAGTCTGTATCCGATTGTCCATATTAACGCAGGTGAAGTGGCGACCGATGCCAGTATCGCCCAAAGTATCAAAGCCTTGTATGAAACGGGTAACTTTGCCGACATCAAAGCCAATAAAGTCGGCAATAATTTGGTTTTTGATGTAGTAGAGCGTCCAGTGATTGCCAGTGTTGGTTATGATGGCAATAAACTCATTCCAAAAGATGCCTTAACTGAAGGGCTAAAACGCATTGGCATTGCAGAAGGCAATGTGCTAAAACAATCCACACTGGAACAAATCCAAAACGAATTAAAACAACAGTACAATCAACAAGGCTACTACAACAGCGATGTTAAAGTAACCAAAACAGAACTGGATAATAACCGTGTGGCGTTAAAATTTGCCTTTACCGAAGGCAAACCTGCACGTGTCGTTGAAATCAATGTGTTGGGCAATCAACACTTTAGCGATGAAGATATTAAAGATGCCATGAATATCAAAGAAACGTCATGGAAAAATATCATCAGCAAATCCGACCGTTATGCCAAAGAAAAACTCAACGCAAGCCTAGAAAATGTAACCGCACTTTACCAAAATGCAGGTTTTATTAAATTTAACATCAATGACGCAGTGCTAAACATTAGTCCAGAAAAAGACAAAGTTTATATTGAGTTAAATGTAACCGAAGGCGAGCAATATCAATTTGGTCAAGTGAACTTTTTGGGTAATCCAAGCTATGATATTGAAAAATTAAAAGAAAATGTCGCCTTTAAACAAGGTGAGCAATATTCACAACGCCAAATCACCACCACATTACAAAATTTTAATACTTTATATGGCAATGATGGCTATTATTTTGCACAAATTCGCCCTGTACCACGCATTGATGATACCAATAAAACCGTGGATATGGACTTTTTTATTGACCCTGTACGCCCTGTATATGTCCGCCGTATCAATTTTACAGGTAATACCAAAACCGCTGATGAAGTGTTACGCCGTGAAATGCGTCAAATGGAAGGGGCGTTGGCATCAAACGAAAAAATTGAATTATCTCGTGCAAGACTTATGCGAACGGGCTTTTTTAAAACCGTGAATATGGAAGTCAGACCAGTAACCACCACGCCTGACCAAGTAGATATCAACGTTGCAGTAGAAGAGCAACCATCAGGCAGTAGTACTGTGGCGGCAGGTTATTCACAAAGTGGCGGTGTTACTTTCCAAGCAGGTCTAAGCCAATCTAACTTTATGGGAACGGGTAATCGCGTCAACTTGCAGTTATCACGTTCAGAAACGTTGGACAGCTATAGTATTGGTTATACCAATCCGTACTTTACACCAGATGGTGTTTCACAAACTGCCAACATTTATTGGCAAAAAACCAAATACGACAGCAAAAATATCAACAGCTATGTAACTGACTCTTTGGGTGGTATATTGGGCTATAGCTATCCAATTGACGAAAACAAAAGCCTAAGTGCAGGGCTAAATATTGACAGAACGACAGTTAAAGGTGGTCATAATTTAGCCGTTGCACATTATGATTATCTCAACAAACAAGGCAAGTTGAAAGTTGACCAAACGAACGGTATTCCAAGTTTTGAGGCGGGTTTTAACACGTATAGCCTTAACTTGGGTTGGAATATGAATACGCTAGACAGAGGGCATTTTCCGACAAAAGGTATGTCGCACAATGTGGATTTAAACCTAGCCTTTGGTGATGTGGATTATCAAAAACTGGTATATCAAGGCAATTATTACCACCCATTTTATAAAAATACGGTGTTGCGTGGTTATACCAAGCTAGGTTATGGTAATGACTTGCCATTTTGGAAAAACTTTTATGCAGGTGGTTATGGCTCGGTACGTGGCTATGACAATTACACTTTAGGGCCACGCAGTCAGCGTTATCGATATGCAGGGAAGGATGCCTACCCTAAGAGGTAGGCGGTAATGCCTTGGCACAAGTCGGTGCTGAATTGATTTTACCAATGCCATTTAAAGGTGATTGGGCAGACCAAATTCGTCCAGCCTTGTTTATTGAAGGGGCACAAGTATTTGACACCACCAATAAATATGACGAAAAAATTAGCGTCAATGGCAATGAAGTTGCTTTATTAGAAAAATTAGACGGTCAAAAAGACACCGATATGCGATTTAGTGCAGGGTTTGGCGTTACTTGGATTACACCAATTGGCCCAATCTCATTAAGCTATGCAAAACCATTGAACAAAAAAGATACTGACCAAATTGACGAAGTACAGTTTGAGATTGGACGTTTGTTCTAATTGGATAAAATTAAATTTGTATTTGTAGCGTGGGTTAGCGATAGTGTAACCCACCGAAGTCTTTGATTTAATGAAAAAAAGAGAAAATGATGAAAAAAATTGTGTGTGTTTTTACTGGAATAATGTTTAGTTCTTTGGCGTTTGCCAACAATGTGGGCGTGTGGGATTCGTATCAAGCCATCACCAATAGCAACTTTGCCAAAGCCAAAATCACCGCAACCCAAAATGCGATTAAACCAAAACAGCAACAACTCAAAACCTATCAAGACAACCTTGAACGGTTACAAAAACAATATCTGAGCCAAGCAGACAAACTGACAGACACCCAAAAAACCGATTTGGCAAAACAAATTCAGACCAATCAACAAAATTACGCCCAGCTGGTGAACCAAATCCAAACCAGTGTGGAAACAAGCGAAAAAGAAATTTTGCAACAAGTTGCCCCAAAATTGCAAAATATTACCCAAACCATCATCAAACAAAAAAATATTGATGTGCTGATTGATAGTCGCAATACCGAAGTTACCTTTGCCAAACCTGAATGGGATATCACCGCTGATATCACCAAAGCGATTAACGAACAAGTCAAATAATGTTGAATAATATGTTAGACGTGGAAAAATTGTTGGCGATATTGGCAGATGATTTACAAAATGGTGATGAAATTCACGCATTTTTTGCCAAAAATCCCAATGCCAGTATTGCAGGACTTGCCCCATTAAATACGGCACAGCCAAATCAGTTGTCTTTTTTGGCAAATCCACGTTATCAAGAACAGCTGACCCATACCAACGCAATGGCGGTTTTGCTAACTACTAATGCTAAGCCATTTTGTCCCACCCATGTTTTGCCGATTGAGGTTAAAAATCCGTATTTGGCATTTGCCAAATTAACCCAAGTTTTTGCTTATACACCTGATATTTTGCCTGATATTCACCCAACTGCCATCGTGTCACCCACGGCTGATATTGGTAAAAATGTGCAGATTGGGGCGTATTGCGTGATTGGTGAAAACGTTGTGATTGGTGATAACTGCCAATTATCCAGTCATGTGGTGATTGAAGATTTTGTTAAAGTTGGACAGTCTTGTCAATTAAAGACACACACATTTGTCGGTCATCATTGTGAAATGGGTGATTTTGTGGTATTACACAGCCATGCCAGTATTGGCAATGATGGTTTTGGTTATGCACCAAAAGGCTTGACGGACGAAAAAGGTTGGCAAAAAATTTATCAACTTGGCAAAGTCGTCATTGGCAATCATGTGCGTATCGGTAGCCAAACCTGCGTGGATAGGGGGGCGTTGGGCGATACTTTGATTGGCAATCATGTGATTATTGATAATTTGGTGCAGATTGCTCACAATGTACAGATTGGCGATGGTACAGTGATTTCGGGCTGTGTTGGCATTGCAGGCAGTGCAAAAATCGGTAAACGTTGTGTCTTGGCAGGTGGTGTGGGCTTGGTTGGACATATTGAGATTTGTGATGATGTAACGATTACAGGCATGACCATGGTAACCAAAAGTATCAAACAACAGGGTAGTTATTCATCAGGCACGCCCATGATGCAAACCAATCTTTGGAAAAAAATGGCGGTTAAAATCAAGCAATTAGTCAAAGAATGATGATAAATTTTAACAAAATAAATTGAATGTGTTATCAAATCATGTGTAAAAAGTTTTTTTAAAAAGTGTAGAAAAAGGAATATTTATGGATACCCAAAACATGACAGAAGCCGATTTTCAAGCCCTGTCCGACCGCAATTTAACCTTACCCATTAACATCATGACTTTGCGAGAGTATTTACCGCACCGTTATCCGTTTTTATTATTAGACAGAATTACCGCCTGTCGCCCAGATGAGTGGATTACCGCTATCAAAAATGTATCGGTCAATGAGCCGTTTTTTAATGGACATTTTCCAGAAGAGCCTGTTATGCCGGGGGTTTTGATGATTGAAGCCTTGGCACAGTCGGCAGGCGTGTTACAATTTATCAGCAAAAATAAAAAACCCCAAGATGGTATTTTGTTTTTATTTGCAGGGGTGGAAAAGGTACGTTTTAAACGCTTGGTTATCCCCGGCGACCAGTTGATTTTACGAGCTCAACGCACGATGGAACGCCGTGGTTTGTCAAAATTTAGCTGTACGGCACACGTTGGCGATGAGTTGGCAGTGAGTGCCGAAATTATGCTGAGCGAACAAATTCGTCAATATGGCAAACCAAATTGATGTTAAAAATGTTAAACTCGTCAGATATTTGGCAATTTTTATCCAAAATGCTATAATCGCAATTTTTATTAAGGAATTTTCATGCACATTCACCCAACGGCAATCATTGACCCAACGGCTGAGATACACCCCAGTGTCAAAATTGGGGCGTATTGTATCATTGGTAATGATGTTACGATTGGTGCGGACAGCGTGTTACATTCTCACGTGGTCGTTGCCAAAAATACTCGCATTGGCGAACGCAATGAGATTTTTCAATTTGCCAGTATCGGTGAAGATTGCCAAGATTTAAAATATCAAGGCGAAATCACTTGGCTTGAGATTGGCGATGATAATAAAATCCGTGAAGCTTGCAGTTTTCATCGTGGTACAGCCCAAGATAAAGGTTTGACAAAAATCGGTAGCCGTAATTTATTTATGGTGAATACGCATATTGCCCATGATTGTGTGGTGGGCGATGACAATATTTTGGCAAATAATGTCGGTGTGGCAGGTCATGTTACGATTGGCAATCATGTGATTGTGGGTGGCAATTCGGGCATTCATCAGTTTTGCCGAATTGATGATTACAGCATGGTTGGCGGTGCAAGTTTGATACTAAAAGATGTGGCTGCGTTTAACATGGTGTCTGGTAATCCTGCCAAAAGTTATGGCTTAAATATTGAAGGTATGCGAAGAAAAGGCTGGTCAAAACAGACGATTGACACGCTAAAAGACGCTTATAAAATTGCCTTTCGTTCAGGTTTAATCAAACAAGAAGCGTTAGACGAGCTACAAAAACTGCTCACCTTAGAACCAAAAAGTACAATTGTTGATAGATTCGTTATCTTGTAGTGAGCGTGGTTTGATACGTTAAATATTTGTTTGATTTTTTTAATAAAAATAATTGGCTATTTTGGTGATATTTCTATTATAATGTAACTATTTATAATAGACCTCTTTCCAAACCTTAATAGTGATTTGGTATAATACTGATTTTTAGAAAAAACAGCAAAAGCATGATACCCGAACAAGCAGAAAAACTCAGTGACGCACAATTTAAACGCTACTTTGGCATCCAAAGAAGTACC
>CAKMOY010000015.1 GCA_927911235.1 uncultured Moraxella sp.
TATGCTAGAGAGCCAAGACCTTGATAAAATCCGCCATGCCAACAGCGAAATGCTTGCCAAACTTGACGAAATTGAAAATCATGATGATTATTTTTAATTTTTTTAAATAATCAATCTAAATTTTTGGGAAAAATATGAATAATTGTTGGCAAATATTGCAAATTGAACCCACCGCAGATGAAAAAGCCATCAAAAAAGCCTATGCCGTTTTGTTAAAACACAACAAACCAGACAAAAATCCACAAGGCTTTCAACAACTGCGAGAAGCCTACGAAACCGCCTTAAATGAGCGGTATTGGTACGCCGATGATGAAGATGACGATGAATATGACAGCGATGATGATTTTGCCGAAAACATTGCCGATGATATGCTTGATAAAGTTGCCATTGATAAAACGGTCATTGACAATCAAAATTTTGCACCGCCCATTTCATCAACCATTGAGCCAATCAGCTATGCTTACGCCCCAGTTCATCAAGTGGCTAACGCTACAACGGACGTAAATCATGAAGATGGTTTTAATGAAGATAACTTTGTTGAAGATACTGAAGCTACTGAAGAAGATTTTGATAGCTTTGATGACGAAAATTTGCCACGTTGGACAGCGATTTGGCACAATCAAAATGACCATGAACTTGTCAAAACCCTTGTCGCCCAGTTTGGGGAATTAAACGAACAATCTTTTGATTTTGTGCATGATTATGAAGTGGCATTGCTACAATTTTTGGCATATCAAGAGCCGATTTTTCCACAAAGTTATCAAACTAGTTTTGACTATTTTGCTTGGCAAAATTATTTAAACAGTTGGCAAATTGACAATTATCCGTGGTTTTATTTAAAGCAACTTGATGATAATTATCAAGATTTTGGCAAATTTAGCCAACAAAACATTGGTATGATTTTGGCAGTCAATTATCCGCATATTTACAAAAGTTGGGATTTGGATAGATTTAACCGTTTTGAATTTTTAAAAAATCTTAACAGTTTGCCACAGTTAGCCCATGAATTAAGCCAGCTAAATGCTGATATAGACAGAGCGACACGCCATTATTTAAGCTACACAAGCCATAACCATGTATTAGATACGCTTAATAATTTACAACAAGATGCCAAACTTAAACAGCTTAATGCATGGGTATTTGACAAAGTCTTTGGTGTTAAAACGATAGCTTTGTTGATTGCTGTCTTTGCCATTTTAACCGTCATCGGTGGCTTGGTTTTTGGTGATTGGGTGTATGTTTATAGCAATTTGGGCTTGTTGTTGATAGGTGTCTTAGTGTGGTTTGGGTTTTGGCAAATGGTTTTTTGGTTTTTGGCAAGACCTGACAAATTTACCTTGGACTTGAGCGACCCTGAGCTGTATCGTGGGTTGCTTGGGGCGAGTAGTTTGGTGTTTATCGGTTTTTATGGAAAATGGGGTAACCAAGCCGACAACTGGGCGACATCGCTACACCAATCAGGCTATTATTTTGCCCATATTGCAGGTATGCTGGCGTGGGGCTTGTTGGTCTATGCCGAGCAACAAAAAAATCCTACCCAACACACTTTTGACCGCTTCACGAGCCTTTACGCTTATGGTGGTAGCGTTGGGCGTGCCGTTATTTGCTATGAGCATTGGCTTGGCTGGCAAAAACGAATTTATGACGATTATGGCGATTTCGCCTTGGATTTGGTGGATTTATGCATTGCCAAGCATTGCCTATCGCTTTAAAATTTTTAACCATGAATTTATCATCAGGCTGTTATATGTCGTTCATCGATTTGTCGGCTTTTTTTTAGGGGCATTTTTGCTTATTTTATTGTTAAATCTGCACCTTGTGGGCTATGGCTTAGCAGGCGTGGGCTTGTTTTTAATCGGTCTGGTTCATGCGTATTGGATTAGAACTGACAAGTTTTATAAAACGGAGAAAAAATATGGGTAATCGTTTATCAAAAATCTACACACGCATAGGCGATGACGGCATAACAGGCATGGCGGACGGCTCGCGTCTTACCAAATCGGACTTACGCTTTGACACGATGGGCGTGGTGGATAATCTGAACGCCCAAATTGGTTTGTTACAAGCGGTGGTAAACCGTCAAAACAATGCCAAATCTGACGATTTTTGTCAAAAAATCAATGCACAAATCAGCCAAATTCAGCACAAATTATTTAACATTGGCGGTGAAATCGCCTTGCCAAACCATGCCGAAATTGGCTATGTCGCTATCAATTCGGACGATGTTGTTACGCTTGAAAACTGGATTGATGACTATAACCAAAACTTGCCTTATTTAAAAGAATTTATCTTGCCAGCAGGTTCAGAAGCGACTTGTCAAGCCCATATCACTCGCTGTTTGGCGCGTGATAGCGAACGATTGTTAATCAAATTAAACGAACGAGATAACAACATTAACCAAAGCACACGGCAATATATCAATCGTTTATCCGATTTTTTATTTGTATTGGCACGAGTCATTGCAAGGCTTGATGGAGGTACAGAAGTGATTTGGCAAAAATAATTCTTGTTGAAAATCATGGTTTAAATTTTGGATAAAAAAATACGGTCTAATAGACAAAATTCTGCTAAAAAACAGATACCCCTCCCTAATAGACATTTTTTCATGCTATTTTGATAGAAGGGTTATCTGTTTTAATTTTACCTAAAAATCACCCATGACCTATCATAAAATCATCAATAAA
>CAKMOY010000016.1 GCA_927911235.1 uncultured Moraxella sp.
TTTTTTAGGTAAAAATTAAAAACAGATAACCCTTCTATCAAAAATAGCATGAAAAAATGTCTATTAGGGAGGGGTATCTGTTTTTTTAGCATGAATTTTTGTCTATTAGACCTAATTTTTAAAAAAAATTATTCATAAAAACAAAAAGGCAATTTTTGATAAATTGCCTTTTTTGATTTATTGATGTTGAAACAAGTGTCCAGAGTTTGGAATATATTTAACAAACACACCAAATCCAACGGTATTAGGCCCATGCGTTGCTACTGATGTCGGTGAAACAGGCGTTACCAACACATTGTCCAAACCAAGTCTATCATGAATGACTTGCTTGGTGTATTCCACCAAATTGGGATTGCCAGCATTTAATAGATAAGGCAAGCAATATTTATCACCAACCAAATCACCAATGCCATCAACCATAAATTGAATGGCTCGCTCTATTTTTCTTACCTTTTGTACGGCTTCAATTTTGCCATCTTTTTGGATTTCTAACATGGGCTTGATGTCAAATAAATTGGCAAAAAAACCTGCAGGGGCAGACAAACGTTTACTTTTTATCAAATAACTCAAATCGTCTACCACAAACAACGCTTGATGATGATTGTTTAATAAAGTCAAATGTTGTTCAATTTCGGCAATGGATTGACCGTTTAAAAACATTTCATTGGCGTCTAAAGCCATAATGCCTTGGGCAAAATTGACTTGCTTTGAATCCAAAACCCAAATTTTCATGGCGGTTTGGGTATTGGCTAAAAATTGGTCTTTGACACGGCTTATCATTTCAAAACTTTGGCTTAGGCGTGCTGAGTGGGTGATAATGAGTACTTCATCGTAGTTTTGGGCATTTAATTCATGTAAAATTTGTAAAACTTCGGCATCACTTGCGGGGGCTGTGGACATGGTGGTGTTGCTATGTTCCCAAATCATTTTTTGTAATTTATCAATGGAAATATTATGACCGTCCAAAAAACTGACGTTATTGATGGTTAAATGTTGATGAATAGAGCGGATGTTGTGGTTTACATTAAGATAGTCCAAACAGGACGTTGAAGTTGTTAAGACGATACGTTTCATGACGAATCCATTGTTAATTTTAATTACAATACAAATTAATATTTTTAAGAAATAAAAAATAACCAAGTTTAATTTGTATTGTAACAAAAATTAAAAGCAAATGGCATACTTTTGTTAAAAGAAATTGCCATTTGCTGATTTTCAAGGACAAACGGTGTGATGATTAACCAATTACATCACAGCCCATATATGGACGTAACACTTCTGGCACGGTAATTGTACCGTCCGCATTTTGGTAATTTTCCATAATCGCAAGCAAGGTGCGACCGACCGCAAGCCCAGAGCCGTTTAGCGTATGAACCAGTTCGGTTTTTTTGCTGTCTTTGGTTTTAAAGCGAGCTTGCATACGGCGAGCCTGAAAGTCGCCACAGTTTGAACAGCTAGAGATTTCACGATAAGTATCTTGGCTAGGTAGCCACACTTCAATGTCATAAGTTTTGACGGCACTAAAGCCCATATCACCGCCACACAGCACAATGACACGATACGGCAAGCCCAGTTGTTGTAGCACAAATTCGGCTTGTGCGGTCATTTCTTCTAATGCGTCCATTGATTTATCAGGGTGGACGATTTGCACCATTTCCACTTTTTCAAACTGATGTTGGCGAATTAGACCACGAGTATCACGCCCTGCTGAACCTGCTTCACTGCGAAAACAAGGCGTGTGAGCGGTGAGTTTAATTGGCAAATCGTTATCGTTTAAAATGGTATCACGCACCGTATTGGTTAGCGGAACTTCTGACGTTGGAATCAGATAATAGTCTTTTTCACCACGCAATTTGAACAAATCTTCTTCAAACTTTGGCAACTGCCCTGTACCTTGCAAACTGTCGGCATTCACCATATACGGCACATACATTTCGGTATAACCACGCTCCAAATGCGTGTTTAACATAAAATGTACCAACGCACGGTTAAGTTTGGCAAGCTGACCTTTTAATGTGCTAAAGCGTGAACCTGTCAATTTGCTAGCAAGCTCAAAATCCAACAATCCCAACGCTTCGCCCAAATCAGAATGGTCTTTGATATCAAAATCAAACGTGCGTGGCGTTCCCCATTTGCGGATTTCTACATTGTCATTTTCATCATTGCCCGCAGGTACGCTGTCATCAGGCAAGTTTGGCATTGCCAAAGACGCTTGCAAAATGGTGTCTTGCAAGGTTTTGAGTTCATCTTCGGCTTGTTTCATATCATTACTGATTGTTTGCATTTGTACCATCAATTCATCGGTATTTTCGCCGTTGCGTTTCATTTCACCGACTTTTTTGCCCCTGCATTTTTTTGGGCTTGCAATTCTTCGGTTTTGACTTGAATGGCTTTGCGTTTTTCTTCTACATCTTGCCAAAAGGCTTTGTCCAGCGTTACGCCACGTTTGGCAAGTTTTTGCTCAACCACATCAAGGTCAAATCGCAATAATTTGGTATCAATCATAATCGCTCTCTTTCTCGTTTGAAAAATATTGTTGTGAAAAAAAATATTGCCTATCATAACAAGATTACGCCAAATTTTCACCGTTTCGCCCCAATTTTTTAAAAAAATTTTGAAAAAATACAAAGTTTGGTTTATTTTTGTCAAAAACAAGGTAATATAAGCCTTTTAAACTTTTGATATTTTGATGGTTTTTTATGGCACTTTATCCTTATACCTTGCAACCTGTAGATTTAAACCTAACCGAAAACGAATTTCGCCAAGCCCAACAACAAATTTTTGACAGCAATAATCAACAACTCACCAAAATCAGCCCAAAAGCGTGGGCGATTGTCGGTGTTGTGGTGGCAATTGCGATTTTTAGGGATTATTTTTATTCACAATTATTCTACGATTATTTTTTGGCTAATGCTCGTTGGCGTGGTGGTGTTTTTGCTCGCTCGCACGCTTGGGCTAAATGGTATGTCAAAAAAGAATTTGAAAAACAAATGGCAAGCCAAACCATGCCTGATGAAGTCAAAAAAATGAAAATCGGTATTCAGCAGCATGGACTGGTGATGAGCCTACCTGCACCGAACGCCCCAAAACCGCCAAAAGGCTTTAATCAGCCATTTATTCGCAGTGCAGGTCAGCAACAAGCCATCATCAAGTGGGACAGCGTTACTAACTGGCAAGAAACGCCTGATTACATCATCATGATGTTTGAAGTGCAAGGGCAACAAGGCACGCAGATTGTGCCAAAACGCCTTGAAAAACAAAAATTTCCGATTGAAACGCTTCGCCATCATTTACAAGAGACAGTTGGTGTACAAGGCTTTAACCTAAATAACAAAGCAACCGACCAATATTTTCCTGACCCAAATGTTAAATAAAATTTCGCCAAAATTTTAAAAAATTGTAAAAACACAAAAAATAACAAGATTTTGGCAAAAATTTGCTATAGTATTTGGTATCAAATTCGTTTGATAGAAACGAAATGATTTGCAAAATAAAACATAAATATAAATTTTATTTATTTTACAAATCAATAAAAAGCGTTAAAATGTAATTATTTACTCAAAACTCAATTTAAAAACAAAAGAGGTATAAAATGGCAGTTTCAAAAAAAGCAAGCATTGGTTTAGACACAAAAGATTTATCAAAAATTATTGACCAACTCAATACCTTGTTAGCCAACTACCACATTTTTTATATGAATATGCGTGGCTATCATTGGAATGTAAAAGGTGCTGACTTTTTTACTTTGCACGTCAAATTTGAAGAATTGTACACCGAATTACAATTACAAATTGACGAAATAGCCGAGCGTATTTTGACACTTAAAGGCACGCCAAGCCATGCGTACAGCGACTTTGTCAAAGTATCTAGTATCAAAGAAGACAAAAATGTGTTTGACGGTCGTGCCTGTGTGCAAGGCTTATTGACAGGGTTAAGTGTGCTAATCGCCAAACAACGTGAAGTGATTGAATTGGCTGAAAGCGTGGAAGACCAAGGCACAGCCGATATTTTGACAGGTTATGTGCAAGCCCAAGAAAAATTGATGTGGATGTACAATGCTTATTTGGGTTAATTGTTGAGGTTAATCATTAACAAAATATTGAATTGATATCACAACCAAAAAAGGCGACATTATCATTGGATAATCTCGCTTTTTTTGTGTTTGTGGTGAATTTGTTGTATCATTTTACAAAAATTTGGTTATAATAGGTCAATTTCTATTTTTTATTTTTTACAGGGTTTTTGAATGTCAGAGCAACAACTTAGCCTTGACTTAGATATCAAACAGGACGCTAGCCTTAGCGATTTTTCAGGACCAGGCTGGACGAGTATTATTGACAGCGTGCGACAGCTTCATATTGGCTTGATTTCGCAGATTTATTTGTATGGCGATACGGACACTGGAAAAACCCATTTATTATCAGCGATTTGCGAATCATTTCGTGAGATTGGCAAATCGGTGATTTATTTGTCGTTAAAAGATTTACTAACCGCTGACCCCATCGTGCTAAGCTCGCTTGAGAGTATGGACGTGATTGCCATTGATGATATTGATAGCATTGAGGGCAATTTTGCATGGCAAGAGGGCATTTTTCACCTGATTAACTTAAGCCATGAGCTTGGGCATACGTTGATTTTTGCCAGTCATAAACCGATTAATCAGCTTAATTTTGAGTTAAAAGATTTGTTATCTCGTTTGGCAAAGTCGCCTACCTTTCAGCTACCGACAGGCAGTGATAGATTGGATAGAGAGCTGATTTTGGCATCTGTGTTAAAACGGCGGAATTGGCATTTTGATAGCCGAATTATTGAACATTTATTGGCAAAAGGTCCGCAACGAATTGGTGCGATGTTGGGAATTTTACAGCATTTACAGCCCGTTTTTTCAAATTTGGAACGCAATATTACCAAAGCCAAAATCCAAGAAGCCACCAAAATCATTGATGAACAAACCTTGATGTACGAGGTTAGAGAGTTTGATTTTGATGAATCCGAATCATTTCTGGATTTTTAATTAGGTTTTTTAATGGGAGTTATTATGAAAATTTTACAAAAAGCGATGTTATTGTCAGTATTGGCAGGTTGTAGCGTGTCGGCAATGGCACAAGTAACTTTAAATGTTGGTGCAAATACCATTGTAACGGCGATTAACGGTCAAGAAGTAAAAAATGGGCTATTTACCGAACCAAAACGCCAGTTTATCCTAGAAGCGGGCAAGCACGTTATCACCGCAAAATATAACCGTTTGTATGAGTTACATGGCGACAATCATGATGTGTTGCGTTCAAGCAATATCAGCTTACCTGTAGAGCTGGCGGACAATCAAAGCTATGAATTGGTGATGTCAAATCAACCAGAAAATTACCAACAAGCCAAAGAATACGCCAAACAGCCAACCCTTGCCATTACCCAAAGCGGTAAAACATTGGCAAGCCAACAAGCGACTGCGTCAGACGGCTCAAGCATTTTTTCAGGATTAGGCAATGCGTTGAGCGGTGTGTTTGGTGGCGGTAACAAAGCAGTTCAAGCCAATCAACAAGCCATCTCAGCCCTAGATGGCAAATCGCCAAATGTCGTGCCTGCATTGGCAACTGCTCCAACTGCACAATCAACCGATACGCTTGACCAATTTATGCAATTGTGGTTAAAAGCAAGTCCAGAAGAACGAGAAAAAATCCGTCAATGGGTACAAAAATAAGTTGGATTTTTGACAAAAAAAGGGGGTAGCGATACACCCTTTTTTTATTGTTATCATTAACATCAACGACTTAAAACGCTTTGCACTTCCAAATTTTGTGGCGTGGCTTGATTGATTTGTAATTGTTTAATGGTAAAACCTTGTTGGCTAATTTGATTAAAAACATTGTTAATCACCGCCCCTTGACTGTGGCTAAAATTCACTTGAATGGTGTCGCCATTTTCGCTAACTTGGGCATTAACCCCAGACTGTGCCAACACTTGTCGCACGCTGTCGGCGGTGGTGGTAGATTGGCTTTGATTGGGGTTGATATTTGCCGATTGACTGCGTAACCAAAACAAATCATTGGTCGCTTGGTTATAGTTTTTTTGGGCGGTATTGGCTTTTTGGTGCAATTCCCAACCACCAAAACCAAACACAAACAACACCAAAAACACCGCTAAGCCAAGTAATGCCATTTGGTCACGGCGGGGTAATTGGGCGAATTTTTGGGTCATTGGCGTGATATCCAAAGAAGGTTGCATTTTTTTCATAAAAATCCTTAAGCCAATGTAATCTCTACCACCGCCAACGCCCCTTGCTCGCTTGGCGTGATTGTGCCAAGCTTTGCCTGTATGCCTTGCGTGTTTAACGCATTGATGGCTTGATTTAGGCTGTCGTTATTTTGGGCAATAAGTTGCAGTTGTAATTGATTGTTTTGAAAATTGAGCTGTTTGGCGGTGATTTGGTGCTGTTGCAAAACAGGCTGAATACTCGTCATGACCGTAAGCACATTTGAGCCTGTGGTATCGCCCGTTTGATTGATAAGTTTTCCTGATAATAGACGTTCAATATTTAAGCGATTATTAAATGTTTCATTGGGAAACCATTGACTATATTGCAGTTTTATTTGTTCTTTGGTTTGTAAAGTGGCTTTTTGATAATGATAAATCCGTAAGCCATCAATCACAAATGATAAGACAATAGCAAAAATCGCCACCGCAGAAATCACTTTTAAATAAGGCGGAAATTTGCTTTGTTGTTTGATAATGGCAAAATTTAACGCATGGCGAGTTGGGTTTGCTATCGGTTTTGGCAACGTTTTTTGTGATTCATACGTTAAATCGGTTAATAAATTCAAGGTTTGTAGCGTTTTTTCGCCGATTTGTCCTGTTAAATTTAACTTGTCAATCGTTGTATCTTGTTGTTTTAACTCATGATAAGTTAAACCTATATCCGTAACCGCTATGCCAAAGCTGTTGTCAATTAACAACAATTGTGTGGTTTTATCTTGGTAAAAACTGGGCGTATGGTCGTCTGCTAACAAGGCATTTAACAACAAAAAATCAGGCAATAACGCCACCACCGACACCCCTGCAAGGCTTGCCGACTGCACCCACGTATCGCCATCAGAGCGGTGTAGGGCGTATAGGTGGTTTTGTTCGGTTTGTTTGACTTGTAAATCGTCAATGCTTGCGATACTGATGTCTTCAAATAGATACCGCCGACCGCTGTCACCTAAGGCTTTTAGCTGATTTGAGGCAAGGGCAGGCTTGGTGTGTAGCACATACATACTGGGAAAGTATAGGCAAGCGGATTTGTCTTTTGGGTTTTGTAGATTGATGAGCGTGGCGATTTCTTGCCAGTTTTCGGCAATTTGCCATGATTGGCTGGTGTCTTGCCAAATGCGGAGGGGTGCGTGCGGATTTGATAACCAAATATGTATCACAGGTTTTGCCTTCTTATTTAGTGTATGCTTATCATAGAAAGTCCAAGTTTGGTAGCGATATTTGCCAATCTTTTCTCTTTAGTCCAAAGTTTGATACCCATTATTTGACAGCTTGCCAACAAATGCACATCAACAAAACCAATTCCCAAACTATACAGATTATTTTGTTTAATAAAAGCATTAATATCATCTTGATAAATCATTGCTTTTGGCAAGTTGTCTAAATTTTTTAAAAATTTTTCACGATTTTTTAAACTACCTAAAGCCAATTCAGTTATTACAAAAGAATGTGTCATAACTTGCCAAAATTCCAAAAGTTGAGCCAGTTGTTCATCATCATAACGCAAAAATCCACCCAAACAGATATATCAACTAAAATCATCATAATGTCTTCTTGGTATTTGGGTTAAATTTGGTTCTGTACCGACCATTTTTGCCAATGTTTTGGCACTTTCACGCTGTATTAAAGCAGTTAAGGCTTCACGAATCAGTGTGGATTGTTCTTTAATATTGGTATATTGTTGAGCTTTTTGCAGTAAGTTATCATCAATTTGAATGGTAGCTTGCATTGTTTATCCCTGTTTTTGTATTGTTCGTACATTTTACCATTTTTTTGTCAAAAAAACAGTGCGATTAATGGGGAATAAACTGAGCGATTTGGGTTGCCAAACCATCAGCGACCACAGGCATTTCAAACACACGAGCTTCGGCAAGGCTAAAGCTATACGGTGGTTCACCTGTCAAAATACTTGCCATATAAGCAATGATATTCATATGGCAAACAATGACAACGGTAGCATTATCAGCAATATTTTCTAACAAATCACTTAAGCCATCAATGGCAAGTTTGGCATCGTCATATGGGGTGATTTTATCAAAAATAATGTGTTCTACATTAGCAAATTTTTGTTTGATAATTTGGCAAGTTTGCACCGCTCGGTTGTAAGGGCTTGAGATAAATAGGTCAGGCGAGCCGTTTTTTTTCTGCGTAACCTTTTAGCCATTCAGCGGTTTGGTTGGCTTGACGTTTGCCAAGTTCGGATAAATTGCGTTCGCTGTCTGGGTGCGTGTACGCCCCTGCATCGCCATGACGGATTAAAATTATTTTCATTTTGTCTGTCTACTTATTTATGATTTTTCATTGTTGTGTTAATTCTTCAAAACTCAATGAACGAATTTCAAACCAATGATTTTTCAAAAGTGAATTAATATTTTTTAATTTTTCTAAATTAGATGGATAATTTGATTGGTTAATGCTTAATTGATTAGGCTCTAGACTAGCAACACAACCCATGCTAGGCTAGAAACATGAAAGGGACAAGAATGGCAAATTTATCAGCAATATTGCAAGCAAATTCGCCAAGAGTATCAACACGTTTTTATACTTTTTTACCAAATTGGTAGAAAAAGGCATTAAAAAGTTTTATGAAACGAAAACGCCTTTATTTTAGCGATGAATTTTTTGCGAAATATGAAACAAACGCACGCCACAATATTCAGCGTGAAATCCAGCAGTTAGCATTTTTTTAAAATTATTGCTTGAAATTCGTTTTTTTTGGTGCTAATATGTTTTTAAAAATGTATTGAAAATATATCTTTTTAAGTTTTGTATTTCAGTTTCGTAATATTTTGATGAATACACTTTTTATACAGCCATCTTTTTTAAACCTTATAAGGAATATACCATGAGCGAACAAACCCAAAATACACAATCACAGCAACAAAACGAACAAGACCAAACGCAAGCCCAAGTCTTTGACCCAAAAGCGCCAAAGCCTGAAGTAACGGAAGCCAGCCCATGTTGTGGTGGCTGTGGTGGTAGCGGTCATTGATAGCTTGTATGTTGATTTTATAACGCATTGATTTTAAAAGAGCCAAATTGTTATTTGGCTTTTTTTGTGGTTATTATTCCAATATTTTTAATACTCATTAACAAAAAAGAATATATAAATTAGGTAACTTTGGCTTGTGAATTTTTAATTTTTTGTTATCATTGCCTGAATTTTTATTACTTTTATTTATAAGACTTTGTTAATAAAATTTTGGAGTATTTGATGACAACGCAAACAACTGCCAATTCATCAAAAATGAATTGGCAAATTTTTTGGACCGGGTATTTTGATGGCATCAGCTGCCATTGGTGGCTCGCATTTAATTGCCTCAACCCAAGCAGGGGCTTTGTACGGCTGGCAATTAGCAATTTTTATTGTGCTTGCCAACGTGTTTAAATATCCATTTTTCCGTTTTGCCACTGACTACACTTATGACGCTAACAAAACCCTAGTGCAAGGCTATGCTGACAAGGGCAAGGCGTATTTGTGGGTGTTTTTCTTTATGGCGTTTGTGGCAGGGATTATTAACACAGGGGCGGTTGCCATGCTGTGTGCGGTGATTTTGGGGGCGATGTTGCCCGAAGCGTGGACATTGTCCATTCCTGTGTTATCGGTGATTACCATCATCATTAGCTGGTTGTTTTTGGTGGCAGGTCATTATAAATTGCTTGATGGTTTGACCAAATGGATTGTTATTTCTTTGACGGTAACGACTTTGCTTGCGGTGGTGATTGCTATGGGTAAGCCGTCTGTGGTTGCGCCAGATTTTGTGCCTGCAAGCCCTTGGAATTTGGCAACGTTGGGTTTTATTGTGGCACTCATGGGCTGGATGCCTGCTCCGATTGAGATTTCGGCTTTGACATCAACTTGGACGGTGGCAAAACGCCGTGATAATCCAGCCATCACGCACAAACAAGGCTTACTTGATTTTAACGTGGGTTATTGGACTTCGGCAATTTTGGCGTTGGTGTTTTTGGCACTTGGTGTACTGGTGCAATACGGCTCTGGGCAAGAGATTCAGCTTGCTGGCGGTAAATATGTGGGGCAACTTATCAGTATGTACACCCAAACCATTGGTGAATGGTCAAGATTTTTGGTGGCGTTTATTGCCTTTATGTGTATGTTTGGCACGACCATCACGGTGATTGACGGCTATGCTCGTGTTAATGCCGAAGCGGTACGAATTGTCAGCAAAAAAGCACAAGTGAGCAAAATGGCGTTAAATGGCTGGCTGACGTTTTTTAGCGTGGCAGGGTTGGTGCTGATTTTGTATTTTGGCTCACAATTAACCATGATGTTAAAATTTGCCATGATTATGGCGTTTGTGGCAGCTCCTGTGTTTGCATGGTTAAATTACAGCCTTGTGCGTGAACGTGAAAACTTGCCAATGTGGTTACGTGGTTTGTCATGGGCGGGCTTGGCGTTTTTGACAGGGTTTGCGGTGCTGTTTTTGTTAAACTTTTTTGGCATTTTGGCATAAACTTTAAAAACAGCAAATAAAAAAGGCTAAATCAATATTTAGCCTTTTTTTTTATCAAAAACAATTATTTATAAAACGCATTTGCCGTATAGCTATGGTCAGTTTCATCAATGACTTGTGTAAGTTCTGGGATTTGTTGCTTTAAGGTAACTTCCACGCCTTGACGCAAGGTCATATCCACAGCCGAACAGCCTTGACAGCCACCGCCAAATTTTAACACGGCAGTAATGCCAACGCCGTCTTCTTCTACCAAATCCACCAACTGCACATTACCGCCATGTGAAGCTAGATTTGGGTTAATTTCGGTAATTAACACATAGTTAATACGCTCTTCAATGCTGGCATTTTCGCCGACTTTTGGCACTTTTGAGTTGGGTGCTCTAAAGGTTAATTGTCCGCCAAAACGGTCTTTGTTGTAGTCAATCACTGCATCTTCAAGATACGGAATTGATGGCGAATCAATATAAGCGGTAAAGGTTTCGTATTCAAGTTTTAAATCGTCAGGGTTGTGCTCGTTCGGCTGACTGTACGCCATACAGCACTCGGCTCGTGGCGTGCCTGCGTTTTCCACAAAAATACGCACGCCAATCCCGTCAGTTTCTTGTTTGGCAAGCAGTTCGGCTAAGTAGGCTTGGGCTGGCTCGGTGATTTTGATGTTGGTGGTTTTTTCTTGATTTTGGGTTTGTTCAGACATGATTTTGCTCTTTTTTCGTTTTTGTCAAATGAAATAAGTTGAGTAAAATACTCGGATTTTGATATTGTTTATCATATTATGGCATTTAAAATATATTTATCAAGCAAATTATGCGAAAATTGTGGTTAATTTAACCAATCAAATTTGACTAAATTTACAATAATCACAAAAAAATCCCTTGATTTTTATGTGAAAAATATAGCATTATAGAGTAATTTTTCTTTTATGCTTTTCTTTTACGCCATTAGATAGACCGATGGCGACTTTAACCGCAAGGAGTTTGCGAATGACAGAGCAATTTCATACCGATGAGACGTTAGAGCCGACCAACCGTTTTGCCCCTGCCAAAAAATAGCAAAGGCTATCGTTTTGATTATCTGATTTTTATTGGGCGGTTTCAGCCGTTTCATCTTGGGCATAAGTCGGTGGTGAACGAGGCGTTAAAACTTGCCGAAAATGTGATTATGCTGATTGGTTCGGCAAATTTGCCAAGAAGTATCCGCAATAGTTTTAGCGTAGCGGAACGCAGTCAGATGATTTTGGGGGCGTTTTCACCAGAGCAAGCCAAGCGTATTCACTGTGTGGGGCTTGATGACGCTTTGTATAATGATAATCGTTGGTTGCAATATGTGCAAGCGTGCGTGAAGTCGGTAACAGGTGATTTGTCGGCAAATATTGGTTTGATTGGACATTCAAAGGACAGTTCGTCTTATTATTTGTCATTATTTCCAAATTGGCAATCGGTCGCTGTGCCAAATTTTCAAGATTTGTCGGCAACGCCGATTCGTGAGGGTTTTTTGTTGGGGGCTGACCCTTTGGTAGATTTAGTGCCAGAATCTACTGCCCAAGTGATGAGAGCCTTTAAACAAACTGAAGATTTTGAGCAGTTACACAAAGAGGCAGGTTTTATTGACAAATACAAAAAACAATGGGATAACGCACCGTATCCGCCAACTTTTATGACGGTAGATGCGGTCGTGGTGCAGTCTGGGCATATTTTGTTGGTGGAAAGACGTGGTATGCCAGGGCAAGGTTTGTGGGCGTTACCGGGGGGATTTGTAGACCCAAAAGAAACTTTGTTTGACGCTTGTATTCGTGAGTTGCGTGAAGAAACTCGCCTAAAAGTGCCAGAGGCGGTTTTGCGTGGTTCTCGTCATAGTCAGCATACGTTTGATGACCCGTACCGCTCGGCTCGTGGACGTACGGTTACGCAAGCATTTTATTTTCAATTAAAAAATGACCCTAAAGGTTTGCCCCCTGTCAAAGGTGGTGATGATGCGTTAAAGGCGTTTTGGTTGCCGTTGGCAGAGTTAAAATCGGATAAATTGTTTGAAGACCATTATGCGATTATTTGTAAAATGATGGGCTTATAATTTACAAACTAATTGATTAAAAAAGAAAAAATTATGAATGCCTTAGCCGAAACTTACCATTACAGCACAGATGAAGAAGTTTTTGCTCAGTGATGAGATTACGTTTGAAAGTATTGGCTTGACGGTGAATGTAACCGATATTTATGAAAAAGTGGATAATGGCGATGTGCAAAATGGTTAGAGCAATTGGCGAATGTCGCAACAAATCCGATTGATAATGAATAAGGAAAAATAAAATGTTATTTTGGAAATCACTTTATTTAACCTTGTTTGTTTTGGGATTTGGTTTGTTTGTGATAAGTTTTATTTCCCCAAATGCTTTGTTTGGTTGGGGCATGGCTCTGATGCTGGTTGCAGTAATTATTCAACAAATAATTAAACATCTATATACTGATGTCCGTATGCCAAAATCTCCCGAATTAGCACAATTGAAACAACTAAAAAACCAACAAGATAATAGTCGTATTAATTTGTTAATGGATTTTTTTCGGTTTTGTTTCGGTAAAACGTAGATACAAAAATAGATTTTATCAAAAAATTTTAGCCCCAAACTGAAAGACGGTTTGGATTTTTAGCGAAAGCGAATCAACAGAGGAGTTCTGTGATGTTTACCAACAACTTTAATAACTTTATCCTAAACACGGACAGCTACAAAACGTCCCACTGGCTACAATATCCGCCAAACACCGAATATGTGTCCAGCTATATTGAGGCTCGTGGCGGTAACAACAGCTTTGAAAACGTGCTGTTTTTTGGGCTACAAGCCTATATCAAAGAATACCTAAGCAAACCCATCACCCAATCAGATATTGACGAAGCTAAAACGATTTTTTCGGCTCATGGCGTGCCGTTTAACGAAGCAGGTTGGCAACGCCTGATTGACAAACATCAAGGCTATTTGCCTTTGCGAATCCAAGCTGTGCCTGAAGGCATGGTAATCCCGACAGGGCAAGTATTATGCCAAGTGGTGAATACTGACCCTGAGTTTTTTTGGCTAACCAGTTATATTGAAACATCGCTGTTGCGTGCGATTTGGTATCCATCAACGGTGGCAAGTTTGTCATATTATTGTAAACAGTTAATTAAGGCAGGCTTAGAAAAATCGGCGGATAATTTGGACAGCTTGCCGTTTAAATTGCACGATTTTGGGGCAAGAGGCGTATCAAGTTACGAATCATCAGCGTTGGGCGGATTGGCACATTTGGTAAATTTTTTGGGAACAGATACGCTGTCGGCGATAGTTGCGGGCAATCGTTGGTATGGCATGAGTGAAGAAATGTCGGCTTTTTCTATCCCTGCTGCCGAGCATAGCACCATGACCGCTTGGGGACGTGAGTACGAGGCGGACGCTTATGCCAATATGCTGTCGCAATTTGGTGATGCGGGCAAGACGTTTGCGGTGGTGAGTGATAGTTATGATTTGTGGAAAGCGATTGACAATATTTGGGGCGGTGAATTAAAAGAACAAGTCAAAAACACAGGCGGAACGCTGGTAATTCGCCCTGACAGTGGCGACCCGATAAAAGTGGTGCGTGAAGCCTTGCAACGACTTGCAGCAAAATTTGGCACAACGCTAAATACTAAAGGTTATAAAATTCTGCCAAGTTATATCCGTTTAATTCAAGGCGATGGCATTAATCCAACCAGTATCCAAAAAATCCTTGATGCGGTAACGTCAGCAGGATTTAGCACCGAAAACATCACCTTTGGTATGGGTGGCGGATTGTTACAACAAATCAACCGTGATACGCTCGGTTGGGCGATGAAAACCAGCAGTGCCAGAGTGGACGGCTACTGGCGAGATGTGTACAAAGACCCGATTACCAGCGTGAGCAAACGCAGTAAGCGTGGGCGATTGGCATTAGTTCATCATCAGGGCAGTTATATGACGGTGCGAGAAGATGAGCTTGCCGAGCAAAATAACATTCTACAAGATGTATTTTTAAATGGGGAGTTGTTGATTGATGATGATTTGACAACCATTCGGGAACGCACCAAGCATTAAACAATCGCAAACAAATAAAATGACTAGTTAGTCAGTTGCATTCATGCAATTTATCCCAAAAATAACCTAAACTATCTATGTTTTTATTTTTATTAAAACCAAACGTTTGTTTTTGCTTGCAAAGACAAACCATTACCATAACTCAAGGAGTTTATTATGATTTATCAAGGAAATAGCATCACGGTTTCACGCCTTGATGATGGCATTGTCAAATTTCATTTTGATAACCAAACGGAATCGGTGAATAAATTTGACCAAAAAACCAACCAAGAATTTGACGAAGCGATTAAAGCGTTAGAAAGCACGGCTGACGTAAAAGGTTTAATCGTAACATCAGGCAAAAAGGTATTTATCGCAGGGGCGGATATTACTGAATTTGTAGAATATTTTAACAAACCAGAAAGCGAAATTGAAAGTTGGATTGTTGATATTAATAAAGTGTTTAACCGTTTTGAAGATTTGCCATTTCCAAAAGTTGCAGCGATTAACGGTGCGGCGTTGGGCGGTGGTTGCGAAATGACGCTTGTGTGTGATTATCGTGTGATTAGCGATAAAGCGACTATTGGCTTGCCAGAAATCGGCTTGGGTATTTTTCCAGGGTTTGGTGGTTCGGTGCGTACGCCACGCCTTATCGGTATTGACAACGCATTGGAATTGATTGCCAATGCAAAACCGATTAAGCCTGCTGTGGCGTTAAGCATGGGCTTGGTTGATGCGGTGGTAACAGCGGAAAACCTTGAAAAATCAGCGATTGAAACCGTGAAAAAATGTATCGCAGGTGAATTAGATTGGCAAGCTCGTCATGCGGAAAAAGTCAATCCTGTAAAACTTAACCAACTTGAACAAGCAATGGCGTTTAACTCAGCAAAAGGCGTGCTATTGGCAAAAGCCAACCCAGCGCAATATCCTGCACCAAAAATTGCGTTAGACACGATTGAAAAACACGTTAATTTAAAACGTGATGAAGCGTTGTTGATTGAAGCAAAAGGTTTTGCCAAAGCTGCCAAAACCCCACAGCAACAAAGCCTAGTTGGTCTATTCTTAAACGACCAAGTAGTCAAAAAACTTGCCAAAAAACACAGTGCCAAAGCCCACGACATCAAACAATCTGCGGTGCTAGGTGCAGGTATTATGGGTGGTGGTATCGCTTATCAATCGGCATCAAAAGGCTTGCCAATCATCATGAAAGACATCAAGTCAGAACAGCTTGACTTAGGCATGGGCGAAGCGAGCAAACTTTTGTCAAAAGAAGTGGAACGTGGCAAAATCACCCCTGCAAAAATGGGCGAAACGCTAAGCCGTATCCGTCCAACGTTAAATTACGGCGATTTTGGTGAAACGGATATTGTCATTGAAGCGGTTGTTGAAAATCCAAAAATCAAAAAAGCCGTGTTAAAAGAAGTTGAAGGCTTGGTGAAAAATAATGCGATTTTGGCATCAAACACTTCAACGATTTCTATTACCGAGCTTGCGACCGCACTAGACCGCCCAGAAAACTTTGTCGGTATGCACTTTTTTAACCCTGTTCACCGTATGCCGTTGGTGGAAGTCATTCGTGGCGAAAAATCAAGTGAAGAAGCCATTGCGACTACTGTTGCATTAGCTGAAAAAATGGGTAAGGTGCCTGTTGTCGTAAACGATTGTCCGGGTTTCTTGGTAAATCGTGTGTTGTTCCCTTACTTTGGGGCGTTTGATTTGTTATTAAAAGACGGTGCGGATTTTGTGCAGATTGACAAAGTTATGGAAAAATTCGGCTGGCCAATGGGTCCTGCGTATTTGATTGACGTGGTCGGTCTTGATACAGGCGTTCACGGTGCAGAAGTGATGGCGGAAGGTTTCCCAGACCGTATGAAGCCTGACTTTAAAGGCAGTATTCAAGCCTTGTTTGAAGCCAATCGCTTGGGTCAAAAAAATGGCGTTGGTTTTTATAAATACGAAATTGACAAAAAAGGCAAACCTGCAAAAAAAGCTGACTCTACAACGCTTGAAGTTATCAAACCTGTGGTTGATGCGTCAAAAGCCTTTGACGACCAAGAAATCATTGACCGCATGATGCTAACGCTTTGTAACGAAACGGTTCGTTGCTTAGAAGACAATATCGTGGCAACCCCAGCAGAAGCGGATATGGCGATGATTATGGGTATTGGTTTCCCACCGTTCCGTGGTGGCCCATGCCGTTACATTGACCAAGTTGGCGTGAGCGAGTTTGTGGCGTTATGCGATAAATATGCCCATCTTGGCAAAGCGTACGAAGCCCCAGAATTGCTAAAACAAATGGCAAAAGACGGTAAAACTTTTTACTAATTAGAATAATTAAAAGGAAAAAACCATGACAACATTAAGTCCAAAAGACGTAGTAATCGTAGATGGCGTACGCTCTGCGATGGGAAAATCAAAAAACGGTATGTTCCGCAACGTGCGTGCCGACAACCTATCAGCCGAAGTCGTTCGCCAATTATTAAAACGCAACGAATTTGATTTAAACCTTGTAGAAGACGTGATTTGGGGTGCGGTAAACCAAACCCTAGAACAAGGCTGGAATATCGGTCGCCATATCGGTCTATTAGCAGGTATCCCAAAAACCGCAGGCGGTCAAACTGTAAACCGTCTATGTGGTTCATCAATGCAAGCATTGCACACAGCCGCCGCCCAAATTATGACCAATCAAGGCGATGTATTTATCATCGGTGGCGTGGAACACATGGGACACGTCAGCATGATGCACGGTGTGGACTTGAACCCACAAGCGTCAAAACACTATGCCAAAGCGTCAAACATGATGGGTCTAACCGCAGAAATGCTTGGACGTTTAAACAACATCAGCCGTGAAGAACAAGACGCATTTGGCGTACAATCGCACAAACGTGCATGGGATGCAACTGTAAACGGTCGCTTTAAAAAAGAAATCGTAGGCGTAGAAGGACACGACCAAGACGGCAACTTGCAACTTTGCACTGTGGACGAAGTCATTCGCCCAGATGCCAATTTGGAAGCCTTCCAAGCGTTACGTCCTGTTTTTGACCCAAAAAACGGTACAGTAACAGCAGCGACTGCATCAGCATTATCAGACGGTGCGTGTGCGATGCTTATCATGTCAGCCCAAAAAGCCAAAGATTTAGGCTTAAAACCACGTGCTAGAATTCGTGGCATGGCAGTAGCAGGTTGTGATGCGGCGATTATGGGTTACGGCCCTGTTCCTGCAACGCAAAAAGCGTTAAAACGTGCGGGCATGAGCATGGACGACATTCAAACGATTGAATTAAACGAAGCGTTCGCCGCTCAAGGTTTATCAGTGATGAAAGGCTTAAACATCAGCGATAAACAAGACATCATCAATCTAAACGGTGGTGCAATCGCATTAGGACACCCACTTGGCTGTTCAGGTGCGAGAATTACCACAACCTTGCTAAATGTGATGGAACAACAAGATACCCAAATCGGTCTTGCTACCATGTGTATCGGTCTTGGTCAAGGTATTGCGACCATCATTGAGCGTGTGTAATAAAAGCACTTTGACAAAAAAACCTACCAGATTATTGGCAGGTTTTTTTATTTTTATAACAAAAATTTTTAAGAAATTTTAAAAATTTTGCCAAAAATCTTTGTTGTGAAAATCAGGTGGATTGGCATGGTTCACGGCATAAAAAATCGGTTCACCTTGTTGATACAAAATTACGCAAGGATTGATTTTGGTAAGCTGTAAATCTTTTGGCAAAACAATCTCAAAACCAAATGTGGATAAAAAATTCAGATTTGCCAATGATGTATCATCATTGATAGCAATATTTTTCACATGAAAATTTTGAACATTGATTTGCTGTTTTTGCCAATTAAATTGTAATTGTTCGGTCGCTCGTGGTGGCATTTGTTTTGGCGTACGATAATCATCAAAATGATACAAAGCATACGCACCGTTTGGACTGGCATTAATTTCAAAATATTGTTGATTGTTGATTTGAATAAAACATTCCAAACAATTTTTTTTCCATAAATAATCCGTTGCTTTGACATTATTTTGTGAAAAATCATCAAAATCAATGGCATGAGTGGATAAAATTTGGTAATTTAAATTTAACAAAAATTGATTATTTTCGCCATTTTGTTGCAATTCACTTTTAACCAACACAACCGCAAAATCCGATTGTGCTGAATGTTCTGCAATCGGATTTAAGCAAAAAGTGTTGGATTTAAGCGTTTTATTTGTCATTTTTTTAAAAAATACTTTAATAAAAATTAACCAAAACGAACCAAATTGGACAATTTTGGATTGGCTTCAGGATTTTCACGCAGTAGCAACACCACACGCCCGATACTATTAATCAGCGTTGAACCTGTCGCCTCGGCGATTTGCTCGGCGACTGCTTCACGTTCATCTTTACTGCCTGCTGGGATTTTGACCTTAATCAGCTCGTGGTCGTTTAACGCACGAGCGATTTCTTCAATCACTGTATCGGTCAGACCGTTGCCACCGATAATCACCACAGGATTTAGATGATGTCCTATACCTTTTAAATGTTTGATATCAGCGTTGCTTAATGTTTTGTTTGACATAAAAACCCTTTGTTAAAAATATAAAAATAACTGCCATTATAGCACAAACCTTTTGGCAAAATATGGTAAAATAATAGCAATTTTGTGTGAAAAAACTTAAAAAAGGCAATTATGGCAACCCGAATTACCAACAAAAAACTGTCTAAAAGTAGCCGAGCGTGGATGAAAGAACACTTGGACGACCACTATGTCAAACTCGCCCAACGTGATGGCTACAGAGCCAGAGCCGCGTATAAGCTATTGGAAATTAACGATAAATTACAACTCATCAAAAAAGGCATGACGGTGGTGGACTTGGGTTCTGCCCCTGGTAGCTGGTCGCAAGTGGCGGGAAAATTGGTCGGTGATAATGGTAAATTGATTGCGTCTGATATTTTGCCGATGGATACGCTTGAAAATGTTACCTTTATTCAAGGTGATTTTCGTGAGCAAGAAGTTTTTGACAAAATCATGGACGAAGTTGATGGCAAAAAAGTAGATGTGGTGCTGTCTGATATGGCTCCCAATACGTCTGGTTTTACGGCGGTAGACCAGCCACGCATGATTTATTTATGCGAGCTTGCGATGGATTTTGCCAGTCAAGTTTTGGACGAAGGTGGCACGCTGATTATCAAAGTATTTCAGGGCGAAGGTTCAGACGAATTGCGAAAACAAATGCAACAAACCTTTAGAAAAGTACGCAGTATAAAGCCTGCAGCATCTCGTGCTAGGTCAAAAGAGATGTACTGGGTAGCAACGATGTGATATGTTAAAAAATAAACGCTTGTTTGTTTTTAAGGTTGAATTGGTAATAATTACCATTTACAACAGTTTTTTTGCTTGATA
>CAKMOY010000017.1 GCA_927911235.1 uncultured Moraxella sp.
AACAATATTTGATAATTACAACTATCCAAAAAGTGTTCTCATCCAAAATAGGTCGTTACCATTTAACGCTAAAAAAAGAGATAAACTGGTTACCTCTTTTTAAACCTATGACGGTGATAATTTCCTACACAGGGTAAAAAATTATCCAATCATAAAAAAATAAAATACTATATACGGTCAATTTAAGGATACGGTTCGTAGCACTGTCTGTATGTGGGTACGCATTCTATTGCGTGGTGTTTTTTGTATTATGCCTAAATCAAACAATACCACTTATCCAAAAATAAAATTTAACCTCTATCAACGTATGTCATGCGATATCTTGGCAAAGCATGGCAATACATAACTTGACATATTTTATTACAAATGATTTTGGTCGTCATGTTATTTTGCGTAAATTTTGTAAAATATCGGTAAAATTACGGCTATTTTTTAATTAAATCTATAAAATTCAACAATTTAATTTATAATTATAAAAACAAAATTTTATTATTGAAAAAATCAATTAAACAGGATTGTCAATATCAATAAAGCTGACCTTTAAGCCCAATTGTTCTTGCACATATTCGCCCAATGCCTTGACACCGCCACGTTCGGTCGCATGATGTCCGCAGGCAAAATATTCTATGCCCATTTCGCTTGCGATGTGGGTGGTGCGTTCGGACACTTCGCCCGAGATATAAGCATCACAGCCTTGTTTGATGGCTTGCTCAATCATGTCTTGAGCGCCACCTGTACAAATACCAATGCGTGAGATGGTTTTATTATTGCCTGACAAATGTAGGGGTGTACGTCCCAACGATGTTTCAATTTTTTGGATAAAATCAGCGACTGGCATGGGCTTGTCCAGCGTTGCGATATTGCCGACAGGATTTTTTTCGTGTGGGTATAAGGCTTCTGTTAAAGTTAAACCCAATGCTTTGGCAAGTTGGGCGTTGTTGCCAAAAATGGGGTGTGCGTCCAATGGCAAATGATAGCCAATCAGTGAAATATTGTTTTGTAAAAGGGTGCGAATACGCTTGCCTTTCATGCCTGTGAGTGGGCTAGGTTCGCCTTTCCAAAAATAGCCATGATGTACCAAGATGGCTTGGGCATTGGCTTGAATCGCTTTATCAATCAAGGCTTGATTGGCGGTTACGCCTGTAACGATATGCGAAATGGGCGTATCGGCATCCACTTGCAGTCCATTGGGGCAATAGTCTTGAAATTCGTCCGCTTTTAATAGCTCATCTAGCCAGTTGGCAAGTTCGGTGGGTTTCATCGTTTTGTTTGGCATAACTTTCTCTTTTTTACAAATTTATCAACTTATTTTTATAAATTATTTTGGCAATTTTGGGTTTGTGTGATTGTTTGGTTCTAAGATTTTTTCCACAGCTTTGTCTTTGATGGCTTGTTTTTTTTCGTCAATTTCGCTTTGCGATAATTTTTCTACTTTTGCCAATTTTTCGGCTGGGCTTAGCTCAGGTTTTGGCTCGGGTTTTTCTGTTTTTTCGTGTTTTTCATGTTTGTCATCAAAATAAATCACATTGCCATCGTTATCAATAAGGGCGTATTTCATCGGTTCTTTACGTGGGATAAAAAAGTCTGATGGTTGGTTAAAAAAGTGCGATGATACCAGTCCAAATAGATATTTCCATTCAAACATTTTGACATTACGCGCACGTAGTGCCGTAACCAACGCCAATGAAAAACTCACCAACAAGTTAATCATGCCAATGACAATCACGCCAAACAAACTTACCAAAATCACGCCAATCTCAGGGACAATGCCTGTGTTGGCATACATATTAAAAATACCGTGAATAAAATTGGCAGATGAAAAGGCGATGTGGCGAATGTCTAACGGCAAGCCCAAAATAATGCCTATCGTGCCTGTACTTCCCAAGAACACGCCAAATAAAAAGTTACTCATAATCGCACCCAGATTGCTTTCTATAAAATGGCTAAAGCGTTCTAAGCGGTCTGGGCGAACCCATGATTTGAGTTTTGGGTGGGCTCGCAGACGTTCACCGATACGGCTATGCACCGCTAAGTTATCATAATACCCTGCAATCAAGCCTGAAATATACAAATACACGCCTGCAATCGCTGCGTGAAATATCGCAAGCGAAGTAAACGGATTTAAATCATGTAATAAATGGTCGGCTTTTTTGATACTGGTAAACGGTTCACCAATCACAAAATACCAAAACAACGAAATGCCCAACGCAATCGGCATGGCGATAGAAATATTCCCTATAATCGCAATAAACTGCGTTCGCAAAATATCCACGACAAGCTCGGCAAGCTTGGTCATTTGCCCTGCTTTTCTCCCTGTCGTCTCTGAAATGGTGGATGCAATCGCAGCCGCCGTCATCGCAGGCTGTTTGGTCGCAACCGTACCGCCAACAATGTGAATCAACACAAAGCCCAAACCATAAATCATACTATAAATAAAAGCCACACCAAACAACGCCACATCAAGACTACCTGCCAACACTTTGAGCGATGCCATAAAACCAATTAATAAGCCCCCAATGGCGGCTTTTTTGTACATTTTTCGGTAGCCTTTAGTATCGGTACTGATATAATGCTCGCCGACTTTACTGGCATTTTCGGTAACTTTACGAGATAGCAATGCCGTGTTAATACTAAATAAATATTTAAAACTACCCCGATTATACGACCCTTCATATAACGTATGAATCAGCTCTACCAACGCCTTTTTTTGGCTATTTCTATCCGATGATAACAACGTTAATAACAGCTCAAGACGGTGAATACTTTGTTCCAAACGCACCAACATATTGGTCGTGCGAATGGTAATCCCTGTTTTGTGAATACGTTTGCGAATATTTTGCAAAATCACTTCAGCTTGGTCGGTCAAAACAAAAATCTGACTGCTATCGGCAGGTTCTACAGGCAAAGCATGGTTGTCTTCAACCAAATGATTACTTTCATAATGCTCAATAAACTCTCGCACTTCGTGATTGATTTCAATAAAAGTGTGCTGATTGGACTGCGGATTGGGAAAAACTTTTAACATATCAGCGTGCAAACCCACACCACTGATGCGGTGCGACAAAATCACAATCGCTTTTAAAATATTTTGTTTTAATTGATTGACAATTTTTTCGGTGCCAACAGGTGGATTTAACAGCAACACCAACTCAAGCCACCAACGCTCGTTAATCAGCTTTATCCACTCATGATTTTTTTTGTTAAAAAGTAAATGAAATAGCGTTATCAACTCTTTATCATCTAGAACAGGCGGTAAAATACGCTGACCCAATAACAAATGAAACTGCGATAAAAAACTTTCATCCGACAAAATACCCATATCGGTATAAACTGCCGTCTGTCTGTATTGTGCAATCAAATTGAGCAAAAACACACACAATCCATCAGCCCATGCCTTTTTCTCTCGTAACAAACGCACAAAAATAGACATATGTTCATTTGCACTGCTTTCGTCATCGCTGTTTTCACGCAGATTGTCTAACAATTGTTTAAAAATTTTCACGTCAGGCGTGCTTTGATTGTCCGTGATTTCTTGTAGAATACGAGCAAGCTCACGTTGTAGCGTGATGGCGGTGCTGTTATTATTATCGTTGTTATTTAAAATGGTTGTCAAAATAAAAGCCTTAATAAAAGATTGATTACAATAAAAAGGGAAAATTTAATCTACTTTTGACAAAAAATCCACTATTTTTTTTGCAACAAACTATGATTTAATACAAACTTGTTATACAAAAAATTACCAAAAATGACAACAACTGACCATCTAAACACGCCAGACAATTCTTTGGTGCATTATCATCATCCAGACCCTGTTTTGCAAACGACCGTACAATCTTGGCTTTTTGCCGAACTGTTGCCTTGGCAAAAAGACACTTGGCAATATTTTACCAATCATTACCAAAACCCAACAAAAGCCTTGCCCCATGCCATTTTAATCGGTGGCAATGCAGGCACAGGCAAGCGGGCATTTGTGTATCGTTTTGTGGCGTGGGCGTTTTGTCAAAATAACCAAAAACACGACACGCAGACCGCTTGCGGACATTGTGAAAGCTGTCAATGGCTGATTGCCAACACGCACCCAAATTTGTACCAACTGCCAAAACCATTATTAGAAGCAGAAAAATCGCCCAAAAAAAATCAAATCCTTGATGAAAGCCCTACGCACCAAGCCACGACCACCATCAAAATTGACGATATCCGAACCATGCAACCTTTTGTACAGCAGTCCAGTCATGGCGTGCGAATCGTGGTGATTCACCAAGCCGACCAGATGACACTTGGGGCGAGCAATGCTTTGTTAAAAACTTTGGAAGAACCTGCCGACAATGTGCTGATGTTTTTGCTAAGCGATACGCCATCACAGCTATTGCCGACCATTCGTTCACGTTTGCAGTCGTTTAAAGTCAGTCATATTTTGCCCCATCAATCGCTTGATTTTATGCAAAACCAATTGCCAAATGCCCATTTAACCGACTTAGAACAAGTCAATCATCTGTCGGCTTATGCCCCATTTGTGGCAATGGATATGTTGCACAGCCAATGGTATCAACACCGCCAAATGTGGATAAATAGCTGGCAAGCGGTGCGTTCTGGCAACCGAACACCCATTCAAGCAAGCAATTATTGGCAAAAAAATTTAAGTTTAAGCGATTTTTTGTACTTATCCCAAATTATGTTGATAGAAGTGGGCTACATTGTCAATCAGTTACCAAGCCTTCAAAGTGATTTAAATTGGGATAAACTGCAACCTATGCCAAAAATGCTTGGCATTTTGTCATTACAAAATGTTATTGAACAAATTTGGCAAGATAGACGGCAACATATTCAAGATAAATTGTGTTATGATAAACTAATAAATGCAATGCAATTGTGTTAAAATAATCTTTATCAAATTTTTAAAAAGGAAATACCATGGCAATGCCTTCTCGTGGCGGTATTACCACGATTAACTATGATACCGTTGAAAAACTTTACGCAAGTTATATGCCTTATATGCAAAATGGGGCAATTTTTGTGCCCAGCACCCAAGAGCAAACCCTTGGAGCTCAGACCTTTATCACCATTACCCTACCAGGTAGTAGCGAACGTATGCCGTTAAATGGTAAAGTCGTCTGGGTACATCATCGCAGTCAAGGCAATCGCCCCGCAGGTTATGCGTTGCAGCTAAGCAAAGACGAAGCAGGTTTACGTATCAAAAACGAAATTGAGCGTTTGTTAGCAGGGCAATTAAGCGGTGATAAACCAACCTTTACCCTATAATTTGATAACCAACTAACGACTACCAAAAATAACAAAAAATCGCCATTTTCGTGTTATAATCGCTGTTTTTAAACTTTTATAAAGGAAATTCTCATGGCAAAATTTTTATCTCAAGATTGGTTTAACCAAGTAAATGATTTAACCGCACAAGCAGGCGATTTAAACTTGCCACCTGCTATCAAAAATTTGTCTATCAATTTAAACGTAACTGATAATAACGAAACCATCGGTGCATCATTTTATGACGGTGTCATTCATCAAGGCACAAAAGACGGTGCTTTAACGACATTAAACCTTGACACTAACACCCTAAAAAAAGTATTTTTAGAACGTGATATGAATTATGCTATGGAAGCCTTTATGGCAGGTAAAATCCGTGTTGATGGCGATATGGGACAACTGATGTCTATCCAAACCGCCAGCCCAAGCCCAGAGCAAAAACAACTGCTTAAAAATATTTTGGCAATCACTGAAATATAAAACTTCTTAAAAACAAAAAACAGGCAAAAAATATGAATCCAATGTTAGCCAATCG
>CAKMOY010000018.1 GCA_927911235.1 uncultured Moraxella sp.
TAAAAATTTTGTCAAAATTTGACCGTATCAATCGGGATAATCCAACAAATAAACTGAGCGACGCATAACCTGTCCCAAAATCATCAATGGCAAGCTTAATGCCTTGTTCATGTAAAAAATTGAGCATGGCTAAGGTTTGATGATTGTTATGCAGTTGGGCGGTTTCGGTAATTTCAAACTCAATATGATTGGCAAAAGTTGGATATTTTGCCAAAATCTCTGTCATAAACGGCAAAAAATGGGCATGCCAAAGCTGACGCACATCTACATTAATCGCCACTTTGACATCAAAGCCCATCTTGTCCCAAAGATTGACTTGTGTCATACAATAATCCACAATATTTTCAAACAAATCTTGAGAAAAATTCTCTAACACTTCGTCTAAAAAATCTTTTGGCGATAAAATTCCAAGCATAGGGTGCTCCCAACGCACCAAAGCTTCAAAAGACAAATATTTGTTTTTAAAACAAATTTTTGGTTGAAAAAACGCAATCAACTGCGAATCTTTTAACGCCTGTGTAAACGCACTTTTGATATGCACACGGTTAAACATGGGACTATAATCCAACGTATCAAACCACACAATCCGATTACCGCCCATGCTTCTAGCTTGTTTTAACGCCTTGTCCGCTTGGTGCAACAAGGTGTCATAGGTCGGAATATTGCCTTGATACAATGCCACGCCCATAGAAAAATGCACATAAATATGAGAGCCATTAATCAAAAAATGTTGATGAGAAATCTGTTGCAACTGTTCCAAATAATTTGCCAAATCCGCTTGCGAATCCATCGTAATCAGCAAAGCAAAATCATCACCGCCTAGACGAGAAAAGCCTTGCACATTGCAGTTTATCGGCTCAATTTCTTTCACACGTTTGACAAATGCCTTTAAAATCATATCGGTGGCAAGTCTGCCGATACTGGCATTAAAGGCTTGCAAATTATCAATATTGATTCGCACAATTGCCAATTTTTGTTGATATTTTTCAACCAAATCTGCATTATTAATGATATTGCGAATAAAAACGCTGGTTAATGTAAAAAAGTTTTGACGGTTTTGTAGCCCCGTTAATTGGTCGTATTCCAACACATTTTTTAATGACGTTTCTATCTTGGTTTGTTGGCTGACATCGGACAAAAGTCCTAGATAAATGCTGATATCATCATTGATTTTTATCGGAATACCTCGAATATGAGCAAAAATTTGTTTACCATTGGCGGCATGATTACCATCAAACGGTCAATTTTTTCGCCATTTTTGAGTTTTTCTTCGGCTTGCAAAAAAATCTCTTTGCGACTGTCTTCAAACCCTTCAATCGGATTGATGGAAAAATAGTGCCCTAAAATATCTTTTGGCTTGCGTTGCAAAACGTGCATCAATCGCTTGTTAAAAGCAATAAATTGACGACGATGGTCAAGCAAAAATACCGCATCTGATATGTTATCTAACAAATGGTTTAAAAAAACTTGATAAATATCAGCAGAAATATACTGCTCAAAAAATGCGGTATCGGTATAAAAAGCGGGTTGTTCTGGATAAGCGGATAAATCAAATGTGTTCATATGTTACAGTGTATAACGTTTGTAAAGCAGTTAAAGCGACAACTGGAGCGGTCTCGGTACGCAAAATGCGTTCACCGATTTGCCATGCCAAAAAATGATGCTGATAGGCAAGATTTAATTCTTCATCAGACAGACCACCTTCTGCACCAATCAGTAAACAGTAATTTTTGTTTTTATCAAATTTATTAAAACCAAAAATTTGTTCACTTGACAAACGTTCTGGTACGGCAAGCACGATTTTCGTCGTATTTGGCTCGTCAAAATTTTTGATAAAATCGTCAATGCCAATCGGTGCTAAAATTTGTGGAATGATGTTTAATCCGCATTGCTCGCACGCAGCATTTGCCACGCTTTGCCAATGTTCTAGTTTTTTGGCGATTTGGTCAGGTTTTAAACGCACTTCACCGTGATGACTGGTTAATAACTGAATAGTGGATACGCCTGTTTCGCACGCTTTTTGAATGGCGTAATCCATACGCTCGCCACGACTCATGACGAGGGCAATCGTTACACCAAATGGCAAACTGCGGTTCACTGGATTAAAATCAGTGATGGTAACTTGGCAGTTTTTTTGTCTATTTGGCAAATTGTTATGCTGTATTCACCGCCTTGCCCATCAAAAAAAATTGCGGTATCGCCAACGTTAGCTCGCAATACTTTGCACCAATGATGAAAAATGTTGTCGGTCATGGCGATGGTGTCGCCAATTTTTAGTAGATTGGGTGTGTCAAAATAAAATCTTCGCATGATTGGTTATCATTTTATAAATAAAAAGGCTGGTAGAACCAACCTTTTTAAGCTTTTAAGAGAAAAAATTGCCCTTGTCGGTATAATCTTCATCAGCTTGTAATGAAAAGTTAGAATCTTCATCATCAACTTGGGCGGCGTGCTTACTGTGTAGCTTAATCATCAGACGTAAGTCATTCGGACTGTCGGCAGATTTTAACGCATCTTGATAAGTGATTTCGCCGTTTTCGTATAGGTCAAACAAGGCTTGGTCAAAGGTCTGCATACCGACTTCACGAGAACGTTTCATTACAGGTTTAATCTCATGGATTTCGCCTTTACGAATATAATCACCGATTAATTGAGTATTTAACAAAATCTCAATGGCGGCACGGCGACTTTTACCATCAGGCGTTGGAATCAACTGCTGAGCGATAATAGCACGCAAGTTCAATGATAAATCCATCAAAATTTGTTCATGTTGTTCCGCTTCAAAAAAGTGATAATACGGTCAATCGCTTGGTTGGCGTTGTTGGCGTGCAGGGTAGCAAATACCAAGTGACCTGTTTCAGCGTATTGTACCGCATAGTCCATCGTTTCACGCGTACGAATCTCACCAATCAAAATCACGTCAGGGGCTTGACGCAGGGTGTTTTTTAGCCCCGCTTCAAACGACATAGTATCAATGCCAACTTCTCGTTGGGTAACGATACAGCCTTTGTGTTCGTGTACGTATTCAATCGGGTCTTCAATGGTGATGATATGTCCACGAGAGTTTTCATTACGATAACCCATCATCGCAGCCAGTGTCGTGGATTTACCAGTACCAGTCGCACCTACGAGTAGCACGATACCACGTTTTTTCATTGCCACTTCGTTCAAAATCGGTGGCAAATTAAGCTGTTCAACCGTTGGAATTTTGGTTTCAATTTTACGCAAAATCATACCCGCAGCGTCTTTTTGGATAAAGGCTGACACACGAAAACGTGCGGTTTTATTTTTATCACTAATCGCAAATTGACATTCTTTGGTATCATCAAATTCTTTAATTTGAGCAGGTGTCATCACACTTTTGACAATCGCCATAGATTGCTCAGAGGTTAAAGGGGTTTTGGTGACAGGCATAATCACGCCATTGACCTTCATTGAAGGCGGTACATCGGCGGTGATAAACAAGTCAGAACCGTTTTTTTGTACCATTAATTGTAATAATTTATCAAAATCCATGAAAGTATCCTAACATTTGATTCATAAATAATCATGAAATTTGGTGGGTTACGCTTTGCTAACCCACTCTACATTTTTACCAAATTTTTAACATTACATAAAGGCTTCAGGCTGTTTTGCATACGCACGAGCGGATTCTTTGCTAATCACGCCTTTGTTGAGCCATTCACGCAAACTTTGGTCAAGCGTTGTCATACCTTCGCCAGCACTGGTTTGGATTGCCGAGTACATTTGTGCGACTTTATTTTCACGAATCAAGTTACGAATCGCAGGCGTGCCAAGCATGATTTCATGCACCGCCACACGACCGCCTGTTTGACGTTTTAACAAGGCTTGTGAAACAACGGCTTGCAATGATTCTGATAACATCGCACGAATCATGTCTTTTTCAGCAGCAGGGAATACGTCCACCACACGGTCAATGGTTTTGGCAGCAGATGTGGTGTGCAATGTACCAAATACCAAGTGTCCTGTTTCAGCGGCGGTCAAGGCAAGACGAATGGTCTCCAAATCTCGCATCTCACCCACCAAAATCACGTCAGGGTCTTCACGCAGTGCCGAACGCAAGGCTGCGTCAAAACTTAAGGTATCACGGTGGACTTCACGCTGGTTAATCAGTGATTTTTTGGATTGATGAACGAACTCAATCGGGTCTTCAATGGTCAAAATATGCTCTTTACGATTTTCATTAATATAGTTAATCATCGCCGCAAGAGTGGTAGACTTGCCCGAACCTGTCGGTCCTGTAACCAACACAACACCACGCTTAAAGCTAGAAATTTTTTTAAACACTTCACCCATGCCAAGCTGTTCCATCGTCAAAACTTCTGATGGAATGGTACGAAATACCGCACCTGCACCACGGTTTTGGTTAAAGGCATTGACACGAAAACGTGCCACTTCAGGAATTTCAAACGAAAAGTCCGCTTCCAAAAACTCTTCATAATCAGCACGTTGTTTATCATTCATAATATCATAAATCAAACCATGCACCGTTTGGTGGTCTAGCGGTGGCATATTGATTTTGGTGATTTCACCGTCCACACGAATCATCGGTGGCAAACCTGCCGAAATGTGCAAATCCGATGCTTTATTTTTGTGCGAAAAGCGTAATAAGTCGTCAATACTGAGTTTTTTTGACATAATTTTTACCTATAAATAAAATGAAACGATGAAAAATTTTTCACACTATAAACAAATTTTTTTAAAAAAACCACCAAAAACCGACAAACATACAAAGTTTTGGGATTTTAACAACTTATCAAAAAAAAGTGTGTTAAATAGTTGCTATTATAGCTTGAATTGATAAAATTGTTCAAAGTTTTTAGCAAAAGAGAAAATGTGATGAACGAACAACAATTAATCAACAATTATCAAGCAATCAAATCGCAAATCCCCAATCATGTCACCCTGCTTGCCGTATCAAAAACCAAGCCAAGCGAGATGATAAAAACACTGGCAGGTGTGGGGCAAAGCGATTTTGGCGAAAATTATGTACAAGAAGCCATTGCCAAAATCAACGAATTAAAAAATGTAACTGCCAACGGCAAACCGCTCATTTGGCATTATATCGGACACATTCAACGTAACAAAACCAAAGATTTAGCCGAACATTTTGACTGGGTGCATGGCGTGGATAGGTTGATTATTGCCGAACGGTTAAACGAACAACGCCCAAAAAATTTGCCAAAATTAAACATTTGTATCCAAATTAACATAGACGATGAAGACACTAAATCAGGCTGTCAGCCAGAAGAATTGACTGAATTGGTCAAAAAAATTAGCCAATTAGAAAATATTGTGTTGCGTGGGCTGATGATTATCCCTGCCAAAAACAGCGAAACGGCATTTGTCAAAACCAAACAATTATTTGACAAAAATCGCCAATTTCACGCCAATCCGCAAGATTGGGATACGCTGTCAATGGGGATGAGTGGCGATATGGCTCAAGCGATTGACGCAGGTTCAACTATTGTAAGAGTGGGGACGGCGATTTTTGGGGCGAGGGATTATAGCTAGTCTATTTACAGTTGTAAATACTTGGTTTATAATATTTTGAACAAATGGAGAGTATGTGGAAACAGGAAAATCCGCTCATGCTTTTTGTAGATTGCGTTGCGTGCTTGGACATTCTGAACATCAGATGGGTATTTGGAGTACGCCAAAAAATCCAGAAAATCATGCCAAACAAATTATCAGAAAGGTCAGTCAATGCCAAAGTGATAATCAAGTTATTGAAAATAATGGAGAAAATGAATGAATACATACCATTTTACCATCGTCATTCGTGATAACCAACTTGATGAAATAGAAGACAAATTATTTGAAGCAGGCTGTGATGACGCACTACTTTGTTATTATAATGACGTGCCATATTTAGAGTTTGACCGAGAAGCAGACAACGCCGAACAAGCCATTAAAACCGCCATACAAGACATTCATTTAGCAGGATTTTATGATTTAGCAGTGCAAGAAAGTGGGTTTAGCACGTTGGCAGAAATGGCAAACAAAATTGGTGTTTCTCGCACGACCATGACAAATTATGCCAAAAACAAACGAGGCAAAACAGACTTTCCCAAACCGATGTATGGCATTACGTCCGCTTCAGCCCTGTACCGTTGGCAAGATGTCGCAAATTGGCTATATAAAGAAGGCAAGTTAGCCAAAGCCGATTATGATGTTGCACAAGTTGCCGTTGCATTTTAAATTTATTTTTCTAACGATTTTAACAAAAAATTGATATAACGAATTTGGGCGTTTTCTGCGTCCATTTCGCTTTTGCCGTTGCCTTTTTTAGCCATTTTTTATCTCAATATTGACATAATCAATGTTATGAAAATGGGTGAAATTTGATAAAGATTTGTCCGTTATTTCACCCACATTTTCAACTACCACATTAAAATCATTTTGACAAATATTGTTAATCAATTGATTTTTATCAAAATTTTGAAAATCATTTTGGGTAAACCAAAACAAATTTTTTTGCTCTCTATCATGACGACACGCCACACGCATATCGCCCAATTCATCAATAAAATTTAGCCCAAAACGGCTGTAACGGCTATTATTATGCAATGCCAACAACAAACTATCTGATTTTAAATTCAGTTTTTCTAAAATATATTGTGAAAATAAATACAAATCTTGCTCATCAAGCGGATTATTTTCATCATAAAAAAAAGATACGATTGGGGTCAATTTTGGTTTCGGATTGGCTGATTTGGTCGTAAAGCCCACGTTTTTCGTGATTTTCTAGCACCACCATACGTCCGCCATGATTGACAAGGCTCTGCAAACCACTGTCAAAACTGGCATCTTCAGAATCATGCACCACCAAATACCGCACTTTACCAATCGGTTGTTTTTCAAAAATGCCGATTTGATAGGCTTTTCCGTTTAAGCTGATTTGTTCATAATGGTAATTTACTTGATTTTTGTTGGCAAGTTGCAAATTGCCACGACTGATTAAATCTTTGTCTACAGGGTAAAGATTGGATAGTTGTTGAACATTAATAGCAAAACTCGGCTGAATTTGACAAAAAAAAGACAAATAAAAAGACAAAAAATTGGGTAAGGTAATAAAAGATTTTTTGACATGGTAAGAAAAATTTAAGAATTGGTTAAAAAATATACAACTGAATAATGTCTATCATGACAAATTTTGGCATTTTTTTCTAGGGGGTTTTTGTAATTAATCAACAAAAGTTTTTTAAAGTTATATTTTTGTTACGGTATTATTACTGTGAACTTTCTGTTAGCTTTCCGTAAAGGGATTTGGTTACATTGTAATATTTTTTAACATTTTAAATTGAAAAAGATATCCAAATTTTGGACATTTTTGT
>CAKMOY010000019.1 GCA_927911235.1 uncultured Moraxella sp.
ATATAAAAAAAAGGGCGAAAAATCTATGATAAAGCGTTATAATAGCCTATTTTCTACTGTTTAATTTAATGTTGTTATATGTTTTTAAAAAATCTTAAATTGATGTGTGTAATGGCGGTCATCGCCTTGAGTGCTTGCCAAAAACCAAACACGCAAACCGCGCACAACAAAGCAAACGACAGCGTGGCAAGCGATGACTTGCTTGCAGGTTGTTATACCGTTAGCCACAGCGAACCTGCCCAAATCAAAATCAACCACGAAAAAACCGCCCAAGGCGAACGCTACACCATGCAAATGCGTGAGTTTAACGACCCCAACAAAAACTGGGACACGCCAGCCCCCATGCAAGTTTTGACAAATGACAGTGCCGAGATTCAAAAATATTTTGACATCAAAGCCGATGAGAACGCTTATTTACAAAAAGTGATAGCCAGAGAAGACCGTGTGTTTGTCCTTGCCAAAATTACCGACAGTTTTGCCAACATGAATCCGCAGTTTGACAGTCCATATTTGGGCTTTATTTATAAAGGAAGCAACACGATTTACAAAGTCAGTTGCGAAAATACCCAAGCACTTTAAATTAAAAAAAATAAAAGGATAATTTATGAATTTTATACAATGGTTAATTTTAGGATTGGTTTTTTATGCCAGTGGTTTTGGGCTTCGTCATTATCATTTTAAAGACAAAGCCTTGACAAAAAATACCATCATCAGCCTATCTGCAATCACATTTTTGCTGTCGGTGGTGGTGTTTGTGGCGTTAAATTTTTTGGCACTCAAAAAACCGCTTGATTTGGCATTTGTGGGCGTGTCTAGCCTTGTTTCTACCTTTATTTTTTATTATGGTTTAAGCACCGATACCAGCAATAATATGAACATTCCTGACTAATGTTGGTTTTTAAACATCTTACCAAAACAAAAACCGCTTTACCAAAAATGATAAAGCGGTTTTGTTTGTCGTCCAATACACATCTGCCTAGTCCGTTAGGCTCGTTAATGGGGTTTTGTGCATTTAATTTATCCTAAATTAAATGGTCTCACGATTTATTCTCACTTACCTGTTTGAATAAATGCTTATCAATCCTAGACAAGCTATCCTACTACTTCCTGTTTACAGCGGCTATCCTTATCTCAACCTTGAGTGTTTCCTTGCTGTTGAATGTATTATGTCAAAATCATTAGCAAAAGAATAGTCGCCAAAAACGGATATTTTTGTAAGCCAAAACTTACAAAATTTACAACTTTTTATCAAATATTTAGCAAAATAAGGTTTGTCGTTCACAAAAAACTTTGCGATAATAGCCTTACAAATGTTTTGAATGAAAAATACAATAAGGATAAATAATGAAAATTATTGCAGATATGAATATCGCTCATTTGGCAGATTTTTTTAATGAGCAAAGTTTGGGAAAACCTGTTGAACTCATCAGCATGGTTGGGCGTGAGATTAATGCCGATATTTTGGCAGAGCATGAGCCTGATGTGTTGCTCGTGCGTTCTGTTACCAAGGTCAATGATGATTTGTTAAAGGACAATCACAGCGTTAAATTTGTCGGTACAGCAACGATTGGCACAGACCATGTAGATATTGATTATTTGGCAAAGCATGGCATTGTGTTTGCTAATGCGTCTGGTTGTAGCAAGCATTCGGTGGCTCAATATGTGATTGCGTCTATTGCCGAGCTTCGTCCTGATTATTTTTTTCAGCCGATTACCCTTGGCATTGTTGGCGTGGGAAATATTGGCACGACTTTGGCACAATACGCCGTTTCGCTCGGTTGGCAAGTGTTGGGCTATGACCCGTTAAAACCGCCGTCAGCGGTGAATAATTCATCACTAGAAAAAGTTTTGTCAGAGAGTAATGTGATTAGTTTTCATGTGCCTTTGACCTATCCTGAACATAGTACTTATCCGACCCATCATGATTATTTGATGACGAGCAAGCGTTGGCAACAAGTGTCCGATACCGCCATTATTATCAATACCGCTCGTGGCGAAGTGCTTGGGCGTGATGATATCGTGGCAAATATGAATGCGGTGGTGCTTGATGTGTTTGAGCATGAGCCGACCATTGATGCCGAGTTGTTGCGTTGTGTCAGCATTGCCACGCCACATATCGCAGGTTATACGCTAGAAGGCAAATTGCGAGGCACGCAGATGGTATATAATGCCTTGTGCCAATTTATCCATGTGTCGCCTGTGGTGGATTTTCATGACTTTTTACCCAAAGAAATGCCATTATTTCACGCCTTACACAATCCTTTAAACGACCATGAAAGACAACAATTGTTAAAAAAATGCCATCAATTTATGACATTCGTGCCGATGACAAACGCTTACGTGCGGTTGCCAATGTCAATGGCGATATTGAAGGCAAAGATTTTGACAATTTACGCAAAAATTATCCACTTAGACGTGAATGGCAATCGTATATCATGCGATAAATTCAATTGTTTATCAAATTTACGCCAATAAAAAATGCCCACACAGCACGCTCACCGCATTTTCGGTACGCAAAATCCGCTCACCAATATGCACAGGTACACAGCCTTGTTTGGCAAACAAATCCACTTCATAAGGGATAAAACCTCCCTCCGCCCCAATCACCATCACCGTTGGCGTGTTTTTTTGGCAAATTTGGTTAAAAGAATTGTTTGCATATGGGTGAGCCATAATCGCCTGTTGATTGGCAATAATTGCAGGCAGTTCATCTTCTACAAAGGGCTTTAAACGCTTGTGCAAACTAACTTTCATGGGTATCGTATCACAGGCTTGTTGTAAGCCTTCATGAATATAATCATCAATTTTACTTAACAATGGCGATTGCCAATAGCTTTTTTCGGTGCGATAACTGTTCACCAAAAAAACCTGTTCAACACCCATCGCCGTCATATCTAGCATTAGACGGCGTAGCACTTTTGGGCGTGGCAATGCCAGTACCACGCTTAAAGGCAGTTTTTTTGGCGGTGCAGTTTGGCAGTTGATATCGCTTAATACGACTTTAGTTGGGCTAATATCGGCAATTTTGGCTTTGCCAAGTTGTTCGTTTTTGATACCGATTTTGATGGTATCACCGATATTGATTTGTAACACTTGGTGCAAATGTTGCAAGGTGGCTGTGTCGGTGATGTCAAAGGTGTGGCTGTTTTTGGCGGTATTGGGTAATAATAAAATATTCATGATAAATTTTTGGCAATAAAAAACGGTTTAAATAAAGTATTTAAACCGTTTTGGAATATGGCGGAAGCTGAGAGATTCGAACTCTCGAAGGGCTACAAACCCTTGCCGGTTTTCAAGACCGGTGCATTCAACCGCTCTGCCAAGCTTCCGTTTTGTGTTGGCTATTATAACGTAACAATTTTAAAATGCAAGTGTTTTTAAAAAATCACAAAAAAATATCCATGAACATTTTTTGAAAAATGTCAAACTTTTTATTTTCATCAAAGAAAAATAATTTGCTTGTC
>CAKMOY010000020.1 GCA_927911235.1 uncultured Moraxella sp.
ATGAAAAATGGCTAAAATCTTGCGGCTCGATGTCAAAAACTTACCTGATAGAATGACTATCAGTCTGCGTTTTTTCCTTGAAAAGCTGGTGATTTATCGCATTTTTCATTGCAAAAACGTTGTGAATACAGGTTCTAAGCAGTTTGATTATCCGATGTGATTTCTTTTTTTTCTTTTACCAAAAATTTTGCCAAAATCAGCCCAAGTTCAAACAACAAACACATCGGAATTGCCAATAAAATCATGGACAAACCATCAGGTGGCGTAACGATTGCCGAAATGCCAAAACACGCCACGATGATATAACGGCGTTTGTCTTCCAGCGATGCGACCGACACCACACCTGCCAGCACCAACAACAAAGTCAAAATCGGAATCTCAAAAGTCGCCCCAAACACCAAAAACAGCTTTAACACAAAGTTTAAATAACTGTCAATATCGGTCATAGGCAACACATTGTCAGGCGAAAATTTGATAAGAAATGCCAAAACGCTGTTTAACACCACATAATAAGCAAAGGCAATCCCCGCATAAAACAAGCCAATAGACGACAACAAAATTGGCAAGGCAATGCGTTTTTCATGTTTGTACAAAGCGGGGGCGACAAACGACCAAATCTGATACAAAATATACGGCATGGCGATAAACATGGCGACATACAATGTCAGCTTAATCGGTGCTAAAAAGGGCGATGTGATATCGGTGGCAATCATGTTAGAATTGGTAGGTAACAAGGTAACCAACGGCGTAGAAAAAATATCGTAAATATCACGAGCAAAGCCGACTAACGCCAAAAAAATCACCAAAACTGATACCAAAATATGAATAAAATGTCGGCGTAATTCAATCAAATGCTCGGTCAAAGGCATATCCGCCAACTTTTCATCTAGGGCGATATCGTCTTGTTGTTTGGTTTGGGCGATTTGTTCAGGGGGTTTTTTGGTTTTTGTGAGTTTAAACATGGTCTGCCCCTGTGGTATTTGGTGCAGTTTGATGGTTAAACATCAGTTTGTCTGCTTGATAATTGGGCAAAAATGGGGCATTGGGCAATCGTCTTTTTTGTCATAATCACCCAACAAAAACCAAGTGTTTAACATGGGAGCGGTGTTTGTATGTTGAGCGTTGAGCGTTTGATTTAGGCTATGTTGTTGATTTTCTTGTAATTCATGAAAACTGGTTCGCAAAGCGTCCATTTCTTTTTTCATGTCTGCTTCGGCTTGGCGGATTTTGGCAAGTTCTTCTTGCATTTGTTTGCGAGTTTCTGCCAAGTCAAGCTCCGCCTCGATTTCACTTTGTAAAGTGGCAACTGTTCGGCGGAATTTGGCATAATAGCGTCCCGCCGTGCGAACAGCATGGGGTAGCTTTTCAGGGCCTAGCACAACTAGGGCAATAATACCAAACAACAAAAGTTCGGAAAAACCAATATCAAACATTTAACTTTTCTTAAATTTGTCAAAAATTTTAAACGTTTTGTTTGTCTTGATTGGTCTGATTCACAGGCGTGCCGTTGCTATTATGCTCAATGACACGGCTTTTGTGTTCTTCATTTTCATCACGCACCGCATCTTTAAAGCCTTTGACCGCACCGCCCAAGTCTTTGCCTGCGTTTTTGAGTTTTGATGTGCCAAAAATAGCGATGACGACCACCGCAAAAATCAGCCAGTGCATAATTGAAAAACTACCCATAACGAATCCTTTATATATCAAAAATTTAAATCATTATACCATACACATTTATGATTGTGTGCGAGCATTTTTTTCATCAATGCCCGACAGCCCAAAACGGCGTGCCAACTCATCTGTGACGGCGGTAACTGGTATATTAAACCATGCCAATGTTACCATTGTATGAAACCACACATCAGCAATTTCATAAATCACGTCAGAACGGTTGTCCGCATTTGCTTCAATTTGCAAATCTTTACTGGCGATGATGGCTTCGGTCGCTTCTTCGCCGACTTTTTCCAAGATTTTGTTAAGTCCTTTGTCATACAAACTTGCCACATAGGACGATTTTGCGTCCGCTGTTTTGCGTTCGTTTAATACTTTATCAAGTTTTGTTAAAATATCTTGTGAGCTGTTATCAATATTTTGGGTAAACGTGTGAACATTGGTATTTTTTTCATCATCGCTCACGCTTAACGCATCAACGATTTGGTAAATTTCACTTGGGTCTTTTAACACCTCATCAACTACTTGCCAACGATTTTTGCCATTGTCATCAGTTAATAAACGGTAAAAACATGACGCACGCCCCGTATGACAAGCAATGCCACCGATTTGGGTAACGACAAGCACAATCACATCGGCATCACAATCAAGGCGGATTTCGTGAACTTGTTGAAAATGTCCTGAACTTTCGCCTTTGTGCCAAAGTTTGTTACGAGAGCGAGAAAAATACACCGCTTGCTTGGTGTCGGCGGTGAGTTGCAATGCCTCACGATTTTGCCACGCCATCATCAAAATCCGCCCTGTTGCTTTGTCTTGTGCAATCGCAGGGATTAAACCTTTTTCATCAAAATTTACACTGTCAAGCCAATTCATAATCAACCTTTGTTTGTCTTTATTATCATGTTAAAAAATATTTGGATAAAAAAAGCACCCCATTGAGTGCCTTTTTTAACAACAATTTTTTATAAAAAAATGCCAAAAAATCGTGCTAAAAGTGGTTAAATGGCAAACTCTTTTAACTCTACCGCCTCACGCAATGCACCTTTTAACGGCACTTCTTGGTTCAAACGATAATCATACGCCACAAAGCCCATCACCGCACGTGCCACGTCCGAGCCATCATACATACGAGTTACTTTAAAAATAAAATCACCGCCATTATCGGTAATATTCTGCACGCCCACCTCAAACAACAACTCTTCACGAGCTTTGGCACGGCTGACAAAATAAGTCGCCACATTGGTGATAATAAAGCCTTGATAGTCGCTGTTAATCTCTTTGACACCTTTTGAATATAAAAACCTTGCACGTGCCTCAGCCAGTAAAGCGACCATCGCATCAATCGTCAAATGTTGACCAAAACCAATCTCAGTATGGCGTACTCGCATCACGGTTTCAAAAACAAAACTGCCTTCACCAAACTCGTTTTCTAAATCAGACACAATATTTCTCCAAATGGCAAATCGCTATATAAAGCAGTATTTTTATTCTATACCAATGTACCAGTAAATAATTTGAATAACAAGCTTTATTCGCAAAAAAATACCAATTATCCAAAAAATCAACCGATTATCCCTAAAAAATGATTATACATCAAAATTGTAAAATCACCTAATACTATTAATTTTTTACCAAAAAATAATTTATCGCCTTTTTGACCAAAAAAATCTATGTGAAAAAACTTGGACAAAAGCCAAAAATTTTTAGTTTAGAAATTATTGTGCTCCCACCTCAAGGCAAATTTGTATTTTTTAAATTTTAGCATTAAAATTTAACCAATTTAGACAACAAGGTAATTCATGTACTTAAAGCAATTTAAGATACTTTAAGA
>CAKMOY010000021.1 GCA_927911235.1 uncultured Moraxella sp.
GGGGCATTTGCCAAAACCAATGGTAGCCAATGGACAGATGCTGATATTGCTAAAGCGAAAGATGATTATTTAACCGAAAAATATGGAATGTAAGCAATGAAAGTATATTTAGATGTCAATATTATCTTGGATTGGGCGTTGCAAAGAAAGCCTTTTTATCAGTCTTCAAGGTCGTTAATAGAGCTTGTTGAACGTAAAGAATTAATCGGACTTGTATCACCGCTAGGGATCGCCAATGCCTATTACTTTGTGCGAAAAGAAATGGGCAAACCGCTAGCTCATGAATTTTTACAAGACTGTCAGCAACTTTTTAAATTCATCGACAACCCCTCAACGGCTCTCGCCCAAGCTATTGATAATCCTTACAAAGACTTTGAAGATGATTTGCATTTTTATTCAGCGATTGATAATCAACTTGATGCTATTGTAACTCGCAATGTAAAAGACTTTGCCGAAAATCCACAAATCACCATCATCACACCTGACGAACTATTATATCAATTAGGCTATTAACATGAAATTTTCGCCCATTCATAAGGCTCAATTTAACCGTTTTAAAAACAACAAAATGGGATTTTATTCTTTTATCCTATTTGGCGTGATTTTTTTGGCGTGTTTGGGGGTGAATTTTGTCGCCAATGACAAGCCAATTTTGGTGAAATACCAAAATAATTTTTACTTTCCTGTGTTAAAAAGCTATCCAGAAACCACCTTTGGCGGTGTGTTTGAAACCGAAACCGAATACAAAGACCCTGTTGTCAAAGAATTGATTAACCAAAACGGCTTTATGATTATGCCGATGATTGAATTTGCCGACCAAACACCAAGTTTGGCTCGTAGTGAAGCCTTCCCTGCACCACCAAATCATGAAAATTGGCTTGGTACGGACGACAATGGGCGTGATGTGGTGGCTAGGCTGATGTATGGCTTGCGTATTTCGTTACTTTTTGGTTTGGCTTTGACGTTGGTGGGGTCGCTGATTGGCGTGATTGTCGGTGCGGTGCAAGGCTATTATGGTGGTAAGATTGACATGGTGGGGCAACGTTTTATGGAAGTGTGGGGCGGTTTGCCACAGCTTTTTATGATAATTATTTTGGTGAGTTTGTTTAGTCCAAGCGTGTTTGTGTTGTTTGGTTTGATGCTTTTGTTTGGGTGGATGGGGCTTGTTGGCTTGGTGCGTGCAGAGTTTTTAAAGGCTCGTAATTTTGATTATGTTCGCTCGGCTCGTGCGATGGGCGTAAGCGATGGCAAGATTATTTTTCGGCATATTTTACCAAAATGCATTGGCGAGTAGTTTGTCGCAGTTGCCGTTTATTTTGACGGCAAATGTGGTGAGTTTGACGGCGTTGGATTTTTTGGGTTATGGTTTGCCGAGCGGGGTTCACCGTCTTTGGGGGAGCTGATGAGCCAAGCGAAAAACAATCTTGATGCACCGTGGCTTGCGTTGTCGGCATTTTTTAGTATGACGGTGATTTTGTCGTTGTTGATTTTTATTGGGGAAGCGTTACGAGATGCGTTTGACCCTAGACAGGTTTGATTTTTTTAAAAGGAGAAAATGATGAGTTCGGGTTTTGTAGCGGGTACGCTGGTGCATACGGATAAAGGTTTAATGCCAATTCAAAATTTAAAAGTTGGGGATTTGGTTTTATCTTTATTTGAACTTGAGTTTCCAACAGGATATTTTGTAGGAGAAAAAGGTATATTAGTTAGCGATTCAACCATTCAAGGAACAACTGAATGAGTGAATTATTAAAAGTCGAAAACTTAACCATCAAATCCGCTAATCAAACATTGGTAGGTAATCTATCCTACACACTCCACACAGGCGAAACGCTTGCCATCGTGGGTGAGTCTGGTTCTGGCAAATCCATCTCAAGCCTAGCCATACTTGGACTCTTACCAACAAATAGCCTAAGCGTCACGGGACACGCCACCATTACCCAAAACGCTAACAACATCAACTTACCCCTACAAGATAGCCAAACCAAACCAAACCAAGCGATTTTTCGGCAAATTCGTGGACAAAAAATCGGCATGATTTCCAAGAACCAATGACCGCCTTAAACCCACTGCACACCATTGGCAAACAGCTTTATGAAAGTTTAATGCTGATTGGCACACCAAAAACACCTTAAAAAACAAAACGATAGAATTATTAACTCAAGTTAATATCACCGATTCTATCAACAAACTTGACCGCTATCCGCATGAACTGTCGGGCGGACAACGCCAACGTGTCATGATAGCGATGGTACTCGCCCAAAATCCTGACATCATCATCGCAGATGAACCGACCACCGCCCTTGATGTGACGCTACAGCACGAGATTTTAGGCTTATTAGACACGCTAAAACGTGAGCGAAACACGGCGATGATACTCATTAGCCATGATTTAAACCTTGTCAAACGCTACAGCGACAACATCATCGTCATGCAACAAGGCAAAGTCGTAGAACAAAACGACACCAAAACTTTGTTTCACAATCCACAACAAGACTACACAAAACTACTGATAAATCAAGGCTTTGGCGAAAGTTTGCCAATGGATAACACCGCTGACAAACTGCTTGATGTCAAGCATTTAACCATCAGTTTTGCTGAGCAAAAAAACTTCTTTGGTAAAACGGTGCAATGGTTTAATGCAGTAAAATCGTTAGATTTTGCATTGTCCGCAGGGCAATCGCTTGGTATCGTGGGCGAAAGTGGCTCTGGCAAGACGACAACGGCTTTGGCATTAATTAAGTTATTAAGTAGTAATACTAAATTATCTGGTAAAATAAATTTAACAAAAAACAGCGAATGGATTGATATTTTGCCCTTATCTAACCAAGCCTTTAAGCCTTATCGCACGGACATTCAGATGGTGTTTCAAGACCCATTTGCCAGTATCAATCCACGCTTTACGGTGGGTGAAATCATTGAAGAAGGTCTAATTGTACAAAACATCGCCAAAGACGAACGAGAACAGCGTGTCAAAACGATGTTAGCAACGGTAAAATTGCCCGAAAATTTTATCAATCGTTATCCGCATGAGCTGTCTGGCGGTCAGCGTCAGCGTGTGGCACTGGCTCGCTCGCTTGTGATGAAACCCAAAATCTTAATCCTAGACGAACCCACGTCCGCACTAGACAGCCAAACGCAAGTGGCGGTGGTGAATTTGTTAAGAGAAATTCAACAACAATTTAACCTAAGCTATATTTTTATCAGCCATGATTTAAAGGTGGTAAAAGCCTTGTGCCAGCGTATTTTGGTGTTAAAAAATGGCGAATGTGTGGAAATGGGCGAAAGTTCGCAGATTTTTAATGCACCTATGGCAGAATACACCAAACTGTTGTTACGTTCATTTGATTGATTAAAGGATAAAAAATGCAGGCTTTGCCAACTTTAGATGTGATTATTCCTTGTTATAATGCCAAAGAAACCTTGATACGAGCGGTGGGTAGTGTATTATCACAAGTCAATGTTTCCAAAATTATTTTGGTAAATGATGGCTCAACCGATGATACCGCAAGGTTAATTGACACTTTGGCAACAAAGTATGCCAATATTTTAGCGTTACATTTGCCCAAAAATGGTGGCGTAGCGATGGCGAGAAACTGGGGAGTTATGCATTCAACAGCGGATTTGGTGGCATTTTTGGATGCAGATGATGCTTATGAGGCACAGGCATTGTCCGTTGTGCCGAGTGTTTTTGCTTTTTTGCCCAGTTTGAGTCTGTTACGCTTAAAATTGGTGGCAAGCGGTTTGGCGACAAGGTATGCACAACATGATGATTTTGAAAAAGTTTGGGATATTGTGCAAATGACGGGAGCAGGTAATACAGTTTTTCGGCGTAATGTTTTTTTGTTGTGCGGTGGTTTTCCGACAGATAGCTTGTTTCGCACATTTGGCGGTGAAGATGGGGCATTGGGCATTGCTTTGGCAAATACAACGCAAGTTGGCACGCTGTTTGAGCCGAACCATCAAGGCGTGATTCATTATTGCCGTGAAGGTATGCACGCCCAGCGACTGTTAGATGCTTATTTGTTTGATAAACATGATGACGCTATCACCGAAACACACTTGCAATATGCCAATCAAGTTACTCAGCGTATTATGGAAAATATTCGGTGCATTGCCCCTGTAATTGATGAAAAAAATATTGGTAGAAAACCGATTTTGATTGAATATGCGGTCTGATATCAAATTTATTATATAGTCAATTAAAATAGAAACAAGACTATTTCCGTTCGTGGTGAGCCTGTCGAACCTGAGAAGCACTGCTTCGAAAGACGTAGCAAAGCGAAGTGGAAACCGACCCTTCGACAAGCTCAGGGAGAGCAGTTTCCTGTCCTAAAATAAATTTAATTCACTATATTTTTATGCTAAATACTATGTTAAGCCATCTGCCCAAATTTCCCCGCATTAAAATCAAAAACCGCTTGGCGAATTTCGGCTTCAGTATTCATCACAAAAGGACCATAACCGACAATCGGCTCATTCAATGGCACACCGCTCATCAGCACCAATTCCGCACCGTTTTCCCCTGTACGAATGCTAACGCTATCTAGCGTATTGGTATCATCACTTTCAGTTTCAAATGTTACCAATTCACGCTGTTTTGCAGAATTTTTATCATTAATCAGCACATCGCCTTGACGGATTAACAACATCAAATTATGCGAACTTGGTATCAAAATTGACACTTCACTATTGGCATCAATGTCCATATCCCACAGATTTATCGGTGAAAAAGTCGTTCCCAAGCCTTTAATAACGCTGATTTTTTGTTCATCTTGAATCATCTCACCTGCAATCACACGCACTTGACCGACCGTTTTTTGGTTTTGGCTTAGGCTTACCACAGGGATGTCTTCATTTGGCAAAAGTTGATATTTGGCGGGCGTGGCTTTGTCTTTGGCAGGTAGATTGACCCACAGTTGCACCATCTCAAAATCGCCACCTGTTTTGCTAAATTCATCAGAATGAAACTCTTCGTGGATAATGCCATTGCCAGCGGTCATCCATTGCACATCGCCTTTTTTGATGATACCGCCACCGCCTGTAGAATCACGGTGAGCGACTTCGCCTTTGTAGGCAATCGTAACCGTTTCAAAGCCTTTGTGTGGGTGCTGTCCCACACCACGTGGGGTGGCTTGATTTGGCACAAAATATTGTGGTGAAGCATAATCTAACATCAAAAATGGGTCGGTGCGTTTGTCGCCGACCATGTGGTTGAACATGGGATTGACGTGAAAACCATCACCCACCCAATGCGGACGTGGCGCAGTGTGGACGTGTTCAACTTGACGAATGTTCATCTTTTTTCCTTATTTAAAAAAACGTTAAAATGATAATAAGGTTAAAATGTTTATTTTCAAGTTTTTATTTGTTAAAAAAATATTTTATTCTTAAGTTTTGTTAATAATAAAACTAAAAAAGGATTTATCAATTTGACAAATCCTTTTTTCTTTTTTCACAAAATCTTAAAAATGATAATTAAATCCAATTATGGTTTTGCTGTCTAAACGGTTGTCTACCATTGGGCTATTTTTTTGTTCATCGCTGAGATATTCTAGTGATTGGCTGACAAAACCGCTCCATTTTGGGTTAAAGGCGTAACTGGCACTGACATTGGCATAGGGGTTGATACTGCTGTCGGCTTAGTAGGCGGTTACGCCTGTGCGAGCTGACTCTTGTTGGCTAATACCGTAATAATATTGGTTATAATCTTTGTTATTCCATTGTACGCCCAATTCTGGGTAGATGGTTAATTGGTTATCCATCAGTTTAAAACGGCTTAGATGGGCAAGTTTGACCGTTGTGCCATCGCTACGCCCTAAAGCATCGGTTTTGGCATGGATTCTAAAGCCACCGTAAGGGGTGATTTTCATATAGCTTGAACCGACCATCACTGACCATTTTCGCTCATCAAGCCCTTTTAAATTGGCAACTGTGCTGTCATCTGGACGAAATTCACGGCTATCATAACCAACTGTCATTCGCCATTCGTTGCTGGCATCTTTGTAGCCATACACGCCTGCTTCTGCCCCTTTAATATACACTCGGTTATTGTCATAAAATGCCTGTGGCATGACGGTAACTTTGTCGTCTTGGTGGTAGGCGTATTGGTTAAATGATGCATTTGCCCCAATGCGTAAGTTACCGTCTGTGGTCGGCAAGCTCTCGGCAAAACTGCCAACTGACAAGGTTAAACCCAGCAATAACAAGGCATTTTTGAAATGAAACATAAAAGTCTCCTAATTGTTTAAAAATTTTCACATTATCGCATAAATTGATAACAAAATAACCCATTTTTGCAAATTTTTCGTGAAACTTTTTGATGTGTTTGAAAAAAAATTTAAGTTGTAGATTTTTATAAAATGTTATATTATAACAATTCTTTTTTGATGAAACGCTTTTTTACATTTTAAACAAAAAACTTTACAAAGGTGCATGATGTCAATTTTCACACAAACATACA
>CAKMOY010000022.1 GCA_927911235.1 uncultured Moraxella sp.
AAAAAACACAAAAAATAAGCCAAACAAATTTTGACAAAACCAAACCAATCAACACATGAAAAAAATTACAACATTCTTAAATCTTAATTTTTTTAAACGGTTTTTTTGTTTAATGAGATTTTTGACGATTTATCAATAAAAATCTAGCAAAAATTATAATTGCCAAAACTGCCACACCAGCCCCCACATCACCGACCAAGCCCAAACCATACCGAGCAATCACCACAGAACCCAGCAACGCACCACCACCAATGCCGATATTATAAATCCCAGAAAAAATCGACATCGCCACATCAGTCGCATTCGGGGCGAGCTTTAACACACGCAGTTGCAAGGCAAGACTAATACAAGTAATCGCCACGCCCCACACAAGTCCCAACACCACCCACAAGCCTTGACTGCCTGTAACCCCAGTAACCATCAGCAAAGCACCCAACAAGCCCACCATCGCACCCAACAAAAATGTGTTAGGTTTTTTATCATAAAAACGCCCAAATAAAAAACTTGCCAACAAGCCTGCCACGCCAAACACCAACAAAATTGCTGTGGCAAAACCTTCGCTAAAATGGTTAATTTGGATAATAAACGGCTCAATATAGCTATAAGCGGTAAAATGTGCCGTTACCATCAGCATAATCAACACATAAACCACCATTAACGGTATATTTTTGGCGATTTCTGGTAAACTTTTGATAGAGCCGACATTTCGGCTAGGCAATTTTGGCAAAATCCGCCACAAAACCACCATCGCCACCAACGCAAGCACACCAATCAAACCAAACGTCATTCGCCAACCCAACCACTGCCCTATCATACGCCCAAGCGGTAGCCCAAGCACGGTCGCCAACGCACTCCCCATCGCCAACAAGCCCAACGCCTTGGTTTGTCGTCCTTTTGGGGCGACACGCACCACAAGGCTTGCCGTGATTGACCAAAACACCGCATGAGCCAACGCAATCATCGCTCGCCCACCCAATAACATCATAAAACTTGTTGCCACCACCGACAGCACATGACCACCCACAAACAACGCAAACAAGCACAACAACAACTTTTTGCGTTCAATATTGGCAGTGGCAAGCATGGCAGGTAGCGACAGCCCCGCCACAATCCACGCATAAATTGTCATCATTATGCCGACATCTTCCACAGGCATGGCAAAACTTTTGCCGATATCCGACAATAAGGCAATCGGAATAAATTCGGTGGTGTTAAAAATAAAGGCGGACAAGGCTAAGACAATCACTCGCCATTGTCGTAAATTATTGATATAGTTATATTTTTGTTGAGATGTTTGGCGGATTTTGCCAAAGTTTGTGGTGTGTTTTTGTAATGGATTTGACATAATTTTGAATAGTGGTTAAATGGCTATTATAACAGATTTTTGCAATATTTTTTTGTTGTTGCTTTATCAAAAATTGATTTTTCAAAAACTGTTTTATCAACATTGCTTTGCCAGCATTGTTTCGTCAAAAAATATGCACGCTTAGCAATAAAACAACAAATTTTTGCCAAATTTTGACGTATAATTTTGTTAATTTTTTTTAAACATAAGGAAAAACATGGCTGTTGATTTTCACAAACCTTAATTGTCGCCATTTCGGCAACCGCACTTTTTGATTTGTCCGAATCCGAACAATTTTTTCAAAACGCTATCAAAGACGACCCAGACACAGCGGTGGACAAGTTTCGTGCCTACATGATTGAGCATGAAAACGAAAATTTAAAAACAGGTACAGGCTATCATCTGATAAAAGCCTTGCTCAATATCAACAAATTTTTACCACAAACCGAAACCAAAGATAGCATAATCACCCCATTGGTGGAAGTCGTCATCATGTCAAAAAACAGCCCAGATACAGGCATACAGGTGCTTAACGCTATTCGTTCGCACGGCTTGCCGATTACTCGCTCGGCGTTCACGTCTGGCGAAGGCGTGGCGAAATATGTGGCGGATTTTAACGTGGATTTGTTTTTGACAACCAACCATGATGATGCCCAAAAAGTAACCGATACAGGTGTGTGTGCGTGTGCGATTTTGGACGCTCCACCCATTGATATGACTGAGCTTGACACAGAGCAATTGCGGATTGCGTTTGATGGTGATGCGGTGTTGTTTGATGAATCTGGCGAGTTGATTTTTCAACAAAAAGGCTTACAAGCCTTTCACGAACACGAAGCCAAAATGAGCGACACGCCCATGAATAAAGGGCCATATGCCGATTTTTTAATCAAATTATCCAATTTGCAAAACCGTTTGCCAAGTAAACTCAAAAACTCACCTATCCGCATTGCCCTTGTTACTGCACGCAATGCCCCTGCCGATATGCGAGCGATTAAAACTTTGCGAAATTGGGGTGTGAATGTGGATTTGGCGTTTTTTTTTGGGTGGATTGGAAAAAACCAATGTGTTAAAAAACGTTTTAGACCGCATATCTTTTTTGATGATTCTTTAACGCATTTTTGACCGTGTCCAAATCCTTTGTAACCGTCTGGGCTTGTGCCGTATAAAAGCCACTCGGAATTAAAC
>CAKMOY010000023.1 GCA_927911235.1 uncultured Moraxella sp.
CATCGTTGGCAAGTGGGCAATACGGGCATTTTCGCAATATTCACCGTCATCAAGTCAATATTGATGAGCGTTTGTTAATCATTCGCATTGATGAAAGTTTGTTTTTATGGCAATGCAGGGTCGGTGCATGATTTTATTGGTAAGGCGGTGCAAAGCCGTGCCAATTGTCAAAATGTGGTGCTGATGCTCTCTGCGGTCAATCACATTGATTTGACAGGGCAAGAAATGCTCATCACCCTAAATCAAGAACTGGCACAACAAAATATTACTCTACATTTGTCCGAAGTCAAAGGCCCTGTGATGGATTTATTACAAAAAACCGATGTCATTAACACCTTATCTGGCAAGGTGTTTTTGAGTACGGTGGAGGCGGTGGATAAATTGGTGTAGGATTTGTTTATGCAATGTTTTTGGCGAAATTGCCGAAAAATTAACCGATGAAAATCCAAACAAACAAAACTTAGTCAAACAAGCCAACGAACGCATTTTACATGGTGCAAAAACTGCCCAAACACTTGGCGTGCAAGGCGTTCCACAATTGTTTGTAGAAAAAGAAAATGGGTGGGTGCATATTCCAAGTGAATGGCTGTTTGATTTAGAAAATGTGTGTAAAAAAGTGCAAACGTTGGCGGATTAAACATTCGCCAACAACAATACAAAACCTGCCAACAACGGTGGTAAACACTGAACAACAGCAGGTTTTCTTTTATCAGGTGCGGTGGCAAACAGGTACAGACCTGCAAACGCCATTACGCCTAAACCCGCCATTAACAGCCCCAATGAAAACCCTTGCCAAAATTGCGATTTTGCCAATATATTAAACAACATACCAACACCGCTCAGGATTGCCAATGCAAGATTATAAATACCTAAATTGTTAAACGTTGGGCGTAAAATCTCGTGTTGTTCAGCTTTGGTTTTAAACGTTTGGCGAAATTTTTCACTGCCAAAAGCAATCACTTCTAAATAAAAAATAAATAGGTGAATGAGCGTGGCAATTGTGGCAAAAATATAGCCGATAATGGAAAACATAAATTTATCCTTGATTAAAAATAACAAAAAGGCAAAGGTTAATCGCCCCAAAAAGTCAAAACCACCAACAAACCAAGCAACACATATGCCCCTTGAATGAGCATGGCAGAAAACCGCAAAATTTTAAATTGCTTTTTTAATATACGCTCTCGCCTGCTCGGTGGCGGTCATATATTGCTCGCACACCCACGCACAACTGTACTCAAAATCGGTCTCTTGTTGAAACATTTTTTGCCATTGGCTAGAAAAATCAATGGTTTGCGGTTGATTACCCAAAATCGCACGCAAAAGCCCACCAATGATGAGCAAAATCAAAAATGAAATACAAAAACTAAGTGTATAAAGCACACTCTCAAGCGATTGGCTAAACTTCTGTTCAATCACAATCCGCCAAAGCAACACCGAAAAATGGTAAATAAAAACCCCGTCAGCGATACCATACGCTATGCGTTCTCCGAAAGTTGTCGCAAATGGTCGCTCTCTTTTTGGTATTCGCTTTTGGCAATTTCAAACAGCATTTTATACTTTTCACTCATCGGTTACTCGCCTTTTTTGCCGTCATTTAACGCAATTTGTTCTCGCCCAATTTGACAAAATTCGTCCAACAGGGCAAATAATTGCTCGGTTTTTTTCTTACCAAATTGATGAAAAACCGCTTGGCTAAATTCATTACTCGCCTGCCAAATCGGTTCGGCTTGCACTTTGCCTGCGTCCGTCAATTGCATAATTTTTTCACGCTTGTCGGTCGGACTTTCAAAAAACTCAATCCAGCCTTTTTCTTTATAGTCTTTGCAAATGTTAAAAACGGTTTGCTTGGGAATTAGCCATTCATCACAAATAAATTTTTGGGTGCATTGATGATTTTTTTCGCTCATCAAGGTATAAAGCACGGCAAAATGGTTGTAATTTACACCCAATTGTGCAATGCTTAAATCCATCACTTCATCAAGATTGCCAATTTTTTTGCCTAAAATGTCAAAATCGTTCATGTTAAAATTTCCATCATTGATTGAATTTTATATTGTAACCTAAATTGACCAAATTGCAAGTCAAATTAGTCTCAAAAATGACTTTATTTAGTCCTAAAAATGATTATAATAAGCAAAATTTTAGTCATCCTTCAAACCTTTTATGAAAAAATTACTTTTAAGCGTGATGTTAGTCAGCACATTTTTAACCGCTTGCCAAAAAGCACCAACCGAGCTGAACGAAAAGCCGTCAGCCATCAAAATTAATGTAGTAAAACCCCAAAGCCAAAATTTTGCCAAAACTTTAACCTTATCTGGCAATTGGGTGGCAAAAGATACGGTTGCCATCAATTCTGCCTTGCAAGGGCAACAAATCACGGTAGTTTTGGTGGAAGTCGGACAGCGTGTAAAAAAAGGGCAAATTTTAGCCACGCTTGAAAATAGCAATGTACGGTCAAATGTTGAGCAAAATCAAGCCAATCTTGCCAAAGCATAAGCCAATTTAACCACGCAAAACACCGCCTTAAAAGAAGCCCAAGCCACGCTACAACGCTATCAATCCTTGATTGCCATTGATGCGGTCAGCCGTTTGGAAATTGACCAACAACAAGCCAAATTTGACACAGCAAAAGCAAGCGTACAATCGGCACAGGCGGAAATTGCCCAAATTCAAGCACAATTAAAAGACAGCCAACACCAACAAACTAAAGCCCAAATCATCGCCCCTGCGGACGGCATTATCACGGTTCGCAATGCTGAAAAAGGGGCTTTAACGGACAGTAACGCTCTGTTTCAACTGGCAAAAATGGCACGATTGAACTTGAAGTTCAACCAACAAGCGATGAATTAGCCCAATTACAAACAGGTTTACAGGCAACGTTAAAAAACAAAAATTTAAATTGGGTAATGTGCGAATTGCGTTTGACGAGACGAGCGGTTTTGCGATTGGAGAATATGGGGAAGTGCAAATTTCGTTGCCGATGCAGAATGCGAATTTGGTTGTGCCGTTTTCGGCGGTGTCGTATGGTGATAATGGTTTGAAATATTTGATGATTGTGAATAAACAAGGCGAAGTGGAACGCCGTGAAGTGTCGCTGGGTTCGCAGTTTCAAGATTGGGTGGAAGTGTTGTCGGGCGTGAATGCTGATGAGCAGATTGTGCAAAAGGCGACGGCGTTTGTGAGTGCGGGGGATAAAGTGGAAGCGGTTTTGGTAAAGGATAAGGAATAATTATGCAATTCTCATCTTGGTCAATCCGAAATCCCATTCCAATTATTGTGTTATTCACAATTTTGACGGTTGCTGGGATTTTTTCGTTTATCAAATTACCGATTAACGCCGACCCCAATGTCAGTTTCCCCAATGTCATGGTTACGGTATCGCAAAGCGGTGCAACGCCTGAAGAATTGGAAAATTCGGTTGCTCGCCGTGTGGAAAATTCGCTGGCTGGTATGGCTGGCGTTCGCCACATCACGACCACGATTAGCGAAGGTTCATCGGTAACTGCGGTTGAATTTCAACTTGGCACGGACACCGACCGAGCGGTAAACGATGTGCGAAACGCCATTACCCAAATTCGTGATGAGTTGCCCCAAAATATCAGCAATCCTGTGGTGGAGCGTATGGACACCGAAGGCGGTGCGTTGGGTTATTATGCGATTCAGTCGCCGAATATGAAGCAAACCGAATTGTCTTAGAACCTGTATTCACAAAAATGATAAAATATCTTTATGACTAGAAAATCCTACCCACAGACTTAACAGATGCCCAATGACAGCAATATTCATAACACAAAAGCAGGTATTTTTGTAGCAAAAAAAAGCGTTTGGGACCTATCCAAGTTTAAAAGATTTTGAGCAGACGAATTTATCTGCTGAAAATTTTGTTAAACTAGGGTATATTTCAAAAATATTAAAATTTATCAAATAGTTGATTGTGAATACAGGTTCTAATACAATACTCTTCTCAAACTTGAGAAAATTATCCATAACAAATTTTTACAATACTATTAAAGGATACATTAATGACAATGCCGACACAGCCCGTGCTTGAACAAGCCTTCCTAAACGACTTAGACGAAAAACTTTGGTCATCTGCTGATAAACTCCGCCAACAACTTGATGCCGCTAACTATAAACATATCGTTCTTGGTCTCATCTTTTTAAAGTACATTTCCGACAGCTTCACTCATCAGCAAGAAAAAATTCAGGCAGAGCTTAGCAATCCCGAAAATCCACTCTATCTTGACCGCAATTTTTACGATACGGACGAAGAATATCAAGAAGCCTTAACCGTCGAACTGGAAAACCGCGACTACTACACCGCCGACAATGTATTTTGGGTGCCGCAGCAAGCCCGTTGGGACGAGATTAAAGCCGTTTCCATCTTAAACATCGGCGCAGAGCTGCCTTGGGGAGGGAAATTTTCCGGCGTGGCCAAACTGATTGACGATGCCTTCGATGCCATTGAAAAAGACAACGAAAAACTCAAAGGCGTACTCCAACGCATCAGCGGCTACGCCGTAAACGAAGACACCCTGCGCGGGCTGATTATCCTCTTTTCCGATACCCACTTTACC
>CAKMOY010000024.1 GCA_927911235.1 uncultured Moraxella sp.
GGTTATTATGAAAGTCAGTTATGACACGTTAAAACGCCGTCAGGGTCGATTAAGTTATTTTTGCCTTTGGGGTAGGGGTGTTGTTTTTTGGACAAGTGTTTATCAATGCAGGCATGACGATGGGCTTATTGCCGACCAAAGGCTTAACTATGCCATTTTTTAGTTTTGGTGGTTCGTCTATGGTGATTAATCTGATGATGATGGGCGTGTTGTTAAGAGTTATGAAAGACAGTCCAAAAATCGCCCCATCGGATTCTCGTTATTATTGATTTTTAAACAAATTATTAAAAAAAACTATTTAATCGCGGACAAAACATCTGTTTTTGTCCGATTAAGGGCGTACTATCCCATTGACAAATCGCCTGTTGTAACATCACTTCAGGCTTGTCTTTATCCACAGGTGCTTGCCCCAAAAAACGCAATGCCAACGCCAACAAATCTTGTGGTTTATAATCACAAATCGGCTCGGCAAGCGTTTGTTTTGACAGCTTTTGCCCCTTGTCATTCACCAAAATTGGCAAATGATAATAATCTTGCACACGTGGTATTATTAAATAATCATAAATAACCAATTGAGCCGTAGTTAAAGGTAAAATATCCAAACCACGCACAATTTGGTTCACCCCTTGAGCGATATCATCAACCACCACAGCGAGCATATAATTTATCATGCCTTTGGGATTTTGTGTGCTATTGGGCATTGCCTTTCGGCGAACCACGATATCGCCATGTTCTTGTTGCGGATTTCCCACAATATTGCCTTGCAATTTATCCAAAAATTCCACCCTTTTATCAGGCATGACAAGGCGAATGGCATTGTGTCGGCTTAACTGTTTGTGTTCACAGATTTTTGGATAAATGGAATTTTCAACAAGATTATTTTTTTGTAAAAAAGTTTGAATGGATTTTCGGCTACAGTCGCAACCATAGCTAACATGTTGCAATTGATTGTCCAAAATGGTGTGATAACGTTCAAGGTTTTGTGATTGGTAATAAATTTCGCCGTCCCAATGCAGTCCCAGCCGTGTCAAATCGGTCAAAATTTGGTCGCTAAAGGCGGTTTTACAGCGTTCTTCGTCCACATCTTCCATGCGAACGAGCCAACTGCCGTTTTGTCGTTTGGCAATACAAAAACTAGCAACTGCGGTAATGAGCGAGCCAATATGCAGATTGCCAGTTGGAGAAGGGGCAAAACGCCCAACAATAGACATTTAAAAACCTTAAAAAAAAGCTGTTAAAACAATCGCTTAAGCGTGTCCCCAAGCCTGTTTTTCTTTGATTTCGGACAAAGTTTTGCAGTCAATACATTGCGTTGCTGTTGGGCGAGCTTCCAAACGGCGTAAACCAATTTCCACGCCACAAGTTTCACAAAAACCATAATCACCACTTTCAATTTCGGCAAGCGATTTTTCAATTTTTCGAATCAATTTACGCTCACGGTCTCTGGTACGTAAGGCTAGGGCAAACTCTTCTTCTTGGGTCGCACGGTCGTTAATATCAGGCATTGCCGTTGATTCGTCTTGGATATACGATTTGGTTGATTCCGCTTCTGCCAACAATTGTTCTTTCCAATCGGTCAAAATTTTGGTAAAGTGCTGAAGTTGTGCCTCATTCATGTATTCCTCACCGTCCGTCATTTGGTAAGGGGTAAAACTAAAATTATTGTCAATTTGTTTTGCCATGCTAAATTCCTCTAAAATCTTTGCTTTACAAAATCCGATTAAAAATCCATCACATTTTTAATCAAAATTTTTTATTGCACAAATTGCCCGTAAGAATGGGGATAACACCAAAAATTTCAACCCCAAACATCAAAAAAATGTTGGGGTTGTTTCAAAAAACGCTACATAGCGTCTATTCTTTTGACACCCGTTTCAAGTGTACCATTGTTATATAATGTTATCCAACGTAACCCCGCAGGCACATCATCAATCGCATAATCATCGCACAATGGCTTAAACTGGGCACTGGTCGCAGGGCAAGTGGACACAGGCACGCCATCAATCACACTGCTAAAATCTTGATGCACATGACCGACAAAAATACCTTGAATTTTATTACAAAATGGTGCAACGGTTTGCCAAAAATCATCGGCATTTTTTAAACGATGATGGTCAATCCATGCCGAATTAACTTTAAACATGGGGTGATGACAAAAAATCACACAAGGTTTATTGGAATTTTGTAACGTATTTGCCAACCAATCTAAAGTATTTTGATTAAAAAAACCTGAAATATGCCCTTGATGACTGGAATCCAAAAAAATAATTTGCCAAACATCGCTGTCAATTTTATAACAATTTTTTAAACGATTGTCCGCTTTTAAACCGACATGACGGCGTTGAAAAAATGGCAAATGTGCGTCCAACTCCATCGTAACATCATGATTGCCCGCAATCGCCACGTACGGCAAGCCACATTTATCAAAATAATCAAAAATTTCGGTATAATTTTGCTCGTTCGGATTTTGTAACAAATCGCCTGTTACCGCCAACAAATCGGCGTGGGAAAAATCCTTTTGCACCAATGCCATCACTTTGTCAAGACTGGCTTTTGTGTCAATGCCGTTATAGCGTTCATGTGGATTGTCAAACAAATGTAAATCACTGATTTGTACAATCTGTACAAAATCGGGATTTTTGCTGGGCGTGGGTAAAAGTTGTGAAGCCATAAAAACCAACTATCAAACAGTTGAAAGGTTAGCGGATTCAAACATAAAATTCTTGAATGAAGGTGAAATTTTGTCTAAAAAAAATTGTTCAAAAAACAAAGACGCAAATTTTACCTATAAAATTGTTTAGGTCAAGTAAATTTATAAAAATACATCATTTAAAAAAATAAATAACCTACAAATTTTGACATTTTTGACAAATACCTGCCAATTCAATGACGCTGGATTTTACCAAAAATTGTGACTGTGTGGCAACATCTGCCAACGTTTCTGCCAAAATTTGTGAATTAAATTCTTGCACATCGCCACATTGTTGGCACATCAAAAACGTGGCGGTATGTTTGCCATCAGGCTGATAACAGGCAAAAAACGCTTTGGTGGAGTTGAGTTGATGAATAAACCCTTGTTCCAACAAAAAATCCAAACTGCGATACACCGTTGGCGGTGCGATATTTTTGTCCGAAATTTGTTGCAACTTTGCCATCAAGTCATACGCCCCAATCGGCACAACCGCCTGCAAAATCAGGCGATACACTTGCTCACGCAATGGCGTAAAACGCACACCTTGAGCCGTACAGCTATCTTTGGCAGACTGCACTAACCGCTCAATACTACTTGGCTCATGGCAATGCTGACAACTGGCAGAATGCACCGAAAAATCACTGTGTTTCATCATCAATTTTCACCCACACATAAAAAATAAAAAAACATCAAAAGGCACAACTTGCACCAAACCCACTCACACACTATAATAAGGCGATATACAGCATTTTTCAACCAAACTATGTCAAAGCCTGCCAAACCCTTTAATCTCCAAAAATCCAAAAAACCATCAGCAAACAATCGTGGATAGTCTTTGCTTTGGTATTTGCCGGCGTGGCGTTGGATAAAATCTATCACACCGAACATTTTGTCATCAGCAAAAATCTGCTCGCTGGGGCGATATTGGCGTGGCTTGGACAACTCATTTTTGCCAAAATATCCCTAAGCATCACAGGAGCAAAATACCAACGTCAAATCGTCCACAAAATGTACCAAGCCACCATGATAAAATGGCTGATAACCTTTGTTGGTTTTGCTTGTATTTTTATTTTTTTAAAACCCTTACAGGCAGTATGGGTATTTTTTGGTTATATTGTGGTGCAAATCAGTTATAT
>CAKMOY010000025.1 GCA_927911235.1 uncultured Moraxella sp.
TTTCAACATTTTCAACATTTTCAACATTTTCAACATTTTCAACATTTTCAACATTTTCAACATTTTCAATATTTTCAACATTTTCAATATTTTCAATATTTTCAATATTTTCAATATTTGTTGGTTCAACTGGTTCAGTTGATTGATAGTCGGTTGCAACTGGATTTTGAACAAGTTTGCTGACGATTGAGCGGTTTAAATGCCAACAATCTTAACAAACACATTTCTAAACTTTGTAAAGGCGTGTTAGCAAGGGCGATATTTTCACGGCTTTTGATAACGATTTCATAATAAAGCTGTAATAATTCGCTCGGCAAATGTTGGGCTAATTGTTGAAGTTCGGCAGTTTGTTGCTGGTTTAAGCCCAAATCCACATCAGGCACGCATTGCAACATGGCAACTTGGTGCAATACGTCCGCCAGTCTGTCAAAAACTGCTTTGGCATCAACGACTTGCTGTCGCATACGCCCAATGGATTGGGCAAGGGCTTGGGTGTTTTGGCTAAAAATTTGTTCAATCAATGCCACCACATCGGCTTGGTCAATCAATCCCAGCATTTGGCGAATGGTGTCATCGCTGATATGTCCGTTGCCAAAGGCGATGGCTTGGTCGGTCAAGGATAAGGCATCACGCACCGAACCTTTGGCACTGCTGGCAAGTTGCCATAACGCATCGGTCTGAAAATCAATGTTTTCTTTGTTTAAAATTTGGCTCAAATAATCGGCAAGTTGGGCTTGCGGAATGGGACGAAGCACAAACTGCAAACAGCGTGAAATGATGGTAATTGGCAGTTTTTGTGGGTCGGTGGTGGCAAGCAAAAATTTGACGTGTTCGGGCGGTTCTTCCAATGTTTTTAACAAAGCATTAAAGCTATGCGTGGATAACATATGCACTTCGTCAATCAAATAAACCTTGTAACGCCCTTGCGTTGGGGCGTATGGCACGTTGTCCAGTAGCTCTCGGGTGTCTTCCACTTTGGTACGAGAAGCAGCATCAATCTCAATCAAATCAATAAATCGCCCTGCGTCAATCGCTTGGCAAGTGTCGCACACACCGCAAGGCGTACTTGTGATACCTGTTTCACAGTTTAGGCATTTTGCCAAAATACGGGCAATCGTGGTTTTGCCCACGCCACGAGTACCTGTGAACAAATAGGCGTGGTGCAATCGCTCATTGTTAATCGCATTGATTAACGCTGTGGCGACGTGATCTTGTCCTAACAGTTCGTGAAAGTTTTTTGGACGGTATTTGCGTGCTAAGACTTGATACATAAGGCTTGATGTCGGATAAACGTCTAAATAATCAAAGGGAATAACAAATTAAATAAGGTACAACTTATCATCGTACCTTATTCATAAAAAATTTGATAATTTTTTTAAAAGATTTAAACTTTAAAAAAAATTAAATCGCTTCGCTATTGGCTTCAATCAATGGTTGCAATTCGCCATCTTGGTACATTTGGGTGATGATGTCGCTACCGCCGATTAGCTCGCCTTTTACCCACAGTTGTGGAAAAGTTGGCCAGTTGGCGATGGTTGGCAAAGTGGCACGGATTTCTGGATTTTCCAAAATATTTACAAACGCAAATGGGCGACCAATTTGGGTTAAAACTTCAACCGCACGAGCAGAAAAACCACATTGTGGAAATTGTGGTGTGCCTTTCATATACAGTAGTACGCTGTGATTGGCGATTTGTTCACGAATGGTTTGTTCAATATCATTTGACATAATAGTTACCTTTTTAGGGTGATGAATTTTTGAGGTTTAAACCTGCACATTATACGCTATTTTAACTATTTTTGGCAATCAATACCACACAACTTGCCGTAATGCCTTCTTGACGACCTGTAAAACCCAGTTTTTCGGTGGTGGTGGCTTTGACGCTGATTTGGTTTTTTTCACAACCAATCACTTGGCTAATGCTTTCTTGCATGGCTTCACGATATGGCAAAAGTTTTGGGCGTTCTGCCATGACGGTGATGTCAGCATTGACAAGGCTGTAGCCGTGCGATTTGACAATATCATACACCTGTTTTAATAACAAACGGGAATCCACACCGCTAAATCGCTCATCGGTATCAGGAAATAATTGTCCAATATCGCCCAATGCCAACGCCCCAAGTAAGGCATCACAAAAAGCGTGCAACACCACATCGCCATCAGAGTGTGCCAATAGACTATGCGTGTGCGGAATTTTCACACCACCTAAGGTAACAAATTGTTCAATTTCGCCAGTATTTACAAAAGCATGAACATCAATGCCTTGACCGATTCTTATCATTTTTTTGCCTTTTCAAATGTTTTATCAAGTTGATTTTGCCAAATTTTAACACAAAAAAGTGGCTTGTGTTATCACAAACCACTGTGTTTTTTTGGGATTTTGTTAAACAGGTTGGGCGATGGTTGCCATTTTTGGTTTCATCACGGCATACATCACGCCTGTAATCACGCTACCGACCGCAATGGCGACAAGGTATAACAAGGGTTTGTTAATCGCATTTGGAATTAACAACACAAACACACCACCATGTGGGGCTGCTAACGTCATATTCATTAAACCGACCAAACCGCCCGTTACTGCACCGCCAATGATACAGCTTGGCAAAACACGGCTTGGGTCTTTGGCAGCAAATGGAATCGCCCCTTCAGAAATAAAGCACAAGCCCAATACCACAGAGGCTTTGCCTGCATTTTGTTCATCGGTGCTAAATTTATTTTTGCCAACAAAGTCGCCAATCCCATGCCAATCGCAGGTACCATACCGCCTGCCATCGCTGCTGCAATCGGAAATTGGTTCGGGTTATCCAACGTCAATAAACCGACCGAAAAGGTATAAGCCGCTTTATTAATCGGACCGCCCATATCCACGCACATCATCGCACCCAACACCGCACCGAGCAATACCAAGTTGCCTGTACCTAGATTGGTCAAAAAGTTTTCCATCGCTTTTAACAAGACTACCACAGGTTCGCCGACCACATAAAACATCAACAGACCAATCGCCAACGAGCTTAATAATGGAATGATTAAAATCGGTTTTAGGGCTTCTAAAGTTTGTGGTAACTGTAGTTTTTTGGCTAAAAATAAGGCAATATAACCTGCCAAAAAGCCCGACACAATCGCCCCTAAAAAGCCCGCACCAAGCTGTGAAGCCAGCAAACCACCGACCAAACCTGCCGCAAGCCCTGCAACGGTCAGCGATAGAGTACGCAATATAACCTGACAAAATCGGAATCATCAAGGTAAATGCCGCTTTAACCTGTCTGCAT
>CAKMOY010000026.1 GCA_927911235.1 uncultured Moraxella sp.
CATGTCATCATGCCAAAATGAATAACTTTTAGAAAAAAAGCGAATACTAGAGATATCAAAAATTTTTGCTATAATCTACCCACGCTTTTAAACAATCATTTTTTTAAAAAGGAAAAAACATGGCAGATTTTAACCAAATCTTAGACGCAGGTGATGTAGACGGCGGTGTTATCAACGTTGTGATTGAGATTCCAGCAGGTTCAAACAACAAAATTGAGTGGAATCGCAAACTTGGCGTTATGCAACTTGACCGTGTTGAGCCAAAATTATTCGCAAAACCAACCAATTACGGCTTTATCCCACAGACTTTAGACGAAGATGGCGATGAGTTAGACGCTTTGATTATCACTGATGAGCCATTGCCGACTGGTATTTTTATGGAAGCCAAAGTGATTGGCGTGATGAAATTTGTTGATGATGGCGAAGTTGATGACAAGATTGTCGTTGTGCCTGTGGATGACCGTAATAATGGCGATGCAATCAATACCTTAGCTGATTTGCCAGCACAGTTGATTAAACAAATTGAGTTCCATTTTAATCATTATAAAGATTTGAAAAAAGCTGGCACGACCAAAAGTTGAAAGTTGGGGCGATATTGAAGAAGCCAAAGCAGTGATTAAAGAATCGCAAAAGCGTTGGACTGAAAAAGCATAATTTTTATTAAATTGATGTTTTATAAAAGGGCGAATGATTTTCGCTCTTTCTTTGTGTTTATATTGTATTTTTTTTTACAGTATTAAAATTTAGTCTTACCAATCTTTAACAATCCAAAAAGGAAAATTTTATGTCAATGACTCTATTTTACACTGCAATTACCAAAGATGATTTTGAAGCAATTCGTGATGGTGAAAAAAGTTTTGATGAAGTACAACAACAAGCGAATGTGAAAAAAGAAGATTTAGATTACTATAGTATGGATTTCATTGAATATTGTTTTAGTGAAGACGATGTTTGCGAAGAACCGATTAAGGCATTGCTTTCAGAAGCTACCAATTTTGACGAAATTAGCGAAGCTGTCATGGGTGCAACAGTTTATGATAATTCAGCGATTGAAAGCGTGATTACTAGTATTAATGCTACTAATTTGGAAGAGTTTGCTAGTAATTTTATTGATTATCAAGATGGTAAATACGGTGATGATAAAGTACCATCTATTGTTACCAAGTTTACCGAAATTAAAAAATTCTTTGAAAATGCGAGAGATAATGATTTGGTTATTATTGGGTCGGCAAGTTAAATTTTATTCGGTTTGAAAATAAAAACCCTTAATTAATACAATTAAGGGTTTTTTATTGCTATTTAAACAACTATTTTTTAAAATAGTCGGCTTTAATCCCTTAAAAACCAAAATCAGAACCACTATGCAAACCCCCTTATATTACCGCTTACTCATGGCAATCGCCAAACCCTTATACCAACTAAAATTAAGCACAAAAAAAACCTTGCCAAACGAAACCGCCCAACGCTTTGGCAAATCCTACCCAGCCATCATCACCAATAAACCGATTATCTGGTGTCATGCTGTATCGCTTGGCGAAATCAATACCGCCGAGCCGATTTTAAAAGGCTTATTGGCAAACAATTATGCCCTTTGGATTACCAACACCACGCACACAGGCTTTGAGAAAGTTGAACAATTATTTGAAAAAGAGCTTGCCAATGGCGATGTGTATCACAGCTTTGTCCCTGCTGATAAGCAAAATATTGTTGAAAATTTTTTAAATCATGTCAATCCGATTGGGGCATTGTTTATTGAAACCGAGCTTTGGGCGACCACCTTGGCAATCCTTGAACAACGCCAAATCGCCAGTATTTTGGTAAATGGGCGTTTGTCGCAAAAATCGTTTGACGGTTATCAAAAATTTGCCAAATTAAGTGAAAGCATGATGGACAACATCAGTCTAATCATCGCCCAAGACAGCGATTCGGCAAAACGTTTTCGCCAACTGGGTGCGACAAGCGACAAAATCCGTATCGCCAGTTCGCTAAAATGGTCAAGCAAAGCCAATCCATTGATGATTAGCCGAGCAAATAGCCTAAGCAAAGAATGGCAGCTAGACAAACGTACCGTTATTTTATCGGCAAGCACCCATGATGATGAAGAAAGCCAAGTGTTACAAGCTTTGCAAAATTTAACAACAAAATTTGATAATTTGTTGTGGATTATTGTGCCACGCCACCCAGAACGCTTTGATGATGTGGCAATGTTAATTGAAAAAAGCACAGGCAAAACGGTCGCACGCCGTAGCCAAGACCAAAAACCAAGCGAAACTGACAGCGTATTTTTGGCGGATAGTATGGGTGAACTTGGCGTATGGTATGCGTTGGCGGATATGGCATTTGTCGGTGGTTCGCTCGTTAATATCGGTGGGCATAATCCGATTGAGTCGGCAATCGTTGGCAAACCGATAATTATGGGGCAATACACCCAGTCGTGTCAGCAGGTGGTAGACAAACTCAAAAACGCTGGGGCGTTGCAACAAGTTGAAAATAAAGCACAGTTACAACAGGCGATTGAATACTGGCTAAACAATCCTGATAAAGCCAAACAAGCGGGTAGGGCAGGGCAACAGCTTGCCGAGAGTTTTCAAGATGCGACAAATCAGCAGTTGGCAATGATTTTGGATTGTTTGGGCGAAAATGAACAATACCGTATCCAAAATGAAATGCGTCTCATGGATAATGCCCCTGTAGAAAGTAAAAAAATCATTGATGATTTTGAACCAAATTAACTATAATAGTTTATCAACAATTCACGATAAAAACCTATGACTGACTATCAACCGACCTGTACGCTTGACATGGCTCAAAAACGAGCCAATATTTATGCCAAAATCCGCCAATTTTTTGCCAAACGGGGCGTATTAGAAGTACAAACGCCGACCCTATCGCAAGCGGGCAATACCGACATTTTTTTGCAGTCGGTATCTGCCAATGTTGCCATTTTTGACAAACCCAAAACCTACCACCTACACACATCGCCAGAATTTGCCATGAAACGCTTACTAGCAACGTGGCAAGTGCCGATTTATCAGATTTGCCCTGTGTTTCGGGATAACGAAATCGGCAGTCGGCATAACGTGGAATTTACCATGCTTGAGTGGTATCGCCCCGCGTTTAGCCTTGAGCAACTAACCCACGAGTTAAATGACCTTGTCAGCGAGTTATTTGGCTATCCTGTGATTTTTGACCATTATCGCTATGTTGATGCCTTTATGGATTATGTGAAAATCCACCCATTGAATGCTAGTTGCGACACGCTCAAAGCCATCGCCCAAGATAACGGCATTCACTTTGATATGGAAGACGACCATCAAGGCTGGCTTGATTTATTGTTTAGCCATCTTGTAGAACCCAATCTCGGCAAAGATTTGCCAACGGTGATTTTTGATTACCCTGTTTCCACCGCTTCGCTTGCCAAAACCGCCAAAGACCAAGACGGCAATACTGTTGCCAAACGCTTTGAATTGTATATCAATGGGCTTGAAATTGCCAATGCCTATGATGAATTGGCGGACGGTCAGGCGTTGCGATTGCGGTTTGATAATGATAATTTGGAACGCAAAAAACGGGGCTTGCCGATGATGCCGATTGATGAGCATTTGTTAAATGCGTGCGATAATTTACCGCCTTGTAGTGGCATTGCGGTGGGGCTTGACCGATTGATTATGGCGATTACAGGGGCGACAAAGATTGAAAATGTGATTGCCTTTCCCATTGATAAGGCTTGATTGATGGATAAAGCAATTAAAGCCCAATTTGATAAACAACTTAGCCAAGTTTTAGCAAATTTGGCAATTTATGAAAATCAAAAGCGTTTAAAAAATCTTTAAACCAAACTATCCCAAGCAACGGTTAATTGATTTGCCACTTGGCTAAACTTTTCGGTATCTTGCCCACCGATATAAAAACCATTGGCAACCCCATTATCCCCAAGCGACAACATTACCACCACCGACCAATCATCAATCTCAAAAAAACGCTGGTGCGACTGCTTTAACTCATCAATCTCAACCGCCCCAATCGGCTCATCAGTCAATTTATTAACAATATCAGACGGAATGGTATCACCAATAAAATCAAACACTTGGGCGTAATGTTTTAAACCGCCATTCACCCCATTAAAAATTGCCTGTGCCAACAAAAACTTTGACAAATCCGCCTCATTTATCCAATGTACCTCATCAATATCGTACATATCATGATTTCGGCTCACCATCACAGGCGGATTGCTCTGGTTCAAATCATCTTGATGAATGCCCCAAATCGTCTCACCCTCTGGCTCTTTGGCGACAATCACATAATCGCCAAACATTTGCAAAGGCAGGCGTGCAACGTGATTGCAAGCCGTATTTAACACATCAAAACCGCCCAATTCACGGTAATAATGAAACAACAAAGCGGGCAATTGTTTGTTAATCTGTTGTTCAGCCGTTTCAATCACAGACACATCAAGGCTTAATGTCGTATCATCACTGACTTGATAAATTTTTTTGATAAGGGCAATGACATTCATCATGATTAATGTATCCATTGGTTTAAAATATTGGCAAAATTTTGTTTATCTTTGTCGCTGTATGGTGCTTGTCCGCCTTGCTGATGTGGCTCTAGCACGCCTGTCGCTCTCATGGTATCCATAAAATCCCGAATATTCAACTTTTGTTTGATATTTTCTTTATCATAAACAAAACCACGAGCTGTAACGACCCTTGCCCCTTTGTCAATGCAGTCGTTGGCAAGTGGAATGTCGCTGGTGATGACGACATCATTTTGACAACAATTGTCGGCAATATAATCATCAGCTTTGTCAAAACCGTCCGCAACCACTTTCATTTGTAACATCGGCAGACGTGGCAAGGCAATCGCACGATTAGCGACAAAAATTGTGGTGGTTTGCGTGCGTTCGGCGGTTTTGATGATGATTTGTTTGGCAATGTTGGGAATTGCGTCCGCATCAATCCAAAGTGTCGGTTTGATTTTTTCGGTCATTTAATCAAGCAAATCTAATTGTTCAGTCGCTTGAAACAAGATATTGCAACGGTTTCCTGTACGACAAAACATAAACACAGGTTTTGGAGCATTGTTAAAAATTTCGGCAAATTCACGGCAGTTTTGCTCGTTAATTTGGCTTGCGACCACAGGTTGAAAATAATATTCCAAACCTGCTTCACGAGCGATTTTTTCAATATCGGCATTTAACGGTTGGTTCGGCTCTTCGTGGTCTGGGCGGTTGTTGATAATGGTTTTAAAACCGTCCGCTTTAATTTGGGCGATATAATCTGGGGTGATTTGGGCTGAAAATACAGTGTTGTTTGGCATTTTGAATGTTCCTATGGTTGATAAATGCTATTGTAACCTAAAATTTTAAAGCGTAAAAACTGAACTATGTTTTTGCTAAATCTATAGTTTTACATCATTTATAGATATATTCTTTTTTAACATAGTTTAGATAGGCTTGATAATCTTTGAAACTGCTAAAATAATTATACTGTTTTACATCGGTTTGTATAAGCGATTGAAATTCTGCTTTTGACATTACCACGAACCGAAAATAACCGTCAGTAGGACTAACCCACATATTGGCAAACGGTTGTTTTTTAACATCATCATAATAAAAATCATCATTAGCAACTGTTAAAGATTTGCTAAGTTTTTGTTTAGCAATTCGCCTAAAATTGCGATTATATTGACGTTTCCATTTTGCTTGGTCGGAATGATTGATACAATGCCAAGCAAAATACAGATTTTTTCTATAAGAGCGAGCCATTTTACTAACCTATAGCCTACTTTTTTATTAACGATAACCGACTGTTTCCATCATCTCAACCGCCGATTTTTGTTTTTCGCCATATTCGCTGACATTGATTTGACTTGGCTTAAACTCGCCCCAAGATTTTAACAAAGCAGATGTTTCCACCTGTGCATTGAGCGGAAACGTATGGCTAATACTGGCGAACAGACCGATTTGCTCTTTGTCCGCCAACCAGTCAATCAGTTGCAAGGCAAGCTCTGGCTGATGAGCTGTGCGTGGAATCCCAACCGCCAACGCATTGGTATGCACACCGCCATAGCCTGTATTTATCCAAGTTGGCTGAATATTGGTTTTTTTGTGGTTTTGTTGATACTTGACAAAATTTTGGCTATTTACCAAACCAATTTGACATTTGCCACTGTCAATCGCTTGAAAAATAGCGTCATCATTTAACACCACAGGCATGGCAAGGTTTTGCATGTAACCTTTTAACACGTCTTCGGCTTTTTTTTCGCCCAACTGATGAACCAAATCTACCACAAAACTTTGGTTTGGTGCATAAGAACGCTGGCTTAAACATAGTTTTTGATACCATTTTGGTTTTGCCAAATCGGCATAACTGCTGATATTATTTGGCTCAACCACACGGCTATCATACACCGCAAGCCGTCCGTAATAAGTCAAAGCCAACCAATGAGCGTCTGGATCAATAAAACGAGCAGGGACTTGGCTCATCGCTTTTTCGGCATTAAACGGCTGTAACAAATTATGCTCAACGCCATGATGAAACACGCCCACATCTTCGGTCAAAATGATGTCCGCTGGGCTGTTATCGCCTTCGGCTTGCAGTTTTGCCAAAATGGACATGGGTTCGTCCTGCACCACATTCACCATCACGCCTGTTTTTTTGCTAAAATTTTCAAAAAAAGGCACAAGATTTTTGCTATCAATGGACGTATAAATCGTCAATAAATTTGCCACAGCAGGGGCAGTCGCCGAAGCGGCACTTGCGGTAACGGATGCGGTATCATTGACCGTACTTGCGATGATGACCGATGTGCTTTGTGGTTTTGGCTGGCTTGCAGGCGTGGACGTAGGTTTTTGTTGAGTTTCGGGTTTTTCGGTTGGATTTGGCGAATCTTGACAAGCACTTAATGCAAAAAACTTGACAAAACAAGAACTTTTAGCCTTGATTGCCAATTTTTTGAAAAAAGATGAGCGTGAAAACATGGTGAAAACATGGTCAAAATCCAAACCAAATCATACAAAACTTGATATTTTAACATTGATTGACAATGAAAACTATTTTTTTTATCAAAAAAAGCTCCAATGTTAATGATAAGTGAAAACAATCAATCATGAAAAAATGATTGTGTTGCAAAAAGTAACCGACCTGTTTGGCGACATTGTTGTTAAAAATCATACCTGTATGCGACACAGGCAAAATAATGTGGTCGGTTTGATTGGGTAAAATCGTTTCGGATAATAGTACCGTACCGTCATTTTCATTGGCGTTTTTTGGCAAAACCACTCGCCCAAGACCTGCCGACAAATTCCCTGCAATACTGCCAAGGCTCGTGGTGTTTGGCAAAGGTGCGGTCAAACCGTCCAAGCCATGATGATATGATTGACCGATAAAAGTTGGCAAAATTTTAGCAATGCGATTGGCAGAAAGACTGCCATTGTGCGGTGTGCCAAGCGTTACCACACGTGGGACTTGCCAAGTGGGGTAGCGGTGCAAAAAATCACGAATGACCAATCCGCCCAAACTATGCCCAACCAGATACAACGGCTGATTTTGCTCAAACTTTGTCAAAAGCCAATGATTTAATCGTTCGCTGTGGCGATGAATTGGGTGCATCATGCTGTAATAACCAAAAACGTGTGTATCAAAACCTTGCTGTGCAAGCTGATTGGCAAGTGGTTTCATTGCCCAAGCGTGCATATGTAAGCCGTGCAACAAAATTACTGGCGGTAACGAATTGTTTTTCTTCATGTTGTTTTTATTCATCTTTTGTTGATAACCAAAAAACACAGACAATTTGGTAAAAATATTTTAATATGCGTGTTGTTTGTCTTATTATACAGGTTTTTATGTCATTTTTTGCCAAAAATTCCCCAATTGCCATCGGTTTACGCTTGTATCCTTTAACATTGGCTATTATCGCCATTTGTACTTTGCTGTTTATCGTACAAGTTATTACAGGCGTTGATGCAAGTAGCCCAAGCAATAAAGACCTTGTCAAATGGGGGCGAATTTTATGCCGTTTAGCTTGCATAATGAGCCGTACCGATTTGTAACGAGTTTGTTTTTGCACGTTGGTATGATACATTTGATGTTTAATATGTATGCCTTGTTAATGGTCATGGCAATAAATTTGGGCTATGGATTTTTGGTGTCTGGCATTGATAACGCAGGGCATATTGGCGGTGCGATAACAGGGGCGGTGCTTGGGTTGTTATATGTTATTAATGTTAAATTTGCTAAAAACAAGTTAAGTTTTGCTAAATCTTCACCATTTATGTTAATCGGTCAAGGGCTGATTTTGGCAATATTTTCGGCTATTTAGTGGCATTTACATCAAAGTTTAGTTTTACTAATTAATTGATTTTTTACATTTTTGTTTTTGGTAAAAAGTACTAAATTTGCGTAAAATCGCATAGCCTAAAATGGTTTTTTGCGGTAAAATTAGACTGCCTTTTTTATCAACATTTTTTTTCACAACATAAGGACTAGCCAAATGACAGTCATCAAAAAAGACGACTTTATCAACTCAATCGCCAATGCCTTTCAATTCATCAGCTATTATCACCCAAAAGATTTTGTGGACGCTGTGTATGAAGCATGGCAAAGAGAAACCAACCCATCTGCCAAAAATGCCATGGGGCAAATTTTGGTAAACAGCCGTATGTCGGCAATGGGACACCGCCCAATTTGCCAAGATACAGGCAGTGCGGTGGTTTTCCTTGACATCGGTATGAACGTGCAATGGGAAACCGACATGACGGTGGAAGACATGGTAAACGAAGGCGTTCGCCGTGCGTATAACAATCCTGAAAATCCATTGCGTGCGTCTATCTTATACGACCCAATTGGCAAACGCCAAAATAGCAAAGACAATACCCCTGCGGTCGTGCATATGAATGTGGTCGCAGGTGATAAAGTGGACGTGATTTGTGCAGCAAAAGGCGGTGGCTCAGAAAACAAAGCCAAATTTGCTATGTTAAATCCATCAGATTCGATTGAAGAATGGATTTTAAAAACCGTGCCACAAATGGGGGGCGGGCTGGTGTCCACCGGGTATTTTAGGCATTGGTCGTGGGC
>CAKMOY010000027.1 GCA_927911235.1 uncultured Moraxella sp.
TTAATTATAAAAATTTTTAATCAAATTATCTGTTGAAAAATTGTTATCTATCCATATTTTTACTTTTAAAAACAAAAACTTATAAAAATATGATAAAAACAAAAAATAAAATTTGCATTTTGAATAATTTTGTATAAAATATCACCCTGTAACCCCATTGGTAGCTTCGCAACTGGCTACTGTGAACCCCGCCAGGACCGGAAGGTAGCAACGGTAGCAGTTTGTCAGTGTGCCGAAGATTTGCTAATGGGGTTACTCTATTTTAACGAATACTTTTTTAAAAATCGCTATATAACACAAATATAAAAAGCAATAAAAAAAACCAAAGCCATGATAATTGTCATGGCTTTTTTGAATTTGATTTTTAAAAAAAGTATTATTTATCAATGATTTATATTAAAAAGGAAATTTAATGATTAGTGTGTTTGATTTATTTAAAATTGGTATTGGCCCTTCTAGCTCACATACAGTGGGGCCGATGAAAGCGTCTAACTTGTTTTGCAAGCCTTGCTTGATAACAATCAGTTAGCACAGGTCAATAGACTACATATCGTGCTATACGGCTCGCTTGGGGCGACTGGACGAGGGCATGGCAGTGATATTGCCGTCATGCTTGGGCTGATGGGCGAACAGCCTCATTTGACCGATGTTAAAACCATCGCCCAAAAAATTGACACAATTTATCAAACCAAAACTTTATCATTAAATCATCAAAAAAACATCGCTTTTGACCCTGCAACCGATTTAATTTTAATGGGGCGGAATTTTTGCCTTATCACCCCAATGCCTTGATAATTCAAGCGTTTTGCGATGATAATTTGGTGTATGAAAACACTTATTATTCTATCGGTGGTGGTTTTGTACAGACCCAAAAAGAAGCCAAAAACGAAGTACCAGTCATAGAAAATGTCAAAAAAAGCGTTCCTTATCCATTTCATAATGCCGAACAATTGCTCAAAATTTGTCAAGAAAATAATCTATCCATGGCGGACGTGGTGCGTGCCAATGAACTTGCCAATATTAGCGAACAAGATTTGACTGATGGTTTAAATGCAATTTGGCAAGTAATGCAAGACTGCGTGACTGATGGTTGTCAAAATGATGGTATTTTACCGGGTGGATTAAATGTCAAACGCCGTGCCAAAGCTATTTATCAACAATTATCAGGTATTGACAGCCGAAAACTGGTGCATGATTTGTTAAGTGTGATGGATTGGGTCAATCTGTATGCGTTGGCGGTCAATGAAGAAAACGCCAGTGGCGGACGAGTGGTAACAGCACCGACCAATGGGGCGGCGGGGGTTATTCCTGCGGTCATGCACTATTATCGGGACTTTTGCCAAAGTTATCAGCCAAAAAAAATTGAAGATTTTTTATTAACAGCGGCGGCGATTGGCATGATTATCAAGGAAAATGCGTCCATCTCTGGGGCAGAAGTCGGCTGTCAAGGCGAGGTCGGCTCGGCGTGTGCGATGGCAGCGGCAGGGCTGACCCATGTGTTAGGTGGCACGCCAGCCCAATGTGCCAATGCCGCCGAAATTGGCATTGAACATCATCTTGGCATGACGTGCGACCCGATTGCAGGCTTGGTGCAAGTGCCTTGTATTGAGCGAAATGCGATGGCTTCTATCAAGGCGATTAATGCTTCACGCCTTGCCCTAAAAGGCGATGGCTCGCATATTGTGTCGCTTGACAAAGTGATTGAAACCATGAAAGAAACAGGGCAAGACATGATGGCAAAATACAAAGAAACCGCACTGGGCGGACTTGCCACCCATGTCATGAACAATCCAAATCAAATCCCAGTGCTAGACGTAACGGTCAATTATAGTCAATGCTAATCTGCTAAATCATTGATTTTTATCAATAATGAAATGCTCATTATCATTCCTTTTATTCATCGTCTTTATTGTCAATCAGTTGCTGATATTTTCTGGTTAAAGTATTACGCCCCCACCCCAACAATTCCGCCGTTTTGCCTTTGTGTTGATTGGTAAAATCTAATGTGGTTTGTAATAGTTGGGTTTCAAACATTGGCAATGCCTGTTGCAAAATTTCAGGTTTTCCTTGTGCCAAGGCTTGTTTTGTCCAGTTTTTTAACGGTGTTTGCCAATCGGTATTTTCATCATTGACATCATCAGCATTAACAAAATCATTATCATAAATAACATCAGTTTTTACATCTTTATCAATCTTGTTATCAACAATTTTGTTATCAAATATGATTTTTTCATTGGTTTTATCAAGCTGATTGTTTAAATTTTTTTGATTGTTTTGTAGATTATTTTCATTAAAATTGTGTGTTGAATGAAACTCTAAATTATCAGATAATTGCACTTGTGCCAAAATTTCTGGTGGCAAATCATCAATATGCACGTCATTACCTGTCACCATGACCATCAGCCATCGGCAAGTATTTTCTAATTGGCGGACATTGCCTTGCCAGCCATAGTTTTGTAATACTTGCATGGCATCAGGTTGGATATTTTTGACAGGCAGTTGCATGGATTTTGCGATTTTTTGCATAAAAAAATGGCACAACAGCGGAATATCTTCTTGTCGCTCTCGCAAGGCAGGCAGATTTAGGCGAATGACGTTTAAGCGATAAAAACAAATCTTCTCGAAATTTGCCTTGTTTTACCAAATTTTCCAAATCTTGATGGGTGGCTGCGATAATCCGCACATCTACTTTATCGGCTTTTGTCCGCCAATACGAAAAAATTCGCCATTGGCAAGCACACGCAAAAGACGAGTTTGGGTAGATAGGGGCATATCGCCAATTTCGTCCAAAAACAGTGTGCCGCCGTGAGCCTGTTCAAAGCGTCCTTGCCGTGTTGCTGTCGCCCCTGTGAATGCCCCTTTTTTCATGTCCAAACAGCTCCGATTCTATCAAATCATGCGGAATCGCCGCCATGTTCAAGGCAATAAATGGCTTGTTTTTGCGTGGGGAATGTTCGTGCAGGGCGTTGGCAATCATCTCTTTGCCAGAGCCTGACTCGCCTGTAATCAGCACCGTCATGGCGATGTTTGACAATCGCCCAATCGCCCGAAATACGGTTTGCATGGCAGGGCTTTTGCCAATAATGCCCGAAATATTAGTATCATCAGCGTTGTCATTTTTGACAAAATCGCTATTGTCCATAGTCAATATCACATCATCATGATTATCCATATCATTTTGATGATTTTTATCCATTTTTTCTACATTATAAGTTAAGGCTTTATTTACCATCCCAGCATTTCATCAAGGTCAAATGGCTTTGGCAAATAGTCAAACGCCCCTGTCTGATAGCTATCTACCGCCGATTGCACATCGGAATGGGCAGTCATGACAATGACAGGAATGTTGCCAAATTGGGTTCTGATTTTTTCGCTCAACGCCAATCCGTCCATCATTGGCATACGAATATCAGTCAAAATCACATTGGGTAACTCATTAATATGATTGATTTTTTCAAGATTTTTCCAAGCGATTTTGCCATTACCAAAGGTTATCACATCATAGCCCATATCGGACAGACTGTCTTGCAAAATCGTCCGCAATGCGACATCATCATCTACTACCCAAATTCGTTGCCCAGCGTTCATTGTTTATCCTTGTTAAAAAACATTTAAAAAAAATTAAAGAAAAATTGGTTAATTTGGTTTTATTGCTCGCATTTCAAACGGCAAATAAATGTGAAAAACCGTTTGCCCTTTTTTTGAGGAAACCTTGATTAGCCCTTGATGACGTTGAATAATATCTTGCACCAACGCAAGCCCAAGCCCTGTGCCATTGGCTCGCCCCGTTACCAACGGATAAAAAATCTGTGGCAACAACGCCTTATCAATCCCCATGCCGTTATCAATCACGCTCACTCGCATCACGCTTTTGTGGCGAATCTCGCCAATGGTGAACTGATACTCAATGCGTGTTTGCATGCTGATGGTCGGATTGTCCACCATCGCTTCATTTTGAGCGTTAAATAAGGCCTGCACCGCATTGTTAATCAGATTAAAAAAAACTTGTATCAACTGGTCTTTATCCGCAGTGATTTCGGGCAATGACAAATCATAATCTTTCACAAAATCAACCGCTTGGTGCTGATTGGCAAGTAACATCAAAACCTGCTCAATCGGCTCATGAATGTTCACTTGTTGCCAATTTGGTAATTTTGGCGTGCCTAATAATTGGCTTACCAATTCGCTTAAACGTTTGGTTTCACTACTGATAATATTAAGATAATTTTCAATCTTTTCTAACTGTGGTTTTACAATCGGATTATCATCTATTTTTACCAATTTTGGCAAATGGCGTTGTAACAACTGGGTCGCCCCCAAAATCCCCGCCAACGGATTTTTGACTTCGTGTGCCATATTGCGTATCATTGGCGAGTAACGGCGTGTTGGGCCTGTTGCTGTTGCTCTTGTTGAATCAGCGTTTGGCGGTCTTTTGCCCACAGCTCAATTATATAAAAAACCTGCCGTCTATCTCCATCGGCGACACACCATAATCCATCAACACCGCATGATAAATACCTTGAACCAACACATCATGTTGAATAAAGGCTTGGTATAATTGTTTAGCATGAATTAATTGATTTGAAAATTTTTGTTGAAAATCATCGTCATCATCAACCGCTTTTAAAATATGAAAAATTGATGACTGCAAAATCTGACTTTGCCCTGCGGATAACACTTGCTCACTGGTCGCATTACTAAAACAAATGTTAAACGCATCATCAAGAATGATAATACCTGTCAAAAGTTGATTAATAAACGGATTTTGGTTAAATTGCTCGGCAAAATTTGGCACAATACTTGGCATAATATTTGACGTAGTATTAGACATAATTATCCAACAAAAAATGATAAATCGTGCTTTATAATTTAGCACATTTTGCAAACAAATCAAGCCAACTTTTCGCCCATTCATAAATTTTTGCCTTTGACAATAAAATGGTTTTATAAATTCTGAAAAAAGGTTAAAATAATCGGTTTAGCAAGGTTTTTTGCCAATTTTACAAAATTATTTAAGAAGTACAAGCTATGTCAAACCAGCCACAAGTTTTTATTCCACCCCCAAAAAACGAACCTTATCACCACCAAGCCAACCACAACGAAAACCGTTCAGTTAGCCAAACCGCAAGCCAAATCGGTGATTTACCAAAAAGCAAGCAAGCCCCAAAAATCGGTTTTGTATCGCTCGGTTGTCCAAAAGCGTTGGTAGATAGTGAACGCATTATCACCGAACTTACTCGTGATGGCTACCAAGTCGCCAATGACTATGATGGTGCGGATTTGGTCGTGGTGAACACTTGTGGATTTATTGAATCTGCGGTGCAAGAAAGCTAGATGCGATTGGCGAAGCGATTACCAAAAACGGCAAAGTCATCGTAACAGGCTGTCTTGGTAAAGATACCGAAAAAATCAAAACCATGCACCCTGCTGTGCTTGCGGTTACAGGCGCTCATGCGTATGATGATGTCATCAATGCCGTCAGTCATCATGTGCCAAAACCGCAAAAACCCAAAAATTACGACCCAAAAATTGACTTAATCAATGACGCAGGCATTAAACTGACACCAAAACATTACGCCTATGTCAAAATCTCTGAAGGCTGTAATCATCGCTGTACGTTCTGTATTATTCCGAGCTTGCGTGGCGACTTGGTTAGCCGTCCGATTGATGAGGTGATGAAAGAAGCGTCCGCCCTTGCCAAAGCAGGTGTAAAAGAATTGTTGATTATTTCGCAAGATACGTCTGCGTATGGCGTTGATTTAAAATATAAAATGACGTTTTGGGACGGAATGCCTTTAAAATCAAAATTTTATGATATGTGCGAAGCGTTAAATCGTCTTGGCATTTGGGTGCGTTTGCATTACATTTATCCATATCCGCACGTTGATGACGTGGTAAAACTGATGTCAGAAGACAAACTTTTGCCGTATCTTGACATTCCGTTCCAACACGCAAGCCCAAGTGTGCTAAAAGCGATGAAACGCCCTGCACACAGTGAAAATGTGCTAGAACGCATTAAATTATGGCGTGAAATTTGCCCTGAAATTGTTATTCGCTCAGCTTTTGTTGTTGGATTTCCAGGGGAAACCGAAGAAGATTTTGAATATTTGCTTGATTGGCTTAAAGAAGCACGCCTTGACCGAGTTGGCTGTTTTACCTATTCGGAAATTGAAGGGGCGGTTGCCAATGACTTGCCAAATCCTGTGCCAGAAGACGTTAAACAACAGCGTTATGAGCGTTTAATGGCGTTGCAACAACAAATTTCTGCTGAAAAATTGCAAGAAAAAGTCGGCAAAACCTTAAAAGTATTGGTTGATGAAATAGATACCGAAGAAAATATTGCGATTTGCCGTAGTTATGCCGATGCCCCAGAAATTGACGGTCATGTCTATGTTGATAATATTGATAGTAGCGTAAAAGTGGGTGAATTTTTAACCGTTACCATTGATGAAGCAAGTGAATATGATTTATTCGCAAGTTTTAAGGTTTAAGTGATGGAAAAAACAGCCTTACTAATTATAGATGTATAAAATGCGTTATTAGATTGAAACCCTTACAACGCAGAAGTTATGATGTCCGCCATACAAACTTTATTACAAAACGGCTCGGCAAAATCAGCAAGAAGTGATTTTTGTGCGACATCAATCAGACAATGAGCCGTTAAAACCAGACTCGCAAGGCTGGCAGAACGTAAAACTTGCTCATGCTTATCAATATTTGAATATGGATTTGGAGTCAAATTGTAAAGACGGTGATTATTAAATTTTTTTGTTATTTGTTATATACTAATTTTTAAAAGGAATAATAATGACAACGTTAATGTTAAATGAAAATGGGACAGTGCCATTCTCTGCCAGTCTTTTGGAATTATTAGGCTGGAAAACAGGGAATCGACTAGAACTTAAAGCGAATAAAAACACGGTTACTTTGATAAATTAGTCACCTATGGCACAACCTATGACAGATTTTGAGCAGGAAGTCGAAGAAAGTTTTGGTATAGTAACCATATTTATCCGACAATAGAAATGACAAAACCACATTAATGTTCAACTTTTGTCATACATGTATTTAGCACCTTTTTTATCAAACCTATTATCAAAAAAAAATCCTGCCAAATTGACAGGATTTTTTTATGACTTTATGCAAATTAAGCCAATTGAGCAACCTTGATTTCATCAGGGTTAATCGTATTTGCTTCTTCTAAATACGCTGTCATACGGTCAAAATTCATGTATTTGTAAATTTCTGCCGACATACTATTTAGTTTACCTGCGTATTGTTGGTATTCTTCGTTGGTTGGCAATTTACCCAATACAGATGCAACCGCTGCAAGTTCCGCAGAAGCCAAGTACACATTTGCACCTTGACCTAGACGGTTCGGGAAGTTACGAGTTGAAGTAGAAACCGCTGTTGATTTTGGTGCGATACGAGCTTGGTTACCCATACATAGTGAACAACCCGGCATTTCCGTTCTTGCCCCTGCTTGTGCAAATACGTTGTACAAGCCTTCGTCCATCAATTGACGTTCGTCCATTTTGGTCGGTGGTGCAATCCATAGACGAGTTGTCAAGCTACCTGCAGGTACTTCTGTCAATAGGTTCGCCGCCGCACGGAAATGTCCGATGTTAGTCATACATGAACCGATGAATACTTCATCAATCTTGTCGCCTGCTACGTCTGCCAAGGTTTTGGCATCGTCTGGATCATTTGGACAGCATAAAATTGGCTCTTTAATCGCACTCATGTCAATGGTAATGTCAGCTGCGTATTCCGCATCAGCGTCCGCACGCAGTAGGTTTGGTTTTGCCAACCAGTTTTCCATGCCTTTGATACGGCGTGCCAAGGTACGTGCATCGCCATAGCCTTCAGCAATCATCCATTTTAACAAGGTGATATTAGAAGTTAAGTATTCTTTAACAGATTCCTCAGATAAAGTAATCGTACAACCTGCAGCCGAACGCTCTGCTGACGCATCAGACAATTCAAACGCTTGTTCAACGGTTAAATCTTCCAAGCCTTCAATCTCTAAAATACGACCGTTAAAGACGTTTTTCTTACCTGCTTTTTCAACAGTCAAAAGACCTTCTTTAATCGCTTGTAGCGGAATTGCATGAACCAAATCACGCAAGGTAATGCCCGGTTGCATCTCACCCACGAAACGCACACGCACAGATTCTGGCATATCTAACGGCATAACGCCTGTCGCTGCAGCGAATGCCACTAGACCAGAACCTGCAGGGAACGAAATACCCATAGGGAAACGAGTGTGCGAGTCGCCACCTGTACCAACAGTATCAGGCAATAGCATACGGTTCAACCATGAGTGGATAATACCGTCCCCCGGACGAAGTGAGACACCGCCACGATTCATGATAAAGTCAGGTAGTGTGTGCTGAGTTTCTACGTCAATTGGCTTTGGATACGCAGCGGTATGACAGAAAGACTGCATAACTAAATCAGCCGAGAAACCTAAACACGCCAAATCTTTTAACTCATCACGAGTCATCGGGCCTGTGGTATCTTGTGAGCCGACCGTTGTCATTTTTGGTTCGCAGTATGCACCTGGGCGAACGCCTTTGCCTTCTGGCAAGCCACACGCACGACCAACCATTTTTTGAGCCAAAGTAAAGCCTTTGCCTGTGTCTGCAGGTTGTTCTGGTTGTGCGAATACGTCTGATTGACCTAAGCCAAGATATTCACGAGCTTTATTTGTCAAACCACGACCGATAATTAGCGGAATACGACCACCTGCACGCACTTCGTCAAGTAGTGTTGGTGATTTTAATTCAAACGTTGATAACACTTCGTCAGAGTCGTGTTTAGTGATTTTACCATCATGTGGGTAAATATCAAACACATCGCCCATATTTAGCTTGCTTACATCAACTTCAATCGGCAATGCACCTGCATCTTCCATTGTGTTAAAGAAAATCGGTGCGATTTTACCGCCCAAGCATAGACCGCCTGCACGTTTGTTTGGCACGCCTTTAATGTCATCGCCCATTAGCCACAATACTGAGTTTGTCGCTGATTTACGGCTTGAGCCTGTACCGACAACATCACCAACATACGCCAATTGAATGCCGTCTTTCTTCATTTCTTCAATTTGTTTCATTGGTCCAATCACGCCGTCTTGGTCTGGATTGATACCATCACGAGCATTTTTTAACATTGCCAAAGCGTGTAGTGGAATATCTGGACGGCTCCAAGCATCTTGTGCTGGCGATAGGTCGTCTGTATTGGTTTCGCCTGTTACTTTGAACGTTTTGTAAGTGGCTTTTTTAGGCACTTCTGGACGGCTTGTAAACCATTCTGCATTCGCCCAAGATTGAATGACATCTTTGGCAACTTCGTTACCTGCGTCTGCTTTATCCGTTACATCATGAAACGCATCAAATACAAGTAGCGTGTGTTTTAACGCTTCACCTGCATCTTTTGCCAATTCTTTGTCGTCCAATGCGTCAATTAACGGCTGAACGTTGTAACCGCCTTGCATTTGACCCAATAATTCAATCGCTTTTTGTTTGCTAACCAGTGGTGAAGCCGCTTCACCTTTAACAATGGCTGCCAAGAATCCTGCTTTAACATATGCCGCTTGGTCCACCCCCGGTGGGATACGATTTTCTAATAAATCAACCAAAAACGCCTCTTCACCTGCAGGTGGATTTTTTAACAAATCAACCAAACCTGCAACTTGATTTTCGTTTAGTGGCTGTGGCACAACGCCTTGAGCCTCACGCTCGGCAACGTGTTTACGATAGTCTTCTAACATCGACATAAAATCGTCCTCTTTATCATGATTTGGCATAATACTTGGGTGGCAAATAGTTAAATAGTTATATGCGACCTCATATTTATGCGTGGGGTTAAAGCTAAGAACCTGGTATTCACAACATTACGCAGTAAAATTTTACAGATTTTTAACAAAAATTTGTTTGCTTTTGCATGAAAAATGGCTAAATCTTGCTTTTCTTTGTCAAAAACTTGCCTG
>CAKMOY010000028.1 GCA_927911235.1 uncultured Moraxella sp.
ATGACGGCAAATTGCGAAGTTTTTAGACAATGACATCGCCTATTTATAGTGCGTGGCCTGTCCGAAACATCGCAAAAATCAAAATAAAACCGACCCAAAATATTGAAAAAGAAAACAATCAAAATGTTCCACGGTGGAACATTTAACCAAAACCAAGAAAAAAGCCAAAATGAAAAACCGACGTTAAGCAAAGAAGAACAACGCAAAAAAAATGCCGAATTGCGAAATCTGACCGCCCCACTTCGTAAAAAAATTGAAGGTGATGAAAACAGCTTGAGAAATTGGGCGAAAAATTGGCAACAATTGAAGAGCAATTAGCCGATACTTCACTGTATGACGATAGCAAAAAAGTGGAGTTGTTAAAATTGCTTGATGAGCAAATGACTTTAAAAAACCAGATCGGTGAGATTGAAGAGCGTTTGATGGAAAATATGATGGCACTTGAAGAAATGGAAAGTGGGTTTGAATAATGTTATCATTTTATCAATTATTTAACTTTTGATTAAGGAAATTTTATGAAAAAATTACTTTTTAACCACTTTAAATTTACATTTTGACAATTATCGCCTGTATCACCTGTCAGCCAAATTAACGATTGTTTATTTGATGATAACAAAAAAAAGCAAGAACCAAAATTCTTGCTTTTTTGACATAAAATAATAAAAATCACTCTGCCAAATGCGTTTCATCATGTGCCATAATCTGCTGACCGACATCGCCCATCAACGACAAATAACGCTCATAATGCTTCAAAATATCGCTAATCAGCTCATTGTGCGTCATATAATGCACTTCATAGCCCGTCCGCCCATCAAAAAAGTAAGTCAAAGGCTGATAACTTTCATTGCTCTGAATATGTGGCAAATGCTCATCTTGCACCAACGATTCAATATATTCACGGCGAACCGAACGAATACCATATTTAAAATCACGCACGCTATTTTGGTGAATAATAAACTCAATCGCAGGTTCTTCTTCGTCAAACAACGTATCCACATCCACATTTAAGCCGTATTTATTCACCAATTCTTGACGCAACTCACTCATCGCAGGCAAGGCGGTGGTTTTTAAAAAGGCTAATGTGGCTTGTTCATCTTTTTGGTTTAACATGGCATTGAGACGCTCACGCCATTTTTCGCCTGTCCACGTTGCCGAACTTTCAGTAAAGCTACTGCTAAAATATTTTTTATCGGCATTTAACGCCAAAAATAAACTCATACACATAGCAAACATCAATAACGCAAACGGCAAAGCAGTGATCAAGGTAACTGTTTGTAACGTGCCAATACCGCCAGACGCTAACAACGTAATCGCCACCACCGACATCAGCACGCCCCACATGATGGTTTGCCATGCAGGTGAAGCCAAGCTTTTATCACGAGAAGCGATATTGTTTAACACATAAATGCCTGAGTCCGCAGATGTGATAAAAAACAACGCAATGCTTAACAAGGCAGCAAAACTGGTAACAGTAGACAACGGCAAATAATCCAAAAAGCGAAATAACAAAATCTCAGGCGAACCTGTCAAAGCCGACAATGCCCCATTTGCCACGTGCGTATCTAACCAAACCGCACTGTTACCAAACACAGTAAACCACAAAATAGAAAAAATCGTGGGAATAGCCAGCACACCAAACACAAATTCACGAATACTACGACCCTTTGAAATACGTGCAATAAACAAACCGACAAACGGCGCCCAAGAACACCACCACGCCCAATACAGCACCGTCCAGCCGTTAAACCATTCGGTATTTTGTGGCTCATAGATATAAGTTTTAAAGCTTAAATTCACCAAATTGCTAAAATAAATACCAATATTATCGCTAAATGCACCCAATAAATACAAAGTTGGTCCTGTAAACAACACAAATAACAACAAGCAAATGGCTAATATCAGATTGGTTTCGCTCAAAATCTTCACGCCTTTACCCACGCCAGATATCGCAGAACCCACCGCCAAACTCATCACCGTAACAATCACCACGATTTGCAAGGTAAAACTATTTTCACTTACCCAGCCCATCTCAACCAAGCCAGAACCAAGCTGTGCCGAGCCAAAGCCAAGCGTGGTGATAATACCAAATAAAGTCGCCACCAATGCCATAATATCAATGGTATCACCCATTTTGCCGTGGATTTTATCTTTTAACAAAGGATAAAAACACGAACGTAACGCAAGCGGTAACTTATAGCGAAAACCAAAATACGCCAAAGCGAGTGAAATCACGCCATACACCGCCCAAGCATGAATCCCCCAGTGAAATGCGGTATGTAGCAAGGCTTGTTGGGTTTTTTGCTCAGGTGAACCGATACTAATTGTTGAATTAAAATGCGACAACGGCTCAGCCACACCAAAAAACATCAAACCCACACCCATACCTGCCGCAAATAGCATCGCCATCCACGACAAAAAACCAAACTCAGGTGTCTCTTCGTCCGCACCCAATTTGATATTACCAAAATCACTTAATGCAGTAAAAATCAGAAAAAACAAAAAGATAGAGCAAATAACGATATAAAACCAGCTAAAGTTTTTAAAAATTCCCGCTTTGGCTATATCCAAAATCGCTTGAAATTGTTCAGGTAACAACAAGGTAAATATCACCAACAACACCACAAGTAACAAGGTAATGCCCGTTACGATTGGGTTAAATGATGACTTATCCTGTAAAAAAGTTTTGATTGTCATATATTATTCCTATAATTTTGGAATATTATGGTTTAGATAAATTTTTTTATACAAAACATAATATTCTCAAATGATAAAAAAATATCAAAATCTATGAAAAATTGATAAAAAAGTGAAAGATTTTATCTTACCTTAACAAAAATAATAACAATATTCAAATTTTAGCAATATTTTTTATAGTAAAAATAGCTTTTTAACGGACTTGTAATTTTTTGTAAGGTTTTGATTTTTCATTAAAAATTTTTAACACATTTTTTATACATTTTTCTTTGCTATTAGTATAACCAAAAGTTTCGTGA
>CAKMOY010000029.1 GCA_927911235.1 uncultured Moraxella sp.
GATGTCCTAGGCCTCTAGACGATGGGGACGCAATGTTTTTACAATTTGCATGTACTATATAAGAAAATTGCCTAGGTGCTTATATAGACTTAAACATCTGGTGGAGCTAAGCGGGAGTCGAACCGCTGACCCCTTGCATGCCATGCAAGTGCTCTACCAACTGAGCTATAGCCCCTTTTGCTTAAGTGGGCGTATTCTAATGAATTGTTTTAATCTTGTCAATCATTTTTTGATAAAAATTTTGGATTTTTATCAAAATCGGCTATAATGGGGCGTTTTTTTTCACTTTTTTAGCCACTTTTTTGTAGTTTAGAACCTGTTATCGATTAATTTTTCTTAGCTAAAAATGAGATAAATCGCACGTTTTTTCAAGGAAAAAACGCAGTTTGATAGTTATTCTATCAAACAAGTTTTTGACGAAGAAAAACAAGATTTGGCCATTTTTAGCAGAAAAAGCATGATTTTAGAATAAAATTGAATCAAAAATCGTTTTGCGTATTAATCGTGAACAGGTTCTTAGCCATCAATACAGGATTTTTTATGCCATTAATTGACTTTATTTTACACATTGGCGACCATTTACAAGAATTAGTCAATAATTATGGCAATTGGATTTATGCGATTTTATTTTTGATTGTATTTTGTGAAACGGGGCTTGTCGTTACGCCGTTTTTGCCGGGGGATTCCATGTTATTTGCCGCAGGAGCGATTGCGGGGGCTGGCGACATGAATGTTGTTTTGTTAATAGTTTTATTAATCATTGCAGCGGTGTTGGGCGATTTTGTGAATTTTGAGATTGGTAAGCATTTTGGTAAAAAGTTGTTTGCCAATCCTGATTCTAAGGTTTTTAAGCAAAGTTATTTGCAAAAAACTCACGATTATTATGCCAAATATGGCGGTCGTACGATTATTATCGCCCGTTTTGTGCCGATTGTGCGGACGTTTGCACCGTTTGTCGGTGGTATGGGCGAAATGCCGTATGCTCAGTTTGTGCGGTATAATATTGTTGGGGCGGTGCTGTGGGTGGTGTCGTTTACGACTTTGGGGTATTTTTTTGGGCAGTTGCCGTTTGTCAAAGAACATTTTTCTTGGATTATGATTGCGATTATTGTGGTGTCGGTTGTGCCGATATTGATTGAAATCATTCGTCATCGTAATGATAAATAATTGTTTTTATTGATAATTATTTACCAAGAATTTTGTTAAACGCTTGTATCAGCTTACCCACTTTTATCAAATATACCATATTCACCATTAAGTTTTGCTTGATAATTTGTGCCGACCAATGGCATTATTTGGTCTTAAATAACAGGAATTACCACTTGGTTTTGCCGATTAATAATGCCTTCTTTGCTATTTTTGCGAGCCAATAATTGGTTGGTGTTTATCGCCATCAAACTGCTGTATTCACAGGGAATAAGCACGTTTCCGACTTTATCTATCATACCGACGCCCCCATTTTTGTGGTGAACAACGCTGTGTCCATAAAAACTAACCCAACAAACGCAAATAATCCGATGTTTTTGACAAGGTAAAATTTCGTTATTATACCCAAAATCTGTTATAATGTGCCAATAATCCTACCATGAATGAATTTTTTCAACAAGTTTTTAACATATCTGATAAAGAGAAATCTATGACCCAAAAAGTCCGCACCCGTATTGCCCCAAGCCCAACAGGCTTTCCCCACGTTGGCACAGCTTATATCGCCCTTTTTAACCTAGCCTTTGCCAAAGCCCACGGCGGTGAATTTATCCTGCGTATTGAAGACACCGACCAAGCTCGCTCAACCGCCCAATCTGAACAAATGATTTTGGACGCACTGCGTTGGGTCGGGCTTGACTGGGCGGAAGGTCCTGATGTCGGTGGTGAGTTTGCCCCTTATCGCCAGTCCGAACGTATGGCTATTTACAAAAAATATGCGATGGAATTGGTAGAAAAAGGACACGCTTTTTACTGTTTTGCCACGGCTGAAGAGCTTGAGCAAATGCGTGCCGAACAACAAGCCCGTGGCGAAACGCCAAAATATGACGGTCGTGGGCTGTTGTTATCACAAGAAGAAGTGGAAAGACGCCTTGCCAATCACGAGCCGTATGTCATTCGTATGAAAGTGCCAACCGATGGCGTGTGCGAGTTTGAAGATATGCTTCGTGGTACGGTAACAATCCCTTGGGAACAGGTGGATATGCAAGTTTTGCTAAAAACTGATGGTTTGCCAACTTATCATTTGGCAAATGTCGTGGACGACCATTTAATGCAAATTAGCCATGTCATTCGTGGTGAAGAGTGGATTAACTCCGCCCCAAAACATCAGCTTTTGTACAAATATTTTGGTTGGCAAATGCCTGTGCTGTGCCATATGCCACTACTGCGTAACCCCGACAAATCCAAACTGTCAAAACGCAAAAACCCAACGTCCATCACCTATTATCGTGATGCAGGCGTATTGCCAGAAGCCTTGCTAAATTATCTTGGACGTATGGGCTATTCTATGCCAAACGAAGCGGAAAAATTTAGCCTTGATGAAATGATTGCCAGTTTTGATATCAAGCGTGTGTCACTGGGAGGCCCGATTTTTGATGTGGAAAAATTGACATGGCTGAATGCCGAATGGCTTAGAGATTTGACTCCAGAGCAATTAAAACAAAAAATTCTTGATTGGGCGAATGACAGCGACAAATTAACCGCCATTGCCAAAGCCATTCAACCACGCATTAGTCTGTTATCCGATGCGGTGAATTGGTCGGCGTTTTATTTTCAAAACTTGCCAAATATTAGCGAAGCGGACTTTGAACACAAAACGTTAAACAACGAACAAACGCTTGAAATTTTGCAATTTGCGCAATGGCAATTAGAAAGCCTACCAGAATGGACAGAAGAGAACATTCAAGCAGTCTTGACAGGACTTGCCAATGCCCTTGACATCAAACTGCGTGATTTTATGTCACCATTTTTTATCGCCATTGCAGGTAGCAAATCTGCCACGCCTGTGATGAATGCGATGTATGTCATCGGTGCGGATATGACCTTGCAACGCTTACGCCATGCGATTGACGTGTTAGGCGGTATTGGCAAAAAGAAAATCAAAACGCTGGAAAAACGCAACGCAGAACTTGAAAAATTTGTTTAACACAAACCAAAAAAACAAAAAACCGAACATCATGTTCGGTTTTTTTATACAAACAAAGCCAACTTATTTTAACAGATGGCTTGACATATTGATTTAACTGGTTAATACTGATTTTAAAAATTTGAGCGTATGCAATACGCCCCTACAAAGTCAACTCATTTTTTTAACAAACCAAATAAGGAAAAAAATGTCTTACAACCTTAACAACCGCCATTTATTAAGCCTTGTCAATCATAGCGAACGTGATTTGTTGTTTTTATTGGATTTATCTCGTGATTTAAAACGTGCCAAAATATGCAGGCACAGAACAACAAACCTTAAAAGGCAAAAATATCGCTTTGATTTTTGAAAAAACTTCCACTCGCACACGCTGTGCCTTTGAAGTGGCTGCTTACGACCAAGGGGCGAACGTTACCTACATTGACCCAACATCATCGCAAATCGGACACAAAGAAACCATGAAAGACACCGCTCGTGTGCTAGGACGAATGTACGATGCGATTGAATATCGTGGTTTTAGCCAAGCGACTGTGGAAGAATTGGCAAAATATTCTGGCGTGCCTGTGTTTAACGGTTTGACAGACGAATACCACCCAACACAAATGCTCGCAGACGTACTAACCATGCGTGAACACAGCGACAAGCCTTTGCACCAAATCAGCTATGCGTATCTAGGCGATGCTCGCAATAATATGGGCAATTCGCTCCTATTAGTCGGTGCAAAACTTGGCATGGACGTGCGTATCTGTGCCCCAAAAGACTTGCAACCACATGATGAATTGGTCAAAATGTGTGAAGAATTTGCCAAATTATCTGGGGCAAAAATCACCATCACCAAAGACCCACAACAAGCCGTCAAAGACGTGGATTTTATCCATACAGATGTTTGGGTGTCTATGGGCGAGCCGATTGAAGCGTGGGGCGAGCGTATCAAATTGTTAATGCCGTATCAAGTAAATATGGATTTAATCAAAGCGTCCAACAATCCACGAGTGAAGTTTATGCACTGTTTACCAGCGTTTCACAATACAGATACCAAAATTGGTAAACAAATCGCCGAACAATATCCAGAGCTTGCCAACGGCATTGAAGTTACCGAAGACGTATTTGAATCGCCTTATAACATCGCCTTTGAACAAGCGGAAAACCGTATGCACACGATTAAAGCTGTTATGGTAAGCTCATTGGGTGGGTTGTAACCCAATATAAAACCGTCAAATGCCACTCGCTTTTTTGCTAAAAAATTGCATGAGTGGCTTGATTTTACTCACCTTACTTACGCCCTCATTGCGAATTTGTTGAATGGGAGCAAACTGATTGGTAAATAACCAATTAATCCCAGAAAAACTGTGCATCATCATCGCATTATTGGCGTAGCGTTTTCGCTCGTAACGTTGCAATGTAGCAAAATCTGCCCATGATTTTTGTGACGGTTCGGCACAACAGCGTTCAAAATCCTGTTGCAAAACCGCCACCAATACCACCACGTCCAACAAGCCCAAATTTAGCCCCTGCCCTGCCAATGGGTGTACGCCATGTGCCGAATCGCCGATTAAAGCAAGGTTTGGCTTGACATATTGTTTGGCGTGCTGAGCATTGAGTGGAAAACTTGCCACCGACTCAATCTGCACCACATCGCCCAACGCATAGCCACTGGCAAAGGCGACTTCTTTGGCAAGCTCGTCTTTTGACAATTGTAACAAGGCATTGGCTTTGTCTGTTGGCAACGACCAAACGATGGATTGCCAATGTTGTGGGTTGGCTTTATCCTCATCGCTCACATCGGCAAGCGGTAACAATGCCAAAATACTGTCGTCCAAAAACACCTGACGAGCGGTGGCGTTGTGTGGTTGTTCGGTTTTGATTGCCCCACAAATGGCGGTTTGGTGATAGCTTAATGTATCAAGAGCAATGCCCGCCTGCTGTCGCACCATAGAGGCACGTCCGTCCGCACCGACAAGCAGTTTTGCGGTGTACGTGTCGCCATTATCAAGCATAACGTGATAACCATCGGTTTGCCAAGTCAGCGATACCACTTTTTGACCGTGAACCACCGTCAAAAATGGCGAAATATCGTCATCATCAAAGCGTTCATACAAGGCTTTTTCAATGATAAACGGCTCAACCATACTGCCTAAGAGCGTTGGATTGTCATCATTACCAAACTTTAGTTCGCCAATGCCATTCATCTGCCAAACTTGCATTTGGGTATAGTCGGCTTTTCTGGCGGATTGTGCAATTTTTTGCCACGCACCGACTTGTTTTAACAGCTCAATACTGGCAAGGCTTAGGGCGAATACTCTAGCATCTCGCTGACTGATTTTTTTGTCCCAATCGCTTGCCGTTAGGTGCAAATGAGCGTCAATTAAGGTAACTGGGCGTTGCCCTTTGGCAAGTTTTAATGCCAAAGTCGCTCCGACAATGCCACCGCCGATGATTAAGGTTGTTTGCTTGGGGTTGTGTTGCATGGGATTTGCCTGTGTGATATTTTTAACTATTTAGTCTAAATAACTGGTATCTAAATATGCAATCGCACACGCCGATTTTAGCATAAATTCCCCTGCTGTATCAGGATAAGCTGTTTGCCAATCAAGACTAGACGCATCTTCAGATTCAATTAATGTGCCGTTTTTGCTATAAAAATTCATTCCTAAAACAGCAAGTGTCCTGTCCGAACAATCCCCTACAAAATGAAACATCGCATAGTTATAATATTTGCCATCAACTTTTTGGGCTTTGGTATAGTCGCTTTTGCCAAAAAAATTGACATACCCATTGTTATCTTGATAAATGTTATCTAAATCTAAAGATTTAGTTTCTGTATCATCTTCACTCAAAACCAACCAATTAGCAGACATCGTCACATTTGATAATAAACAACTAAACGTAAGGGCGATAGTTTTTTTGTTAAAAATTTTAGCGGTTAATTTCATAAAAAATCTCCATTGTTAAATTTTCCAACATATTTTTATTAATGTAACAAAGTTTCGGGTTTAAAACAAACCGAAATTTAACTTTTAAGCCCCATCGCAAACGTTGCCACCATCGGTTTGACAAACGGCACTTTATCAAACGCAATCAAGCCGACATTACGAGCGACTTTTACCAACGGATTGCGATGCGTAAAGCCATAAACCACCGTATCACAGAACAAAATCACCCGTTTTTGGTCGGCTTTTCGTCTTTTTTCATAACTTTTTAACATGGCTCTATCACCGACATTTTCGCCACGCATCACTTGTTGCGTAATCATTTTGGCAAGCGTATCGGCATCACGCATACACAGGTTAAACCCCTGCCCTGCCACAGGGTGCAAGGTGTGAGCCGAATTTCCCATAATCACGCAACGCCCTGCCACTTGTTGCTGTGCCAATACTTTGACGAGTGGATACGCCCCACGCTTGCCGACTTTGACAAACTTGCCAGCCCGCTCGCCAAAGGTTTTTGTAGGGTTTGTAAAAAAAACTCATCATTGTCAAGGTATTGTTGCTCTTCGCCTTTTTTGCACACCCACACCACCGAACGGCGGTAATGCGTGCCGTCTTTGTCGGTGCTGTCAGTCAAAGGCAACACCGCCATCAACCCTGTTGGACTAAAGCGTTCTATGGCTTCGTGGTTGTGCGGTTGGTCAGTCATCACCGTGCCGACAATGCCCATTTGTTCATAATCGTAAAAATCGGCTTTAATACCCAATAATTGCCGACAAATAGAATTTTGTCCATCGCACGCCACCAACAAATCAGCCGTTAAAGACTGCTCTTTTTCGCCTTGTTTTGTAAAAAAAATCGTCACGTTTTTGGCAGATTGGGTAATGTCGGTTACGCTTGTACCATCAAACAGTTCAATGAGCGGATTGGCTTGCACCGCTAACAATAATTTTCGCCCAAGCCAATTATTTTCAATGACTTGTCCAAAACTTTCCACATTTTCTTCGTGTTTATTCAGCGTTGCTTTGCCAAAATTGTCCTGCTCGCTAATTTTTACCGTATCAATGCGACAGGCGTGGCTTTGCAACTCGTCCCACAATCCGATTTGTTGATAAATCTGCACCGTACGGCGAGACAGTGCCATGTTACGAGTGTCAAGATAATGCGTGCGGTCGGTGTCGTCATCGGGGTTGATGGTCGGATAAGTGGATTTTTCTAATAGTGTGCTTTTAATGCCTTGTTTGGCAAGCAACAACGCAAAAGACAGACCAACATTGCCACCGCCCACGATAATAATTTTTTGCTCGTTCATAAATATTCCTTTTTTTTCGTATAATTGAAATAGCTTACCATAAAATACGATTTTTTTATGATTTTGATTGTTTTTTTTTATTTTTTTTATAAAATACATTGAAAATCATTCTCATTAATTCTTTAAATTAGGTAAACTTATGTTAAAATTTTCTCACACCGCTTTATTTATCACGTTGGCAAGCTGTCTTGGTTTAACCGCTTGTAATCAAACCCAAAATACCGCTTCAACAGCCGAAACCGCCCAAGCAAGTACAACGGCAAGCACCGCCCAAGTCAGTGCAAGTGCCACCGATAACAATGGCATGGTAACGATTAACACCGTGCGTGGCGATGTGCAATTGCCTGTCAATCCTGAGCCGATTGCTGTGTATGATATGACGCTCATGCAGGATTTAAAAGCGTTGGAAGTGCCTGTTGCGGGCTTGCCTGGTAAATTGCGTTTAGAAAGTTTGCGTATCAAAGACGCACCAAGCACCGATATTGGTACGCTGTTTGAGCCGAATATGGAAGCGTTAAATCAGCTAAAACCAAAAGCGATTTTGGTCGGTAGCCGTATGGTGGAAAAATACGACCAATTAAGCCAAGTTGCCCCAACGCTAGATTTGACGCTAGATACAGCTCACGCTTATGAGTCTAGCAAACAACGCCTTGCCGATTTGGGTAAATTATACAACAAAACCGAAAAAGCCCAACAATTACAACAAGACATTGATAAAGCAATTGCCGATGCCAAAGCAGTCGCACAAGGCAAAGGCAATGGTTTGGTAATTTTGATAAACGGCAATAAAATGTCAGCGTTCGGCACAAAATCTCGTTTTGGCTTTATTCATAACGAATTTGGCATTCCACAAGCCGACCCAAATATTCAAGACAGCCGACACGGTCAGCCTGTTACTTTTGAATATATTCAAAAAGTTAATCCTGATTGGCTATTTGTGCTAGACCGTTCGTCAGCGATTGGCGAAGAAGGCGTGGGGGCAAAAGCCGTGCTTGACAATCCACTCATGCACAAAACCACCGCTTGGTCAAAAAATCAAATCGTATATTTAAGTCCAGATTCTTACCTAGCGTTTGGCGGTTATTATCAATGGCTTGCTGATGCCAAAATCATTAGCGATAGTTTTGGTAAAGGCACAACAACAGCCAGTGCAACCGCTTCAGCCCCTGCAAGTTCAGCAAGTACAACGGCATCAACCACAAAATAATTAAATGTAGGGGCGTATTGCATACGCCCCATTGATAAAATTAACAAGCTAAGAAAAACAATGACCGTGTTATCCACCACCAAAACGTCTAACGGACGTTTTCCCCCCTTATTTGTTTAATTTATTAAGTCTAGCTATCATGCTAGGCTTATTTTTGTTAAGTCTATCTGTCGGCGTGGCGGATTTTTCTTGGCAAGGCTTGTTCGCTTGGGCATTTGGCAATAGCGACATGGCGAGCGATATGGAGCTTATGCTTGTGAGCCGTTTGCCACGCACGCTTGCCATTATTTTGACAGGTGCATCACTTGCAGTGGCTGGCATGGTACTACAAGTCGTGTTAAAAAACCGCTTTGTAGACCCGTCTATGGTCGGTGCAACGCAGAGTGCAGGGCTTGGGCTGTTAATCGTCAGTCTTATGTTGCCAAGTAGTGGATTGTTCGTCAAAATGCTGATTGCCACGCTGTCGGCATTGGTTGGCATGGTGCTGTTTATGCGGTTAATCAAGCCGTTACCGCCCACTGATTTTTTGATGATACCGCTTATCGGCATTGTGTTTGGCGGAATTATTGAAGCGGTTACGCTGTTTATCGCTTACGAAACCGAAAGTATGCAACTGCTGTCTGTATGGCGGATGGGCGATTTTTCCACGATTTTGTCTGGGCGTTATGAGTTACTTTACGTTACAGGGGCGTTGGCATTTGTGGCGTATATTTTGGCGGATAAATTAACCATTGTCGGCTTGGGCGATGCGATTGCGATTAATCTTGGGGTCAATCGTCAAGCAATGCAATGGTTCGCCATTATCACCGTTGCCATGATTAGTTCGGTTGTTGTAGTTACGGTTGGGGCGATTCCATTTATTGGGCTGGTCGTGCCGAACATCATCAGGCCGAATGATGGGCGACTAGATTACGCCGTTGTTTGCCTGCGGTTGCCTTGCTCGGTGCGAGTATGGTGCTGTTGTGCGATATTTTGGGGCGTGTGCTGATTTTTCCGTATGAAGTGCCTGTTTCCACCATTTTTGGCGTAGCAGGGGCGGTGATTTTTTTAACCTTGTTGTTAAAGCAAAAAGATTAGTTCAAAATGAAAGTTTTTCGTAGGGTGGGTTAGCCCTAAGAACCACAAAAATTGCACAACAATTTTAGGTTCGCAAGGGGCGTAACCCACCTTTTTGACACAAATTTTTAACCTAATTTGGTGGGTTACGCTTTGCTAATCCACCCTACATATCAAAAATAACAAATTGTGATTGTAAAAAAGAAAAAATATGACAAATCAAACACTTAATCCATTTTATCAAGCCAAAATTTTGACAAAACCTGTCATCATCGCAAGCGTTGTACTAGCGATTAGTATGCTTTTGTTTATGACGTTAAACGCCAACGGCAACTGGGATTTTGTGTTGCCGTTTCGTTTTTACAAACTCATGGCGTTAATCCTTGTTGGGGTGGCGATTGGCGTATCTACCTTGCTGTTTCAAACTTTAACGCACAATCCGATTTTGACCCCTGCCCTACTCGGTTTTGATGCGTTATATGTGTTAATCCAAAGCGTCCTTGTGTTTGCATTGGGTGCGGTGAATATATTTACCACTCAGCCATTACTCAAGTTTTTTTTTAGAAATTATGCTGATGGTCATTGCGTCCATGCTCATGTTTCGGTTACTTTTTAATGAAAAACAGCAAAATTTATCACGGCTGATTTTGGTTGGTATTATTTTTGGCGTGCTGTTTCGCAGTTTGTCATCGCTGATTGCACGCTTGATAAATCCAGAAGATTTTGTCGTGGTGCAGTCGGCAAGTTTTGCTCAATTTAACACGATTGACAAAACGATGATGTGGGTAAGCCTCGCTATCTGTGCGGTGTGCCTTGGGGCAGTGTGGCGGTGGCGACATCAGGTGGATATTTTGATGCTTGGCAAATCGTATGCGATTAATCTTGGCATTGATTATCAAAAATTGGCGTTGCGATTGCTGATTATCATTGCGATTTTGGTGGCGACTGCGACTGCGTTTGTTGGACCTGTTATCTTTTTGGGCTTGCTTGTATGTGCTTTAACCAATAAAATTAGCCAACAAATGTATCATACTGAACGCTTGATTTTGGTGAGTTTGATTTCGGTGATTTGTTTGGTTTTAGGACAGACTATTTTTGAACAAGTGCTTGGCATGGCTGGCGTGTTGGCGGTTGTCATTGAACTGTTTGGTGGCATTGTGTTTATTATACTGATGTTAAATCGTTATAAAAAGGCGATTGCTTAAATTTTTGTTAAAATAAAAAAAGGAAAAAATTATGATAACGATTGAAAATGTTTCTCATCATATTGATAACAATTTGATTTTAAACAATATTAATTTAAATTTAGCAGAAGAGCAAGTCATCGCCCTAATCGGTCCAAACGGTGCAGGCAAATCTACGCTATTCACCGTCATGGCTCGCCTAAACCCTCTACAAACAGGAAAAATCCGCTTTGACGACCACGATATTCTAACCACAGATAGCAAAATTTTGGCAAAAACCGTTGCCATGCTCGCCCAAGAAAACCACATTCAAGGGCGATTGACCGTTGCCGAACTGTTGATGTTTGGGCGTTATCCGTATCATCAAGGCAGACCGACCGCTCATGATGAAGCGATTGTCAAGCAAGTCATGGCACGTTTTGAGCTAGATACGCTTGCCACTCGTTACCTTGCGACCTTGTCTGGCGGTCAGCGACAGCGAGTATTGATTGCCATGATAGTATGTCAAGACACGCCGTTTGTGCTGCTTGATGAGCCGCTTAACAATTTGGATATGTATCATGCAGGCAAACTGATGCGGATTTTACGAACTTTAGTTGAACAAGACAAAAAAACTGTAGTAATTGTGTTACATGATATTAATCAAGCATCGCAATTTGCCGATACGGTGGTGATGATGAAAAAAGGCGAAATCGTCAGTCAAGGTCGCCCTGTTGATGTGCTGACAAAAGAGCGGATTTTTGAGTTGTTCGGTGTCAATGCGACTGTGTTAGAGCATAACGGTCGCCCTGTGATTGTGGATACGATTTGACAAATTGTTGCTAAACTTCAAACAAATACCCCACTACTCCAGTACCAATCAACAACAAAACCACCGCTACAGGCAAAATTTTGCCTGCCAGCTTTTTGGTTTTGTTACGAATAAGGATTTCTTGGCTAAAACTGGCAATCGCAAGGCAAATCAAGCCTGACACAGTGGACAAAATCCCCAAGCCAATCGCCAAAAATCCCAAATACAGCATGCGTTAGTACCAATTATTTGTTTGCATTTGGCTCAATGCCAGCTTCTTCCACGAGTTTATGGAGCATTTCACGCACTTCTAAAGCAGTTTTTTTCCGCTTTTTGCATAGATTTGCCGATATCTGGATTGGTTTGTGGTGTGGCTTCTGGATTTTTTGCCATAATCGCCATCGCCGAACGAGTATCAGCGATGTTTTCTAACATTTTATCACGCACTTTGGTAACACGTGGTTCGTTAAATTTTAACCCTTGTAATGTTGTTTTTTGAGTGTCCAACTGTTTTAAAATTTCGTCAAACACTTTTTTCTGTGCGGCAGGGCTTGTTGCCGATTGCATTTGTTTTTCTAGCTCGGCTTGTTTGCTTTGGTGTTTTTTGTCAATGTCGTTAATGGTTTTTAACAACACACCCAAATCCGCTTTTAACGCCAAATTTTCAGCAGGTTTTGCGTTCGCTTGTCCCACGGCATTGTCCGTTGTGGTTGCCAACGCTGTGCTTGCCGTTGGTGCAGATGCCACTGCCGAAGCGATTGGTGTCGCTACGCTTGCCGTTGTTGGTACAGAAACACTTGCCGTTGGTGCAGGTGCTGATGATAAATCTGGCGTTTCGGCAGGTTTGTCCGTTTTTGAACAAGCGGTTAAAGCAATTGCCAAAGCACTTGCGACTGCGATATGTTTTAACATAAAAAATTCCTTAAGATAATTTTAAATAATTTTTTAAAAAATTATCGGTAAATGGTAAAATTGGCGACCATTTTAACAAAAATACTGGACAAAGTTTGTATCGGTTATGTGCTTTTTTCTAACGCAACTTTTTATTTAACAATTAATTGAATCAACTTTTAACCAACTATTTAGCCAAAATCATAATACCATTCAATTTTTCTATCAAATCCAATCTCCAACAAACTTGCCGTAATCCGTCCTGTCAGTCCCCAAACCTTTTCGTTGTCAATGATAAAGGCTGGCGATGTCAGTTGTATTTTGTCGTATTGTTTGACAAAAGGTTGGACTTCTTGGGTCAAAAGCGTTGCCAAATCCGCCCAAAATAAGCGTTCAATCTCCCCTATTTCAGGCGTTAATGGCAAATTCGACTCAATCACGCCCACCACAGGCAACACAGGCAAGCCCGCTTTGGTAAATGCCATCGGCAATTCGCCCAAAATCTGCACATCAGTTGGTAAAATCCCTGTTTCTTCCCACGTTTCTCGCAAAGCGGTGGCGTGGTTGCCGCTGTCGTCAGGCTCTTGGCGACCGCCTACAAAGGACACTTCACCCGCATGATTTTGTAGCGTACTGGCTCGCAGTGAGTACAAAATTTTGGGATTTAATTCGTTGGTAATCACCACAAGCACCGCATAGGGCTGACGTTTTGGCTCAACAGGTATATTTGCCAAACGTTCGGCTAATTGCTTTAACAATGGGCTTTTAAAATCGTTTTTTTGAATATTATTAAAATATTGTTGATTATTTATCATCATAAAAAATAAACCTATGCGTTTAAAATTTTGGCTGAATTTTTAGCCGATTTTGCTAAAAGTATGTTAAGATTACCACTGAATATTTCAGCTATCAACCCAAAAACTTGCACCTTATTGATAACAATTTATTTAAAAAATAGGAATATCCATGCCATTTTGTTTAAAATGTGGTCATCAAGCCCAACACGCCATTCCAGCAGGCGACTCTCGCCCACGCATTGTTTGCCCCAATTGCGGTTATATTCATTATGAAAATCCAAGAATGATTAACGGTTGTTTGCTGTTTGACGGTGATAAGGTGTTGCTGTGTCGCCGTGCGATTGAGCCAAGATACGGTTTTTGGACGTTGCCAGCAGGTTTTATGGAGCTTGGCGAAACGATGGCAGAAGGGGCAAACCGTGAATGTATGGAAGAAGCGGACGCTTGTGGCGAAAATTTGCAATTGTACTGTTTGTACGATTTGCCAGAATTGGGCGATATTCATGCGTTTTTTGTGGCAAATCTCAAAGACGGCAAATTTGGCGTGGGTGAAGAAAGCCTTGAATGTGCGTTGTTTGCCGAAGATGAAATCCCGTATGATGAGCTGGCTTTTGACACCGTTACCCAAACGTTAAAACATTATTTTCATGACAAAAAGCAAGGGGCGACTTTAGGTAATTTCCCTTTGCACCAACACGTTATTTATAAACCAAAACCTTAAGGATTTTTTATGACAACTGCAAATGTAACATACGAAGGCAATTTACGCACCACCGCCATTCACCTACAATCCAACAACCAAATCATCACTGACGCACCTGTGGACAATCACGGACGTGGCGAAGCGTTTTCACCGACTGATTTATTGGCAACGAGCCTTGCGTGCTGTATGATGACAGTCATGGGCATTAAGGCTGAAAGCATGGGGCTTGATTTGGCGGGTAGCACCGCAGACGTTACCAAAGTGATGATAACCGACCCACGCCGAGTGGGTGAAATTGACGTGGTGATGACGGTGAAGGGTGTCAGCGATGATAAAGACAAAACCATTTTGACAAACACCGCCATGACTTGCCCTGTGGCAAAAAGTCTGCACCCAGATATTGTGCAAAATGTGAAAATTGAGTTTGTTTGATAAAAATAAAATAAAAAGTGATTTATGCTAGAAATTTCTCCACACATTGAACAAGCGATTATTTTACAAGCCAAACAGTAGGGTGTTACGGTTAATTTGGCATATCAAGGACAAAATATTTCTAAAAAAATTGTTGTTAAATGCCTTGCAAAATATCAAAAAAATTAGCTTAATTACAGGCGTATCTTTTGCCATGATTGAAGCAAAAGATACGCAATTAGCCAACTATTATCAACGATTAGGTTTTATCAAAATTGAGAATAGTTTGGTATTATTATTTCCTATTAATCAAATTTAACCCGTCAATTGTTTGGTAATTAACGCTTTTAACGGTGGCAAATTATTACTAATCCGCAATACCGCTGAACGAGAGAGTTTCGCAGGTTTGCTATCTGTGGTAAACAGTTTTACCATAGCATTTGTGCCATGATACATTGGACGAGTAATCAACATATGTTCACGTTCATAACGAGCCAAGATTTTTTGCGAGCCGTAATCTTGATTTTTTGCTACCGCTTGTTTTACCAATTTTGACAAAACCGCCACGCTATTTAACCCCAAATTAAAACCATGTGCCGTTACAGGGTGCATACCGACCGCACTATCGCCAATGAGTACCGCACGCCCTTGATAAAAACGATTGGCATGAACGCCCACAAGCGGATAAGTGTGTTGCGTGCTAATCAGTTTCATTTCGCCAAGCTGTCCGCCAATATATTGAGTAACTTTTTTGGCAAAATCATCGGCATTTAACGCTAAAATATCTTGAGCTTCTTGGCTGTTCACCGTAATCACGCAGTTGGTAACGTTTTCGGTCAAAGGCAACAAGGCAAGTGTAACGCCATAATAAAAACACTCCACCGCACGATGATGATTTGACAAGGTGTGTTCCATTCGGCAAACAATCATGCTCCGCCCAAAATCGTGGCTGTCCGCTGAAATGCCGATTTGACGGCGACTTGCCGAAAAACGACTGTCGGCAATCACCAACAAAGGCGTGTCAAATTTTTCGCCATTTTCCAATTCAACATAAGAACACACGTCATTGGTACTGACGTTTTTTACACCAGTTCCGCATAAAAGTCTGATGTTTTGTTGGGTTTTTACGCTGTCATATACAGCTTTTCGGATTAGATTATTTGACACCAAATAGCCCAAATTATCCACATCATTGCCAAATAATTTGCGTTCAAACTGACTTGGCACGCCAAAATACAGCTGATAAGGCGAGTTGCCGTCTAACACACTGGCATCTTTTAACAGGTGAATTTGGGTTTCGTCAATTCGCCCCCAAGCGTCTATGTCTTGCATGGTGCGTTTTGATGCGTGGGTTAGGGCGATTTCTCGTCCGTCATAGGCAGGGTTGGCAAGGCTGTCTTCGCTGTTTTTTTCAATCACGACAATGTTTAGCCCTGTGTCAGCGACCGAGCGAGCGAACGCCAAACCTGCGGGACCACCGCCCACGATGATAATATCAGCTGTTTGTGAAGTTGTAGTTGTCATGTTTTTTTCCTATTTTTTTGGCAAAATGGTTAAATTTTTTAAAAATATTAAAAAAATATTGGTTAAAATAGTGG
>CAKMOY010000030.1 GCA_927911235.1 uncultured Moraxella sp.
TTGTGCGTATTAGCATGTCTTAACCCATTTTTTTGAATATCTTCTACGGCATACACGCAAAAGCCATCGTCATATTCTTCTGTGATTTGCTTGGGAATAAGCACCCATTCTTGTTCTTGCTCATCACTATGGCGAAATGGCGATACTTGTTGGAGGTGTGTATGTATCCGATTAGATGAGCAGACTTCTCGCCAATAAGCATTAACATAATTGGTTTTGTTTTGATGGAATAAATGGTTCATCAAACCATGTTCTAACTCTGCCAATGTTTCAGGCTGCCCTTTGATTTCCTTCGTCCAAATGCGTGGGTATGCGTCAATTTGAGTTAAGGTATCATTATCTATTAGCGTTTCCATATCATGTTTTGTAAGCTTATAATGCTCGGTTTCAAACCCCGGTCTTGTAAAAACCAACTGCTGGTCATGATGCTGTAAATAACGAATATTATGATTGAATATCAAAATATTGCTATTTATTGCCTGTCTTTTGGGACGATGTCGCCATACTCGTCCTGCAAGCTGAATCATTGACCGCATGGAACTTGGCTCAATAATTGCCCAATCATAATCATGGTCTCGTCCCACTTCTGCCACAGGTGTTGCCAGCACCATAAAAATATGATGTTTTACAGGACTTTTAGCCATCGCCTGACGGATTTCTTCATGTTCGAAAATCGCCTGCTCATTATCACCATTGCGTTTTAAGACTTTATCCAATGCGTATTCCAACTGATTTCGTAAAACCAGCAACTGCCGAGCGTGATAACACGCCACATGAATATGCGTATCTTTATCCACTTGGGCATTTTTTAGGTAAAACGCAAGTTCTACCAACTGTTTGATATTGGCAATCCGAACCAAGCCAATACTCATGGATTGCCCTGTTTTTTCATTCACTGCATGGTAAGATTGATGTAATGTCATTGCACCATCAATGATTTTTTGCCCCAATTCTGTATAAAATTGGGCTTTTTTGTCTTGATGATATGCAATCTCAACAGGCAAAATGCTTGCTTTACGGCGAATAGGTTGTTCGTGCAAGAATTTCACACGTTTTTGCACAAAGGTTTGATGATGTTCATTAAATTTTTGCGTGTCGCTACAACACTCAATCTTCGTCCCATTTTTTTGTTCGTCAAACCACGCACACACAACTTGTGGGGTGGGTTTATTTTGGCTTTGATTAAATAATTTTCGCCCTGCCAAATAGCTTTCAAATAATCCTATTATCAAATCAGGTGGTAAAGTTGCCGATGAAAGCAACACTTTTGAGCCAAACATCCCTGCCAAATGCACCAAACGTGCCAATGCAGGCAAATCCTGATGATCAAAATCATCAGGTTCATCCAAAATCAAATCGCTACTTAACAAGCGAAGTATCGGAGCGATATATCCACCGCCCCGTTTGCATTCGCTCGCTTGTATTAAATGGTCAATGGTACACGTTACTACAGGTGAAAATAACAAATCTTGTGCCTTGCTTTCAGCCAGCAAAGTATCAATATTAAGCTCATCTAACGCATGGAAATTTGGCGTAAAATCCACAATCCCATCCACCAATTCATCTGCCGATTCACTACCCCATGTGGTGTTTGATTGATCATCTGTGTTCTGCCCCAATGCCTGTTCTTGTTGATTGATGGTAAATAATTGACGCACTTGACTACTGCCCACCAAAATCGCCAGTTGTTCGTCATTTAAATGCAAATCTTTTCGTAAACTTAAGCCAGTTTGCAAAGTCAAAACTCGCAATCCCAAAGCAATGGTAAATCTCGCCCCTTTTTTCTCATCGGATAAAGCATACATAATACGGGCATTAGAAATCGTTTTGCCACAACCTGTAGATGCCATATTGACCCCAAAAAAGCCATGTGTATCACTATCAACTTGCACACTTTTAGCCATTTTAAAAGCATGATTTTGCCAAACAAATCTGTCAATATTGGTATTTTTACTCAATGGACGATGTTTGATGAGCGTGGGTAATTGCTCACTAATAATCGGCAAATGGCGTGCAAAATGGGCAGTAAATGACGCTACACCTAACAAATGTTCATCTAAATATTGCTTGGGTTTTCGTGTGTTACGGTCGGTATTGGCTAATAGCGTAAGTGTAGATTGGGTTGCTACACGGCGAGAATCATGGTTTTTTAATGATGAATAATTGTGGTCGCCTACCATCAAACACAGTCTTGATAAATAGAGCAAAATCGCATTATCAACAGGCTGATTTTTTGCTGATAATGCTTGTAATGTCGCGTCTTGCAAGGCTTTTTTTGCCCAGCGTTTCAGGCTGCCTTGCCAAGATTTGCTGTCAATCACGCACTCTTCAAATTGCCAAAAAATCTTTGAGATTTTTTACCGCCAGTATCCAATGTTTTAGGATTTCTGACCCAATAATCATGAGCTTTTAATTCTGCATAAACTTTACTCAAAGACCGCTCAAAATACAGTCGTGATGTGGGGCGATATTGAAATTGCTGACGCTCTTTTTGACCTAAAAACATACCTGTCAAAGGAGGTAAACGATGATGACTGACAATCAACCAAGAAAGCCATTGAGCCAATGGCGGTAATTTGGATAAATCCGCTTGTTCCAATTTATCCGTTTTTAAATAAAAAATTAATTCTGATGATTTTTGTTTCGCCAACCAGTCATCAATTTGGATAAAGCGCTCTAACCATGCAGTATCCGTTTGACAATCTTGCGTTAGCCACAACAGCATTTTTAAAGAAATCCATTCATGACGATACGGATCGCCCTGTGTGCTCCCTTGTGTTAATTTATGTTGAAAACCAAGCGTTGATTTGCCCAAATCATGCAATAACGCTGATAAAGTTGCCATAATTTGAATGGCACTGATATATTGCCAATCATTTTGCCATTCACTGTGCAAAATATTGCGTTTGGTGCGATTGACAGGCACAAAGCCCCATTCATTAAACTTATGACGATTGCCCACAATCCACAAAAGCTCGCTGTGTTTGCGAGTATGAAAACGATAGCAACTAATCGCCGTACTTTTACTGGCGGTACGAGAGAGCAATTTTTTTAACCATTGCCAAACCGTCTTCGGTGATGACCGTTTGCCAAGTATTATCGCCAATCCGATTAGCAAACGCATCTAATACTTGCCGAGTGCGTGCCAATGCCTTTTTTTCACATTGAGAAATAAAGGTAACAATCATCTAAAAATACCCTTTTTTCAAATAAAAATAAATTTCAGGCAGCCTGAAATTTATTTAAAATGTTGCGAAGCCAATTTTACTTGTTCAAACATAAAATCGAGTGCTTTATGTTGCGTGAATTTTTGCAAGATTTTTTGGCGAAATTCTTGTTCGCTAAAATCTTCTTTGGCACAAACAAATGCCCACGGCAACACAATCGCATCTTTGACCAAATCCGCCACATCAAACACCAATGCCCCACGCCGAGTTTTACCGTGCATTACTGCAAAACCATGCGGAATGCCCAGTACCCAAAGTGTTGTTGCCCCTAATCCATACGCCAAATAGTTGCCATGATTTAAAAAAATTATTGGCTAAATCACCTGCTTCAGGATTACGTTCAAAGATAAGCTGACAGCGTGTGGCTGATGCTTTGTAGAGTTGTTTGGTCATTTGTGCTTCAGTTAAAAGCAAGTCATTGACACAGTTTATCTCAGGAATTTTATTTTTAAAGAAACTATAAGCTTGTAAAATGTCAGGGGCATCAATATGAAAGCCTGCATCTTTTAATTCTTTATCTTTAGACCAAATTGTTTGAATAAATTCTATACGTTTATATTGAAATTTTTTGGCGATGGTAAGTCGTTTTTGTTCATCAAACCAAAAAGATAGCCAACCTTGGACATATTCAGTCGGGCGATATTCACTTTGCGGATTAAGCCATTCAATTTCCGCCCCTGAAAACAATGGCGTTGCACCGCCTCCACAAAATCCGACCAAGACTCCTGCACTGGCAAGCATTCGCATGGCGGCTTGAGTAATAGATGTCCCTGTACCAAGTAGAATACAAGTAGTATTAGCAATCGGAATATTGTAATACTGATTTTCGTATTTTGTTTCCGTCAGATAGAGAACACGCCCATCTTTTTGCATGACACGGCAATGTTCCAAATAAAAGATATTGGCACGTTTGGAATGTAAAATAGCTTTTAAATCTGTTGGTTTGAGATAATCCATTTTAATTATCGCGATATGAATAAAATGGCTAAATAGTACGCAAATTCTTAATTTCTTGTCAATCCAATCAGTAGCAAGAAACATTTTTGCTTGATGATAATCAACTTTAG
>CAKMOY010000031.1 GCA_927911235.1 uncultured Moraxella sp.
GTGCCAAACTGTCTTTTGATGCGTTTACCATGTTGTTAATTTTGTCTTTTTCCACACGGCTCATCAGCGGTTTAAAGGCATTGATTTTATGATTGGTCAAAATCGCTGTGCGACTTGCAAAATCCACGCTTTCAAGGTTTAAAAACGCTTTGACTTCTTCTGCCAAATTTGGCAACACAGGCGATAAATACACCACCAATTGACGGAAAATGTTAATCGCCACCGTGCAAACGTCCTGCACTTCGGCTTGTTTGCCGTCAATTCTGTTTAATGCCCATGGTTTTTGCCGTCAATGTATTCGTTCGCCTTGTCCGCACACGCCATAATCAGACGCATGGCACGGCTAAATTCACGGTTTTCATAGGCTTGGGCAATCTCATCACCTGCGTTGATGATTTCATCAAGCAAGGCAGGTTCGGCAATGGTATTTGATAGCATTCCGTCATGGTTTTTATTGATAAATCCTGCCGAACGACTGGCGATATTGACAACTTTTCCGACCAAATCTGAATTGACTTTTTGCATAAAATCATCAAGGTCAAGGTTAATGTCTTCCACCGTATTTGACAATTTGCTGGCAAAATAATAACGCAAATATTCTGGATTTAAATGCTCGATATACGTTTCGGCTTTGATGAACGTGCCACGAGATTTGCTCATTTTTTCGCCATTAACGGTCAAAAATCCGTGAGCGTTGATTGCTGTTGGTGTGCGATAATCCGCCCCATACAGCATGGCAGGCCAAAATAAGGCGTGAAAATAAACAATGTCCTTGCCGATAAAATGATAAAGCTCGGTGGTACCGTCTTTTTTGAAATATTCATCAAAATCAAGCCCTGTACGCTCGCACAAGTTTTTGAAACTTGCCATGTAGCCCACAGGTGCGTCCAGCCACACATAAAAATATTTGTCTGGCTCATCGATTGGCGTGTTGGGGATTTTAAACCCAAAATATGGTGCGTCCCGGCTGATGTCCCAAGGCTGTAGCCCTGCTTCAAACCATTCATTTAATTTATTAAAAATTGACGTTTGCAAACGTCCGTCTTGTTTTGTCCAGTTTTGCAAAAGTCGTTAAATTTTGGTAAATCAAAAAAGTAATGTTTGCTTGATTTGATGACAGGTGTAGATTTACTTAACGTTGAATACGGATTTTTAAGTTCAGTAGCGTTGTAGGTTTTGCTACACACTTCGCAGTTGTCGCCATATTGGTCTTTTGCACCGCACTCTGGGCAGTCGCCTTTGACAAAACGGTCGGCAAGAAATAAGCCTTTTTCGGTGTCAAACAGTTGCTCCACGTCTTTGGTAAAAATATAACCACCTTGCTCTAGCTTGCTATAAATTTCGGTGGAAAATTGTTCATTTTCTGGACTGTGGGTGGAATGATAATTGTCAAAATCAATCAAAAAAGATGCAAAATCTTTTTCGTGCGATGCCTTGACGGTGGCGATTTGCTCTTCTGGGGTTACGCCATTATCCTGTGCTTTTAGCATGATAGCCGTGCCGTGAGCGTCATCGGCACAGACGTAAGTTACCGTGTTGCCAAGGGCTTTCATGGCACGCACCCAAATGTCAGTTTGGATATATTCCACTAAATGCCCCAAGTGAATTGGACCGTTGGCGTAGGGTAGGGCAGACGTTACAAGGATTTTACGAGACATAAGTTACCTTTTTATCAAAATTAAACAGAAAATGCTAACTATGATAACCGAAAATCAATTTTTTTGCATAATTTCTCTGTAAAAAATCAAAAAAAAGCGTAAAATAGACAAAATAAATCCGATAAAAATAGTCGGAATTTTAAGATTTTTATTCATTAAAATCCGTAGGGGCGTATTGAATAAATCTCTTTCCAAACTTGGTTTTCCGTTTCGTGGTGAGCTTGTCGAACTGAGAAATACTGCTTCGCAAGATGTAGCAAAGCGAAGTGGAAACCAACCCTTCGACAAGCTCAGGGTGAACGGTTTTCTTTAATAAATTATAGCTTGGAAAGAAGTCTAATACGTCCAATTAAAAATTTATTTGTAAAAATGATAAATGTAAAAAAGGTGAAAAAAATGTTTTTTAAAAAAGCCAAAAAAAATTGACGAAAATAGCTTAAATAAAGCATTTAACGATTATCACATTCACGAACAACCGATTAAAAAACTTTATCCAAAAATACGAACAACAAAGCGATGTTTTAAATTTAAACCTTCGCCTACCTGATGATATTGATGTAGAAAAAATTCACAGAGAATTAAGCAGTATGCTACATTTGCATGGCGTTGGCGAAATTAACATGAATGTAACCTTGTACAAATCAGAAAAAAACACAGGCGAAAAAACTACGCATAAACTTCCTAAAACCACCAACGCAATGGCAAAAAACGAAAATTCAGACGAAGAACCATCGATTACCAAACACGCCCCAACCCAAGCCGATGTCGCACCGCACCCACGCATTCGCCATATTATAGTGGTCGCATCGGGTAAAGGCGGTGTTGGTAAATCCACCACCGCCGTCAATATTGCCTTAGCCTTGCAAAAACTTGGCAAAAAAGTCGGTATTCTTGATGCCGATATTTACGGCCCGAGCGTGCCGAATATGCTTGGCGTGGCAGGCGTGAAGCCAACCCTTGAAAACAGCGAATTTGTGCCGATTGATGCGTATGGTATGGCGATTTTGTCCATTGGCAATCTGCTTGACGGTGATAGCACACCTGTGGCATGGCGTGGGGCGAAAGCGACAGGGGCGTTAATGCAACTGTTTAATCAGACGGCATGGCCGAACCTTGATTATCTTGTCATTGATATGCCACCGGGAACGGGCGATATTCAGCTTACACTTGCCCAGCGTATCCCTGTAACAGGGGCGGTTGTCGTTACCACACCGCAACATATTGCGTTGCTTGACGCGCAAAAAGGCATTGAAATGTTCCACAAAACCCAAATTCCTGTGCTTGGCGTGGTGGAAAATATGGCGTTGCATACTTGTAGCAACTGCGGTCATGTGGACGAGATTTTTGGCAATGGTGGCGGCGAAAACTTGGCAAAAGACTATCAAGTGCCGTTACTTGGTAAATTGCCACTTGCCACCAATATTCGCAAACAAGCGGATATGGGCAAACCGTCTGTGATTGCTGATGATGAATTTGCCAAATTTTATCTGAATATTGCCGAAAATATTGAAAAAATATTGGTAAATTTGCCAAAAAGCATGATGAAAATCGGATTTTTTGAGTGCAAAGTCCTTAAAAATTTTATAAAATAGCTCATTTTTAATCACATTTTAAGATTTATTATGCCAATTACCAGACGAGATTTTATTAACGGCTCTGCCGTTGCCATTGCTGGGGTGAGTACAGGCGTTTTGACCGCTTGTCAAAAACTACAAAACAACCCAACCGCCAAACTCAATAGCACAACAGTCGCCATCAACAGCGACTATCCGCCAGCGTTGGACAAACTGCGTGGCAGTCATCAAGGCAGTTTTGATGTCGCCCACGAAATCACTTGGAAAGGCAAACAATTTGACGTTGCCAACGAAAAAAGCGTGGGCGATTATGACCTTGTGGTCGTGGGAGCAGGGATTAGCGGGCTTGCCAGTGCCTATTGGTATCAGCAACAATTTCCTGATAGCAAAATTTTGTTGATTGACAATCACGATGATTTTGGGGGACACGCCAAACGCAACGAATTTCACGCCAACGTTGATGGCAAAGATATTTTTCGTATCAGTTATGGCGGTACAGAATCCATTGATTCACCAAAAACCCGTTACTATGAGCGAGATAAAAAATTGCTGGTCGCCTTAGGCATTGACGTGGATAAATTTGAAAAATTTTATGACCAACAATTTTTTGAAAAATTAAATATGCAAAAAAGGCGTGTACTATAATCAAGCGGTTTTTGGCAAAGCCAAAGTGGTGGCGAGCGAGCCTGATAGCGACAATGCCAAAGCCGACTACGAACAAGCCGTTGCCGACATCAACGCCGTATGGAACAGCTTACATCCGTCCACCAAAGACGCCCTAAGAGCCAAACAAAAAGCCATCAACAACAAACGCGAACAAACGTGCAAAAAAGCCGCCAAAACCATCAAAGACAAAGTCCGCCAAGAATTTGCCAGCTATTTTATTCGCGGGGGCGACACGCTAGACATCAATCTCCCCCAAGGCAGCTACGAACTCAAATACGCTCATGGCGACACTTGGTACGGCACAAAATATCTCTTTGGCGATGATACCAGCTATGCCAAAGCCGACAAGACCTTTGAGTTTGAGTGCTATAGCGACATGTGCACAGGCTACACGGTGGAGCTTATCCGCCAGCTCAATGGCAATCTATCGACGACGACACTTGACCCTAGTCAATTTTGATTTTTTAACCACTAGGGAGTTTTTATGAGATCTTTTATTCACTTGACCCTAATCGCCGCCCTGATGATACCGCTAGCGAGCCACAGTGAGACGTGGGTGCAATATGATGTCGTGGGGGCTGATGACTCTACCTATTATTACGACAAAGATAGCGTCCAGATCAAACGCTTGGGGAATGGCACTAAATATCTGCGAGTTTGGGAAGATTGGGTATTTACCACCCCACCGCAAAATCACCATAACAACCTTCAGCCATATACCGAAATGCAAACTCTTATGTATTATGACTGCCGGCATCATAAATGGGAGGTAAGCAGAGTAATATATTATGCACAAAATGGCAGTATAGTAAAAGACATATCACTCACCATCAACGAATCGTCATCTGCTACTTGGGAAGAAATCATCCCTGATACTGTTGGAGAAGACAACCTCACACAAATCTGCCGTACCTACCGCCAGCAGCTTAGATAACCCCCGTACCGTCATGGCTGTTGTGGTTATGGCGGTTTTTATTGGAGTATAATTTACCATTAAAATCAGTCAAACAGCCAAATGGCAACATTCATATCGCCAACAGCGATGCCGACTGGAAGCCTTATACTACTGGGGCTTTAGAACAAGCATGGCGTGCGGTGAGCGAAATCGTCAAAAACCACGCTTAAAATTTGGCAATGTAAGCAAATGCTTACAAACATTTAAGACTTTGTCGGCTTGTGGTGATGGGTGTAATTTTCTATAATACACACATCAACACAAGGAACAAACGGATATACCGTGTTGAAGAATGGAATCCAACGGATTAACGGCAGGTAAGCCGAACTTCATAGATGAAGACAAGCCCCCCAAAAACCAAGTCTATTGCCCAAGACTTGGGTTTTTATTTTGCCAAAAAATTGGTAAAAAATGCTGATATCAACCCAATACGGATAAATTAAAAAAAAACACAAAAACAAAAAACGACACCTAAAAAAGTGCCGTTTCTTGTGTTTTTTGTTAAAGGGCGAAGGTTAAATTAGAATTTAACTTTTGCACCAATAGTCCAAAGCTTGGTATCTGCTCCTGGTTTAGCATATTCTGCCTCTAATGCGATAGCTGGTGTTGCTTGAAAACCTAGTCCTAAACCATATGCAAGACCAGTATCGTCAGTTGATACGGTTCTGGTTGCAGTTTTTGATTCAACTTCAGTTTTTGCAAGACCTAATTTTGCTTTTGCATAAATTGGGCTATTTACAAAGTTGTAGTTATAAGTACCATAAACACCGTAAGTTTTAGTATCAATTTCACCTGTTTTTACGCCACTTGCAGTTACATCAGCTTTATCAGAACCAAGGTACTCAGCTTCTACACCCCAGTTAGGTGTAAATTGAAGACCACCGTAAACACCATAAGCAGTTGATTTGTCAATGTTGCCAACACCTTTAACATCAGAATCAAATTGACCAGCTTTTACACCAACGTATGGCTGTGCAGTTGAGTAGCTGATAGCTGCGTTAGCACCAGAAGCCATTGCAACAGTTGCGGTTAATGCTAATAATGTTTTTTGTAAAGTTTTCATACGCTTTCTCCAATGATAAGTTGAACATTCAACTTGTTTAAAGTAAAAGTAAACATCAATGTTTATTAACATAACTTGTTGTTTACTGCTTGATGTATATATTAGCAAAAAAAATCAAAAAGTTTGTCATCGTTTGACTGTAAACACGTTAAGTTTTGCAAAAAAGATTGCTTCAAATGTTACAAATCTGTAAATTTGAAATTATTTGTTACATTTATTGCAAAAGTTTGGTGTTTTTAACAAACAATTATTTTTGTTTGGGTGATTACTTTTTAGATTTTTGCAAAATTTCACGCAACGTTGCTAAATAATCGTCAGCCGTTTTTGGCGGATTGGCATTGGCTTTGCCCTTTGTTAAATGTGGTGCGTCAAGGTGTTCCACAGGCAACTCTTCCAAAAAACGGCTTGGTGTGGTGGTTTTCATGTCGCCACCTGCACGGCGTTGGCGAGCGTGAAGTAGGGTAAGTTCTTGTTTTGCACGAGTAATACCCACGTACATAAGACGGCGTTCTTCTTCTACCGTTTCGGCGAGCACCGAATTTTTGTGCGGTAATAAATCTTCTTCCAGCCCCATAATATACACATAATTAAACTCCAAGCCTTTGGCGGCGTGTAGTGTCATCAAGTTTACTTTGTTGATGTTTTCTTCTTCTTGCTGTTGTTCAAGCATATCTAACAAGACCAATTTACGAATAACAGCGTCAATGGTGCGGTCGTCATCGTCTTCGGCTTTGTTAATCAGATTTTGAATACTGGTGTAAAGCGTTTCTATATTGTCAAGGCGGATTTTTTCTTGTTGTGGGGTTTTGGCTTCTGATTTGACAAGGTCAATATAGCCAGTTTCGTCAATCATCTGACGCACGAGCGGTACAGGGTCGGCGTTTTGGTCAAGCTCTTGGGTATAATGTGCCATAAATTCGGCAAATTGCTGTAATTCGTTTGCCACCTTTTTGGGTAAGGCGTGGTGCAAACCGCTATGACTACAAGCGGTCAATAGCGAAATTTGATTTTCTTGGGCAAATAATCCCAATTTTTCAAGGCTTGCCGGCCCAAGCCCACGTTTTGGCGTGTTAATAATGCGTAAAAAGGCAGCGTCATCTTCAGGGTTTAAAATAATGCGTAAATAACTCATGATGTCTTTGATTTCGCTACGAGCGAAAAATGACGTACCGCCAGACAGTTTATACGGCACTTGTAATTGACGTAATTGGGCTTCTAACATACGAGCTTGAAAGTTACTGCGGTAAAGAACGGCATAATCTTGCCAATCGTTGCCATGACGTAGTTTGTGGGTAACGATTTCTTTGGCGACACGTTCGGCTTCATCATCATCATTTTGACAATGAATCACACGAATCAGTTCGCCATGACCTTTGTCCGACCACAATTTTTTTTCAAACAAATGCTCATTATTACCAATCACCGCATTGGCACTGTTTAAAATACGGTTGGTAGAGCGGTAATTTTGCTCAAGTTTAATCACGTTTAATTTTGGAAAATCCTGTTGCAACAACGCCATATTTTCAGGTTTTGCCCCACGCCACGCATAGATAGACTGGTCGTCATCACCCACCACGGTAAAACGTGGTTGCACACCGACAAGTAGTTTAATGAGTTCATACTGTGCGGTGTTGGTGTCTTGGTATTCGTCCACAAGTAAGTAGCGAATGCGGTTTTGCCATTTATCACGCACTTGGGTGTTTTCTTGTAAAATTTTGGTCGGCAATACAATCAAATCATCAAAATCCACCGCATTATACGCACGCAAATTGCGTTCGTACAGTTCGTACAAAGTCGCAAATAGCATATCTTCTGGGTCGGTGAGTGTTTCTGCGGCTTTTTCTGGCGGAATTAGGTCGTTTTTCCAATCAGAAATCATTTTAATCGCTTTGCCGACAAGTTCTTTACTTTCCGCACCGCTCATGTTATCACGCACCATCAAATCTAACAACAAACGTTTGCTATCTTCGCTATCCATGATAGAAAAATTGCCTTTTAAGGGCGTGTGTAATAGTTCATACCGTAAAAATTGCAAACCAAATTGGTGAAAAGTAGAAACGGTCAAACCTTTGGTTTTTTCGCTTGGTAACAGTTTTTGCACACGAGCTTTCATCTCACGAGCGGCTTTATTGGTAAAAGTTACCGCCGTGATACGCTCGGCAGGCATTTGGCATTGCTCAATCAAATAGGCGATTTTACGAGTAATTACCGAAGTTTTGCCCGAACCTGCACCCGCCAACACCAAAAGTGGGCCGGATACGTCTTTCATTGCTTGGATTTGTTGGGGATTTAATTGGCTCATGGCAACTCCGATTTTTGGCAAAAATAAATAGGGCGACTATTATAAAATGGAAAAATAAAACATCAATAAAAAAATAAAACCCTAATTTTCATAGGGTTTTTATCATGTGAGTTTTATTAAAAAAATGTTTAATGTGCTGACGGACTTGGCATGGTATTTGTCAAACGAATTTCGCTAAACACACTATCCGTCTGGCTCATCGGCATACTGTCATTGGTCAAATCACCCGACAACTTAAAACAAATGGTCAAAAACAACATCAAACCAACCGCTAACAAACTGTTTTTAATCGGATTATCTTTAAAAAATTTCATGGGTTCAGTCCTTTTTATCCAAGTTGGTTTTATAACTAACGGCTATTTTGCGTGTCGCATACATTGTGTCGCATAAGGTACAGCGTCAAGGCGACCTTCTTCAATCTCTTCGCCACAATCCATACAAATACCATAACTGTCATTGTCAATACGCGCCAATGCACTGTTTACCAGCCCTAAATTGTGTTCGGCTTCTACTAACAGATTTTTTCGCATATCGTTTTCATTGGCAGATACTGCTTGGTCGTCCCAATGGTGATTAAGCTCATCTTGTGGGTGATGAATGTGGTCGGTGATTTTTTCAATGCGAGTTTCGTACTCGTTTTTTAATGCCAATAATTCTGTTTTATGTTTGTTTACATCTGTCATTGTGTACTCCTAAACCTTACAAATTTGATAAAAAATAACTAAAAAATCGCTTAATTTTTCATCTATTATTCATCAAAATTTGACAAAATACAACGGTTATTTTGCATAAATTGTAAACTTTTTGTATAGCCAAAAAATTAATGCAAATTGGTTATTTTATGCCAAATTATTTTATGATAAAATATAAAAATATATCCATTTACCAAATTTATATCTGTCATCATAAGGAATTTTTTTATGCAATTTAACCGTTTACAAGACCTAGATATTAACAACAAAATCGTATTGATTCGTGAAGATTTAAACGTGCCAATTAAAGACGGCAAAATCAGCAATGACGCACGTTTAAAGGCAAGTTTGCCAACCATTCAACTCGCCCTTGACAAAGGGGCAAAAGTGATTGTGTGTTCGCATTTAGGTCGCCCTGACCCAGAAAATCCTGAAAGCAAATATTCGCTTGAACCGATTGCCAACTATTTAACAGACGTACTCAAACAACCTGTGATTTTTGTCAAAGATTACCTACAAAATGGCGTAAACTTTGGTGATAGCAAGGTAGCATTGTTAGAAAACGTCCGCTTTAACAAAGGCGAAAAGAAAAATGATGAAAATTTAAGCCAAGCTTATGCCGATTTGTGCGATGTGTTTGTCATGGACGCATTTGGCACGGCTCACCGAGCAGAAAGCTCCACCGAAGGCGTTATCAAAAAAGCCAAAATTGCCTGTGCAGGTCTGCTATTAGCCAGTGAATTGGACGCTTTGGCGAAAGCATTGGACAACCCTGAAAAACCCATGCTTGCCATTGTTGGCGGTTCAAAAGTATCGACAAAACTTGACGTATTAACCACGCTTGCCAAACTGTGCGACCAAATTGTCGTGGGTGGCGGTATCGCCAATACTTTTTTGGCGGCAAGTGGTGTGAATGTCGGTGCGTCATTGTATGAAGCCGATTTGGTAGAAACTGCCAAACAAATCATGAGCGAAACCGAAATTTTGTTGCCAAAAACGGTTGTCGTTGCCAAAAAATCACAAATTGATTTGAAGATTTTTTAGGTTCACTAGAAAAAGCCGATGCGATTGAAAAATCTGTTGATGAGATTGCCGATGATGAGATGATTTTGGATATTGCCAAAGACAGTGCTGACACCATTGCCCAAGCCATCAAAAACGCCAAAACAATTCTTTGGAACGGGCCTGTGGGCGTGTTTGAAGTGGATAAATTTGGCACAGGTACGCAGATTATCAGCCAAGCGGTTGCCGATAGTGCTGGCTTTAGCATTGCAGGTGGTGGCGATACATTGGCGGCGATTGATAAATATAACGTGGCAGATAAAGTTAGCTACACATCAACAGGTGGCGGGGCGTTTTTGGAATTTGTAGAAGGCAAACAATTGCCTGCGGTTATCGCCTTAAGCCAAGGCAAATGATTGTCAATCCAATTGTAAATATAAGTTAATATTTGTTGTGTGATGTTTATTGGCAATCAAGAGGTTTTTTTGGTTAAAATGCACAAAAATTTTGAGTACACTTGTTAAACGTGTTGTTTATATAAAAATTAATAAGTGTGTTAATTCACCGTTTAAACAGGAAAAGACAATGCTAAAACGCAATTTACTTTTAACATCAGCTTTGATTGCTACTTTATCAATCACAGCGTGTAGCCAACAAACCCAAGACGCAGCCAAAAGACACCGCACAAAGTGTCGCTCAAGACGTTGCGTCAGCAACTGACCAAGCTGCTACCAACGTACAAAACACCGCCGAATCAATGGGTGATGTGGTTGCAAGTGCAACAGATAATACCGCAACAGCGGTTGCCAATGGCACAGAAGCTGTTAAAGACGGTGCTGCGAAAGCAACAGCTGCTACAGCCAATGCAGTAGCTGATGGTGCAACAGCGGTTGCCAGTGGTGCACAAGCCGTTGCAAACGATGTGCCAGAATCACAAAAATACTAATTTTTGATTGATGATTACAAAACAAAAAACCCCAAAATTTTTGGGGTTTTTTATTGTCAAAAACACGGATTTTGGGTGATTGTCATCAAAATTTCTGTTATAATTTTTTGGCATTTTTTTTATGTTTTTTTTTAATTATCCAAAAGAGAGAACTTTATGGCTTTAGTATCTTTACGTCAATTACTTGACCACGCCGCCGAAAACAATTACGGTGTGCCAGCCTTTAATGTCAATAACCTAGAACAAATGCGTGCCATCATGATGGCGGCAGACGAAACCAACTCACCTGTCATCGTGCAAGCGTCTGCAGGGGCGAGAAAATACGCAGGTTCGGCTTTTTTACGCCACATGATTTTGTCAGCGATTGAAGAGTGGCCACACATTCCTGTCGTCATGCACCAAGACCACGGCACAAGCCCTGCCGTTTGCCAACGCTCAATCCAATTGGGCTTTAGTTCAGTGATGATGGACGGCTCGTTAAAAGAAGACGGCAAAACTCCATCAAGCTATGAGTATAACGTGGAAGTTACTCGTGAAGTGGTGAAATTTTCGCACGCTTGCGGTGTGTCGGTAGAAGGCGAAATTGGCGTACTTGGCAGCCTAGAGACTGGCATGGCAGGCGAAGAAGATGGCGTGGGTGCAGAAGGCGTGCTTGACCATTCACAGCTTTTGACATCAGTTGAGGAAGCCAAACAATTCGTTGCCGACACCAACGTGGACGCACTTGCGATTGCCGTGGGTACTTCGCACGGTGCTTATAAATTCACTCGTCCACCAACAGGCGATATTTTGTCGATTGAACGCATTAAAGAAATTCATTTAGCCTTACCAAACACGCACCTTGTTATGCACGGCTCGTCAAGCGTGCCACAAGAATGGCTTAAAGTGATTAATGAGCATGGCGGTAATATTGGCGAAACTTATGGCGTGCCTGTGGAACAACTGGTTGAAGCGATTAAACATGGCGTGCGTAAAGTAAACATTGATACCGATTTGCGTTTGGCATCAACGGGGGCAATTCGTAAATTTATGGCAGAAAATCCTGCCGAATTTGACCCACGCAAATATTTGGCAAAAACCATTTATGCAATGAAATCTGTGTGTGTGGAGCGTTACAATGCGTTTGGCACAGCAGGTAATGCGGATAAAATCCGTCCGATTTCATTGGAAAAATGGTGAGCTATTATTCATAATTTTGTTATCATTTGACAAAAAAGAGCGATAAATTTATCGCTCTTTTTTTATGAAAAATAGGTCTAATAGACAAAAATTCATGCTGACACCCCACTCAAAGCCTGATACCATATAGCTTTGAGTAGGATTTTTATGAAAAACAAAAAGTATGTCCTGTTTGTAGGTCTACAAACACCAAGAAAAACGGTAAAAAAAGACCATAAACAGCAATATTACTGCAAAGACTGTAATCGACAATTTATTGCTAAAACACGCCTAAACAACCAAGAACTTTGGCAAGAATACAGTGATGGCAAACAAACCCTAAAGCAACTTGCTATTAAGCACAACT
>CAKMOY010000032.1 GCA_927911235.1 uncultured Moraxella sp.
CAAGACAAATCACATCATAAGACTTAACAAGGCTTGTGGTTAGCTTGTGCAAAAAGTCTTTACGAATACAACTGATTTTAAAGTGTAGCCGTGATAGCTTGGTTTTTGCCTTTTCACGGTTTTTTGAGCCTTTTTGTTTTCTTGATAAACTTTTATTTAATCGTCTTAGTTGTTTGAGTTTGTTTTTTAATGGTTTTGGTGCTTGGATTTTTTCACCATTTGACAAGGTGGCAAGGTCTGTAATGCCTAAATCAATACCAACTTGTTTGTCTGTTTTGGGTTGTGGTTTGACAATATCGTTTAATTCAACAGCAACCGATACAAACCATTTACCGCCTTGTTTAAAGATTTTGGCGGATAGGATTTTGCCTTGTAAACGCAAGTTTTCACGCATTTTAACAAGTCCAAGATTAGGGACTTTGATAAAAGATTTGTTATTGATGTCAATAAGTTTAAATTGGTCGTTAGAAAGAGAAAAACGGTCATTGACACCTTTCTTTCTAAATTGGGGATATTTGCTTTCGCCCTTAAAAAAGCGTTTGAATGCGTCCCCAAGTTGCATAATGGCAAGTTGAGGGGAGCATTTGGTTACTTCTAACATAAAGGGAAATTGTTCACGCTTAATGGCGTTGAGTTGTTTTCTTAGTTTGCCTTGTGTGGGTTTGTGAAGTTTGGTTTCGTCAATTTGTATGCCTTTGGCTAGGCAATCATCACGGTATTGTTTATCTTGTTCGTATTGCTTTTTCCACTCATTCAATGCCCAATTATAAGCCAGCCGTGCCACACCGCAAGCTTTGCTAAAATAGGTCGCTTGTTTGTTATTGGGTTTTAGTTCTATGATGTGTCCACGAATTTGTTTCATAGATGTCATTATAACAAAATAAAATCTTTAAATCTCTACTCATTTTAGTGAAAAATGATTAGAATTAAGTAGATTTTAAAAAGCAGTTAGTAGCCCTTGTCATAATGCTTGGCAATGCTATCAATCATGTGCCTGTTATATTTTTTGAATACCATAACATCAACCGACACATCCGCCCCAGTATCAGTAAACATGCTGTTTGGTAGGCGATAAGCCCCCAAAAATTCAGCGATACGACTGGTTTTTTGGCGTAATTCAATCTGTTTAGCCCCTTTGCCTGTTATGGTGCTAGGTGCGGTCATTAACACCGCTAAACCACCTGATTTTAGCTTTTCAAGCGTACGCATGATAAAGTAATAATCAAGGCTTGCGTCCTGATAGGCGGTATCGTGTAATTTGTTCGCCCCACGAGCCGAGTTATCACCAAATGGCACATTGGTAATCACCATATCAAAGCCGTTATCATCATCACCGTCATCATAGCTATTGACGATTTTTTCAAATGGGCTAATCGTGGTCGTTGAACGGTTGCCGTCATTGAGCAATTGGCTAATTTTGCCTGATATTTCGTCAAGCTCAATATTATCCATTAACACATTGTCGGGACTGGTAGCGGTAAATACCCCAGTACCACAGCATGGGTCAAGCACACGCCCGCCATTAAAGCCTAATTCTTTGGCTAAATCCCACATACCCGTTGCTAACTCTTTGGGTGTGTAGTATTCATAATCCGACCCAGTTTTGCCGTCTCGTCCTTTTAACGCTCCGCCATTACCGCTATATTTTGCCAAAATTTGTTTATCATTATCGGTTAAATCGGTAGGCGTGATTTCGCCATTGTCCAGCCTATCCAAAATGGCAAACGCCCCATTGTTAGCTTTTTGGCGGGTGGTTTTGGTGCGTGGTATGTCAATGTGGGTGCGGTCAAAGGGTTTTTCGTTGTTTGGTGTTTTGGTTTTATTTTCTAAGCCATCGCCTAGCACGTCATCGGTAATATCATTACCATTTTTGTCTAAGACTTGTAGAATGGTTAAGGTTGCATCGTCATCTTGCAAACTATCCAACATTATGCTATGATTTTCATCAGCATTAAGCATTCCTGCTGATAATTCAGTATTTTGGGGAATAGATTTAGTGTTAAATTGGTTAGGATAAAGTCCTGTGGCATTCGCCAAGATACCATCAAGTAATTGATGACTATTCAGGAGGCTGTCCTTTCCAATTATTTTTTGGCTATATGCCAATAAATTCGTTCCAATCTGCAATTCTAATCGTCCATCTTCAAACTGTCCTACCTTAATCTGCAAATGCACTTGTTTATCATCAATTTGCACCCACTTTCTATATTTATGGAAAGCAACAAAATTATCTTTCCTAACTTTCTTTAATTCTTCCACTTCAATAAAAGTACCACTAACCAATACTTCAACAATTTTTGTAGTGGCTTTTGCTTCAAGCACACCAACATAACCATCATTTGTTAAATGGTCTATTGATTTATTGCGATTAAAATAAACTTTTTTGCCATCAACTGTTGTAATGGTTTTGCCTTGCAAATTTTCACGAAGCCACGTTTCAACTATTTTTCTGCGTTCTTTATTCGTTGCATGCTCATCAATAACCAGTTGCGTAAAATCTGACTTAACATTACCGCCCAAAAGCTCAATAATTTCATTGATACGTTTTAAAGATTGGATTTTAGCAAGTGGTTTTAAACCACCTGCCAAAATTTGATTGATAAGTTCACCATGCTCTTTTAATAATTTGATTTTTTCTAACGCATTCATGATTAACCCACCTTAATTGATGACACAAAATTTGTATAAGTCATCATCGCATCATCTAGCAATTTTTCGTCAATCTCACCTTTTTCTGCAATACGCTCAAGCTCAAGCAATATTTCATCTTTGTTTGCCAAAGTCAGCTGTAATGTGCCATTGATGATAGATTGTAGATAATCAATGTCGGATTGAGTATAGTTACTTTCATTCATATTATTTTCCTGTAACCAGTTTTCATGTTGTCGCTCCCACTGGGCAACTTGCTCACTTAGACGTGGGTCATGGCGGTATTTGTCCAAAATAGGCTTTAAATCTTCTTTATCGCCATCACCAGACCAGCCTTTATCCAAATATTCATATAGTTTATCGCTATCATCGCTAAAGGCTTGTTGTTCGTCTTGCTCCGTTTGATATTCTTTTGATGATGCCAACATATCTTGAACGAAATCAACGATACCTTGAATATCAGTTGTAGCAAATACTTCTTTATCATCAACAAATTGATTAAAACAACTCACTTCCACATCTTCGCCTTTTGGTGTGATTTTTACATCCATATCGTCTTTTTTCATGGTTAAATAAAATCCCAAACGCCCTTCATTCAAGGTTACATAGTCAAATCCTAGTTGTTCAAACTGAGGTTTTAACACTATTAGCATATCCACATCTTGCATATTAACGCTGTTATAATTCGTTATTGCCCCATTTGCTTTGTAACCTTTGATGTATCTTTTAATGGTTGTGATAATATCATTCGCATTTAACTCGTTAAAATCAATAACTTTATTAACAGGATAGCTTCTGCTGTTTTTGTCATACTGGTCAATCTCAAATTTTAACGCATGATTGCCAAGTCTCAACTTGATGTTGGTTTGATTGTATTTACCACGCAAAAATAATTGGGTAAAATCATTACCATTTGGTTAAAACCCAACTTTAACAGCTCAGATTTTAAAATTTGACTCTCATCTTGACTGGCAGGCGTGCTTTCATCTAAAGGATTTTGAATTTTTTCCACATAATCCTTAAAATCTTGCAAGCCTTTTAAAGGGTCGTTTTCAATCAGCCATAACTCGCCGTCATCACTCATACGGCTGATTACTTTTGTGCCTTGTGATGAATTGTAGTGATATTCTGTGTAAAGCGTTACTTCTGGATAATCATCAAAGAATACATTAATGACATATTGATTGACCTTTCCACCATTGTCTAAGTTGTAAGTTTCCTTTTCAATATCCTGTCGTTGAAAACCAAATCTTTTTGCCATGTTGAAAAAGTCTTTTTCCAAGTTTTCAACCGCTTCGTTGTCCTTTACTGGCTCTTTTATTGTCAACTCTAAAAGATTTTCCACGCCAGTTACGAATTTTAAGACTGGATAATGTTTTTTTATCTGTTGCAATTCACTGACCGCTTCTGATTTACTATCTACTTCAACCGTATAAGGGCTTTTGTCATTGACATTTTGATATTGTTCAATATGATAACGATTGCCCTTGGCAAATACTTTAATGATTTGACCATTGGCACGGGTTTGATAAATAGAATGTTCTTTTTTGGCATTATGATTGACAAGTTCGGTAATCGTTGTCATATCGTCAATTTTGACAATCTTGTTCGCATTCATCAGCTCGTCATAACGACTAGCTTTCATGCTCATCAGATAATCACTTTCTAAGTCCAGAAAGCGTAAATCAGCTTCATCTTTTAACTGCTGTTTATTAACAATTCCCACGAATAAATACGCTCCCTGATGACCGTTTAAATCAATCTGATAGAATTGATTTTTGATTGGTAAGGCACTTTTAGGGTAGAAAGTTTCTTTTTCGGTGTAGTCAATCACATAGCCAAGTCTTTCTAGGATTCTAGCACTGGTAATATCGCCCCCATTGGCTTGTCCACCCGCTTGCTCATGAGGTAATCTATGAGTATCAATTTCACCAAATGCGTCAATCAATTTTCTGCGATTGGCGTTCGTATCAACCCCTATTTTAAACCCTAAATTACCCTTGTCATCTTTAAAGGTAAAGATGATCATTCTTTGTTTGCCTTTTAGCACTTTGTCCAGTAAAAATTGGCGGGCATTTTCTAGTTTAACCGTCTGTCCATTGGCAGGCATTTTTTCATGTGGGGCTAGGCTTTTTTCGCCAAAGTTCTCATATTTTTGCTTGGCATTTTTGAGCTTTTCTTGTACTTGGCTTTCATCATACGGATTAACAATCTCTGTAATGACTGGTTTATCTTGTTTTAGCTCTTGTTCGCTATGCTTAATATAGTTGTGTGTGGTTGGCATAATTAAACCAATAAACTCACCGCCTTTATACAGACTGATAGGTCTTCTAGTGCCATTTCCCCCATTGCTAATCTCAAAATCAATATCATCACCCCAATATTCCAACTGATTGCCAAATTCCTTAATAAAAAATTGTAGGTAAGTTTTATCAATTGCCACTTCATTGCCTTGTTCGGTCTTTAAAATAGCAAGCTGGGTTTCTTTTTTATCCGCTGATGTTGCCAAATCTACAAGCTGTAACTGAATGGCTTTTGGGGGAATAAGGCGTTCTAATTGCGAAACTGGCATTTGCTTACCATAGTCCGCTTGAGAAATTAACGCATCAGAAACAGATTCTTTCACCATAATATGCCCATTTGACCACATAGAAAAATCATCAGCATAGATAAATCTTAAACCCTTAATCAACTTTTTACGATTAACAGGCTTGGTTTTACCAAATAATTCTTTGATTTTGTTGGCAATCGGTGTAATGCTGATAATCTGGATATTCCAGCCGTCCGTATCGTCCGCAATGTCATCAAACATCATACTGTCAAATAAACTTGGCGTATCGTCATCAATGATAATGTCATCATTGACATCATCTGCTTCGTCTAGTACAATATCATCTAAGCCAGTTTGTGAACGACCAACCATGTTGTTGGAGATAGAATCGAAAACTGGCTTTTTTGTGTTTATACTGTCATATAAACCACGACTATGATAAGCAACAAAGACAAATTCCCCAGTCGGTCTTTCTCCGACTTTTACACAATGTTTAACCATTTCATCGCCAATTTGTACAGAATTGATGAATTTATGAAATGCAACAAAATTATCTTTTCTATCTTTTTTCAATTCTTCTTTGCCTGCATATTCGCCATTTTTTAATGTTTGCGGTACATAAAACACAAGTTTGGCTCTAATATCATTATTTTTTGTACCTAACGGCAATTCGTCAATACTATCCCTATTGAATAACACCTTGCCAATTTGTGTATTGATATATTTGCCCTGTAATGTTTTTAAGAATTTTATCACAGCTGTTTTATTGTCCTTGCCATACTTGTCTAAATCGGTATCAATATTTGATACATCAATTTCTTGTGAGTTTTGCTCGTAATCAAACTCATCACCTGTTAAATTAATCGGTTCATCGCTTTCATCCTGATTTTCCACGCCAGCCACATCACCCACAAACGCCTGTTTAGGCTCATGGCGTTTTACATCAATCTGAGCCTGTAAGTCCGCAATTTCCTTGTCCAATGTTTCAAGCAATGCCTGTTTGTTAGCAACTGCTTGTTTAGCATTGTTAATTTCTTGCTCATTTTTTCGCCTTTTGTGCCTGTGCTGAC
>CAKMOY010000033.1 GCA_927911235.1 uncultured Moraxella sp.
TTGGCTATTTTAACATATTTTTATCAGAAAAAAATTTCAATTTTTTAAGTTTTTTGGTAGGATAGCACATTAAATATAGATTTGAGATATTTTTCCCAAAAATATATAATTAGATAATTTTTGTTGGGTTTTTTGTTGTGCTTTTAATATTTTTTTATTGATAATAGGCGTTTTTATGTTGAGCCAAATTTGGCAAAATCTTGTCCATCACCCCCAATTTTTTGCAATGATGACCATTCCGTTTGTGACGGCGGTAGTGACGTGGGGTCATGTCTGGATGGCGTTAAAAATGCTGTTTTATCCCATCACTTTTTGGGGTATTCCCATCAAAAATTTTCCGTTTGGCGGTATTGGTTGGCAAGGCATTGTCCCACGCAAGGCAGGCAAGATTTCGGGTGTTATCGTAGACCAAGCCTTGTCAAAATTGGGTTCGGTTGATGAATTTTTGCAAGCCATGCACCCAGAAGAAGTGGCGGATTATATCAGCCAAACCATGAATGACAATTTGGAAAATCTGATTGACGAAATCATGAATGAGCGTTCGCAAGCCTTGTGGGCGAGCCTGCCGTATGCGGTGAAACGCCGAATTTACGCCTATGGACATGAACAGTTGCCTGATGTGATGAAACATCTTGTTATGGAATTGACCGAAAATGTGGAAAATTTGGTTGATATGCGAGAGATGATTATCAACCGAATGGAAGGCGATAGAGCCTTGATGGTGCGAATGTTTTTAAAAGTTGGACAAAAAGAAATCAACTTTATTTGGCATATCAGTGCGTTGATTGGGTTTTTATTTGGCATTATTCAGATGGCGATTTTTTGGTTTGTGCCACAGCATTGGACAGTGCCGTTTTTTGCGTCTATTTGGGGATTTTTAACCAATTGGATTGCGATTTGGATGGTGTTTAATCCGATTGAACCGCATTATATCCGTATTCCAAAATTTTTTAGCCTAAGCAAAATTTTTCCTTTTATTCGTTTTGAAAAACCGCACATGGGCGTGTATAACTGGCAAGGCGGTTTTATGAAACGCCAAGAAGAAGTGTCCGAAGTGTTTGCCGAAATTGTCGTCAAAGACTTGGTAACGCTTAAAAACATCATGCAAGAGATGATGTACGGCAGTCGTGCCAGCCAAACTCGTGGTTTAATCAAAGTACATATTCATCAAATTTTGGAATCGCAAGTGATTCAAACAACGCTAAAATATGGGCTTGGGCGTAAAGAATTTGGACAATTAAAACACACCATTATTGATAAATCCATTGAAGCGACCATGATTCCGATGAGTAATCCTGAATTAAACCAAAGCCGTGCGGACAAGATTTTTGGTATGTTTCGAGACCGTATTCGGGCGTTGACTCCTGCGGAGTTTCAAAATCTGTTGCGACCTGCATTTCGTGAAGATGAATTGACCTTGATTATTTTGGGTGGGGCGACAGGATTTTTGGCAGGTTGGTTACATTTGATTGCGGTTTTTTATTAGTTTTTTTATTTTAAATTTATTACATTTTAGCAAACGTTTCGCACACAGGCGACAGGAGCAAAAAAGTATGTTAATCACAGAGTTGGGCTATGTGGCTCTAGTGTCAGCCTTAGTGATTGCGATGTTGCAAGTCATTTTTCCGACTATTGGCGTGTTAAAAATCAACCTGCTTGGCAAAAATTGGCAGGCAGTTTGGCAGTTTCCCAGTTTTTTGCGGTTGGTTTTTCGTTTTTGGCGTTGATGTATGGTTTTTATGCCAATGATTTTACCTTAAAATATGTCGCAGGTCAGTCAAATTCGCTGTTGCCTTGGTATTATCGTCTGTCGGCAACGTGGGGCGGACATGAGGGTTCGTTGTTGCTGTGGGTTGCGATTTTGGCAACGTGGGGTATGGCGGTTGCTTTATTTAGTAAAAGTTTGCCATTGGCAATGCGGGCTCGTGTGTTGGTGATTATTGCAGGTGTACAGCTTATGATGGTGGCGATGGTGATTTTTGTGTCATCGCCATTTGACCGCAGTTTGCCAAATATCCCTGTTGATGGTAAGGATTTAAATCCGTTATTACAAGACCCCGGTTTAATTTTTCACCCACCCATGCTGTATATGGGCTATGTTGGCTCGGTTGTGCCGTTTGCGTTTGCGATGGCGGCGTTGTGGGCGGGTCGTCTTGATGCGGTGTGGACTCGTTGGAGTCGTCCTTGGACGCTGGCTTCGTGGGCGTGTCTGACCGCAGGGATTTCCATTGGTTCTTGGTGGGCGTATAATGAGCTTGGCTGGGGCGGTTGGTGGTTTTGGGACCCTGTGGAAATGCATCTTTAATGCCTTGGCTTGGTGGTACGGCGTTATTGCATTCGCTAATCGTTACCGAAAAGCGTGGGGTGTTCAAGGCTTGGACGATTATGCTTGCGATTTTTACCTTTGGTTTAAGTCTGTTGGGGACGTTTTTGGTGCGTTCTGGTGTGATTACCTCTGTTCATTCGTTTGCTGCTGACCCAACTCGTGGTTTGTTTATTTTGACGATTTTGGGCATTGTGGTGGGCTTTGGTTTGGCAATGTTTGCATGGCGTGGCTGGCGTTTGACCCAAGAAAGCCATTATCAGCTAAAATCTCGTGAAACTTTGTTTGTGATTAACAATGTGATTATTTTGGTTGCCACCATTGTGGTGGTGATTGGTACGTTGTATCCTATGCTTGCTGATGCTTTTAAACTGGGGCAAGTGTCTGTCGGTACACCGTATTTTAATGCTTTGTTTGTGCCTTTGACGTGGTTGTTATTGGTATTTTTGGCATTAGGGCCGATGAGCCGTTGGAAAAAAGACACACGCCCATTTTTGGGAGCATCGCTTGCGATTTTGGCAAGTAGTGCGGTGTTGGGTGCGATTATCAGTTACTTTTTGGCAAATTTTGTTAATTTTAACATTGCGGTTACGCTCTCGTTGTGTATTTGGGTGCTGATTTGGATTGGCATTGATATCAAAGACAAAACTCGCCATGCCAAAACCTTTGTACAAGGGCTAAAACGCCTAAATTTAAGCTATTGGGGTATGCACTTTGCACATATTGGCATTTTGTTAATGGCGATGGGAATTGCGATTACCACCAGTTTAAGCATTGAAAAAGACATCGCCATGACCGAAGGCGAAACGGTGAATGTACAAGGTTATGATTTTACGTTGGCGGATTTTAAAGCGGTGCATGGCTCAAATTTTGATGCGACCCAAGCCGTTGTCAATGTCAGCAAAAATGACAAAAAAATCACCACCTTATACCCTGAAAAACGCCATTATGTCGTGAGCCAAATGCCGATGACCGAAGCGTCCATTCATTACAATCCATTTCGTGATGTGTATATGGCGTTGGGCGAGCCGATTATTCAAGGCAAAGATACCGAATACACCACCAAAACATGGTCGGTGCGTATCTATGTCAAACCTGCTATCCGTTGGGTTTGGTGGGGTTCTGCGGTGATGGTTTTTGGGGCATTGTTGGCAATGCTTGACAAACGTTATCGTAAAGTTTCACAACAAAGTTTGTTAAATGAAAATGTATTAAATCAAACAACATTGCTAAACAAGTAACAAAAGAGGTGTGATATGGCGTTAAAGAAAAAACAAATTTGGTTTATTGTTCCATTGATTGCATTTGCCGTGGTGGTGGTGCTATTTTATTCTCGTCTTGGCAAAGATACCACCGTTGTTACCAGTGCCATGTTAAATAAGCCTTTGCCAAACTTTAGTTTGCCATTATTAACCCAGCCTGACAAAATGATAACACCAGCCGATTTGCCAAAAAATCCTTATATTTTAAATATTTGGGGTTCTTGGTGTATCACGTGCAAAATTGAGCACCCATTTTTATTACAAATGAAAGACCAAGGCGTTACCATTGTCGGTGTCAATTACAAAGACGAAACGGCGGACGCACTGAACTACTTGAATGAACACAAAGACCCATTTTTGTTAAACGTGCAAGATAGCGGTAGTTATGGCATTGATTTGGGTTTGACAGGTGCACCTGAGAGCTTTGTCGTGGACAAAACAGGCGTGGTACGTCAGCATATCATTGGCGAAATTAATGAAGAACGTTTTAACAATCAAGTGCTACCTTGTATCACAGCTTTACAAAAAGACGTGTCTGAAAGCCAAATGATGAAGGCTTGTCAAAAATCATAACAAAAACAAATGTGAATGAGATTTTTAGATGAATTTGAAACAAAAGTTTGGCATAATCGCTTTGTCTTTGGCAATCAACAGTGTCGCTGTGGGAGCGATTGATGTTTATCATTTTGACAACCCACGCCAAGAAGCCCAATACCGTGCCTTGATTGAAGAATTTCGCTGTCCAAAAATGCCAAAATCAAAACCTAGCAGGCTCGGACGCACCGATTGCCAAAGATTTAAAACAAAAAACCTATGAAATGGTAATGGATGGGCGTACCGATGGCGAAATCCGTGATTATATGTTTGAACGTTATGGCGATTTTATCAGTTATAAACCGCCCATGCGACCATCAACGTGGATTTTGTGGTTTTTTCCGCCGATTTTGTTGGTGGTGATTTTGTTTGCATGGTTTGTTAAAAATCGCAATCAAAACAAAAAGATACAGCACATTGATAATGAAACAAAACCACTTTCCCAAGCCGAACAACAACAGCTTGAACAATTGTTAAAATCTGAACCAAACGCCGACAAACAGTCACAAGGAAACTGATAAAACATTATGCCAACTTATATTTTATTTATTTTGTGTGCCATCGCTTTGGCGTTGTGTTTGGCAGTGGTTATCATGTTGCCGTGGTTTCGTTATCAAGCCGAAAGTCGCAATGATAATCAACTGTTGGCACTTAATATTGACGTGTTCAAACAGCGTTTGGCAGAGTTAGAAAACGATTTTAACGAACAACAAATTGACCAAGCGACTTATGATAGCCAAAAATTAGCCCTAGAGCGACAATTATTGGATATTAGCCAAAGCACAAGTGTTCACAGTTTTGTACCAAATTTTAAAAGCCGACTGATTTTTATTATTTGGATTCCGTTTTTTGGTGGCGATGGCGTATTATATTATTGCTGACCGTTCCGAAACTTTTAAACTGTGGCAATCACAAGACCACATTGGCAAAGTGGCGGACGATTTATTAACAGGCAAAATCAGCACGCCACCTGAGTCCGCCGCCAAAGATGCGATTGGGCTTATCAACACCATGCAAACCAACGTCCACCACAATGCGACCGACCCTATGCGATGGTTTAGAATGTCAGAAATTTATATGGCATTAGAAGCCCCAGAGCAAGCGTTAGAAGCGTTGGCTCGTGCTTATCGTCTAAATCCTGATGATGAAAAAATTGCGATTACTTATGCACAGACCAGTTTTTTTGCACAAGGCGGTGTGTTAAGTCAAAACATTCGTCAAGTATTACAAAAAGTGTTAGCCAACAATCCAACGCACCAAGGGGCTCAAATGCTGATGGTGATGGGTGAAATGAAAGATGGCAACTATGCCGAAGCCAGAAAATGGCTCAATATAGTGAAACAAGCAATTTTGGCAAAAAATGGCGATCATTCTGAAGCAGTCAAAAGTTTGGCAGATTTGGAAAAAAATATCAACGAGCGTGAAGCCCAAAGCAAACAAGCCATTATCGTACAAGTAAACATCACGCCAACGATTTTGGGTCGTGTCAAAAAAGGCGATACTTTGTTTGTAAACATTCGTCCAATCGCAGGCGGTGTCCCTGTTGCCGCCAAAAAAATCTCGGCAGATGACTTGCATAAAGAGGGCTTAAGCCTAAAAATTAGCGATATTGACAGCATTATGCCAACGGCATTATTAAGCCAAGCCATTGTTTCTGGGCAACAGTTGGGTATTACGGCACGTGTTAGCACGTCAGGCGATGCTATGCCACAGTCGGGCGATTTGACAAGCAATCCTGTACCGCTTGATGTCAAAGCCAACAGTGCGACTGTTTTGATTGATAAAGTTGTGCCATAATTTTATGCGATAACTATAGCATTTTTATGTGATGATAAAATAAAACTTGGCATAAAACTAAGCAGTTACGAAAAAAAACTTGCTATTTTATCGGATAAAGCGTATTGTTAGACAGTCATTTATTTTTAAATTTTTTTAGTAGGAGTAAAATATGAAACGTATCATTTTATTAGGACCACCGGGGGCAGGTAAAGGCACGCAAGCACAAGTCATTACCAAAGAATTTGGTATTCCACAGATTTCTACAGGTGATATGCTACGCTCTGCCATCAAAGCAGGCACAGAGCTTGGTAAACAAGCCAAAAGCGTCATGGATGCTGGTGGACTGGTATCAGATGATTTAATCATTAACCTTGTTAAAGAACGTATCAGCCAGCCAGACTGTGCCAACGGCTGTATTTTTGATGGCTTTCCACGCACCATTCCACAAGCACAAGCCTTGGCTGATGCAGGTGTGCATATTGACAATGTGATTGAAATTGACGTGCCAGATGAGCAAATCGTTCAACGTTTGTCAGGTCGTAGAGTTCATCAGGCGTCTGGTCGTACTTATCATACCGTTTATAATCCGCCAAAAGTTGCCGATGTGGACGATGAAACAGGCGAAGCATTGATTCAACGTGATGATGACAAAGAAGAAGTGATTCTTGACCGTTTGGCGACTTATCACAAATTGACCGCAACTTTGATTGGTTTTTATCAAGATTTGGCAAAAACAGGTGAAAATGCCCCACGCTATGCCAAATTTGACGGTACGCAAGATATTGCCAAAGTTAGCGAACAAATTTTGACAGAATTAAAAGCCTAATCTATTTGTCAAATTATTATCAAATTAAACAGACAAAAAAATAAACCACCTTTTTGGTGGTTTATTTTTGCACAGCTATAAAGAATTAAAACTGTGAAAAAAACGTTCTAGCAGTTGCCATACAGTAGGGTGCGGCAGTGTTATGATATTTTGACATCACTGCATAAGTAGCCGCACTTTGCGCAGTGGCTTGTTTTTGTGCATCAGTTAAATTTGGTACACTTGCCAGTTGAGCCATTGCACTTGCTGCTGCATTTTGACCGATTAATGCAATATTTTGGGTGAAGGCTTGTTGCATTTTTTCGGCTTCGGCTTTGACTGCATTATCAGCCACTGTTGCCAAACCTTGAGTTTTATAAACATCACGGTTACGAGTGGCTTGATTAGACACATCTAAATCCACCATACCAAATTTGTAACCGCCAGCTTTGCCATACAGATTTGACCATAGACCATGCGTCAAAGTGGTGTTCACATCAAAAAATACCATTGGGTCTTGATTACCACCGCACAGGATAACAGGGGCTTTTGGCACATAATCACGCAAATCATTGGCTTTTAACGCTTGACGTAACGTATTTTCAGGATTGCTTGCCACCACAGGAATCACACTGGTATTGCCTTTAAAATAAGGAATTGACCAATCAGGATTTTTTTGCATATCTGCCAAATAACTGGCACGATAAGTGGTATTTAATAAATAATTGGCATTGTCAAAGCCAAACGCAAATTTTGGGTCGGCAGGCGATACCGCATCAATGGTTGTGATACCTGTATTATTTTGGAATAACGCACTGGTCGGCAGTTTGCCTGTGATATCCGCTTTGGCAGGTAGCAAACTCATCATTGTACTGGCATATTGAGGTGCAAATAGCTCATTGGCGTTGATATTGCCAAATTGCTCTTGGAAACTGCGAGCCATCAATGGGGCAAAATAAGTACCGCCCACCATCACATTACCACCAAATACCACATCACCAAACGCACCCATCGCATAAGGGCCGGACATTGGCATTAAAGCGGTAACAGGCTCATGAATTTTTTCAAAATATTTGGCAGTTGCCAAAGCGACATGACCGCCTTGCGAATAGCCTGTTAAAAATAGCTTACCGTTGTCTTTGACACCCAAGTTGGCGACTTTATTTAGCACTTCACGCCCAGCTTTTAGGGCATCGCCCATTTCATGCGATTGTTGTTCGGCATTTAAATAAGGGTGATAATCTAATTTTGACTTATCATAACCCGCATAGTTGGGTGCAATCACAATATAGCCTTGTCCTGCAAAAATATTTGCCATAGACGTAGCACGCAAACCTGCTTCGTTGTTTGGATTGCCGACTTCCGCAAAGTTAAAATTCTGTTGAACTGCTGTGCCGTGTGCGTGTAGCACCACAGGGCGGTTGCCTTTACAGCTTGGGTCATTACCAGTCGGCACAAATACCGCACCTGTCGCATCGGTTGGTTTGCCTTTGGCATCAAGCGTATCATAGTGCATATACTGCACACTCACGCCACATTTTGGGTCGCCAATAGCATTGGCAGTCGCTGGCTCAATTGACAACGTGGCTTGTTTGATTTGTTCAGGCGTTAGGGTTTTAAAAGTGCTTGGCTCAGCCAATAATTTGCCAGTCGCCAAAGACTTTACGCCACTGGTATTTGGCGTTGATGTTGTTGAACCGTTATCACTGCCACCGCAAGCGGTTAAAATTAGACTGGTTGTTACTGCTAATGACAATGTGCGAAGATGAAAGTTTGCCATAATCATATCCTTTGATAGTGAAATGTTTGAAAATCCTGTTAATTGAAAAACTCATTTACAAACATACAAACATTTGTAAACTTAAAAAATATAATGCTACTTTTTTATAACAATTGTCAATCTATTTTTTTTATAAAAATAAAAAAATTATAACCCATTGATTTATATGTGTTTTTAAAAGAATTGAGAAAAAAATATTTTTTTGTTCAAAAAACACTTGCACAAAAAATAAAAATGTATATAATAGGCAACCACAAAGACGAGATAAACAAAACGTCTTATCTTTAACAACTTATTTGGGGTCGTGGCGAAATTGGTAGACGCACTGGATTTAGGTTCCAGCGGGGCGACCCGTGAGAGTTCGAGTCTCTCCGACCCCACCATTTTTATTCTTTAAAGTCAATAACTTACGTTATTGACTTTTTTGTTTGGCACATTTTTGACACACTTTTTTAGGGCGGTGTGGGTGTATATTAGGAACGCCGTGAACGCGGGTGGGCGTTGTCATACACTTTTGACAAATGTGCAAAATCCAAATGCGTATAAATCTGCGTGGTGCTGATATCTTCATGCCCCAACAGCTCTTGCACGCCACGCAAATCACCACTACCGCTCAAAATATGCGATGCAAAACAATGTCGCAACAAATGCGGATACATGGTTTGAGGAATGTTGGCTCGTTTGGCATGATGTTTGATACGCAACTCCACCGTGCGAGTGCTGATGCGTTCGCCTTTTTGACTGATAAAAACGGCAGAGCTAGACGTTTTTAGCCACGTTTGACGGATTGGCAGATAGTTTTGCAAGGCTTGCCAAGCTTTGCGACCGATTGGCACAATGCGAGCCTTATCGCCTTTGCCGATGACGTGAATCAATTTGTCATGCGAATTGATATCGGACAAATTAAGCCCAACAAGTTCACTTACTCGCAGTCCGCTACCGTATAATAACTCAAACATGGCTTTATCCCTAAGCCAAAGCTGACGTTGTTTTGCGTTGTCGGGTTCGGCTTGTTCCAGCAGTTGATTTAAAGTATCGATATCCACCAAGGTTGGCAAATTTCTGGCAGAACGTTTGATTTTGTGGGCTAAAACAGGATTCTGATGGATAAATTCATTTTTGATAAGCCAATGAAACAATTGGCGTAAAACGGTTAATTCATGTTGAACACTCACTTTTGCCATTTTGTCTTTGTCAATGCGTTTGGCAAGATAATCGCTGATATGTTGGCGGGTGATTTTGTCAAAATCATGTATATTGGCGTGTTGTAAAAAATGCCAAAAAAAGGTTGTAATGATTGGTGATAAGTGCGAATGGTGGTGGCTTTGTAGTGTTGAACGGTGAGTTCGTGAAGCCATTGTTCAATTAAATTTATCATAAACAAATACAAAATCCCATTTACAAAAGCGAAATGGGATTTTTAAAAACAATATCATTCAAAAGTTTCTTGATTTTCATCAAGTACATGTTGATTGACAGGTTTTAACCCCGCTCCAGCCATTAACCCTTCTGGGCTAAACACACCCTCATACACAAAAGTTGCAGGGCCTGTCATGTATACAGGATAGCCATCTTGCCAACGCACAATCAAACTACCGCCATACAACTGGGCTCTGATATCCACGCCTTCATCAAGCCAGCCCTCACGCACACCTGTAACCACAGCCGCACATGCCCCTGTGCCACACGCTTGGGTTTCGCCCACGCCACGCTCATACACACGCAGGCGGATATGACGGTCATTCATCACTTGCATAAAGCCGACATTGACACGCTCTGGAAAAGCTGGGTGGCTCTCGATCGCCTTGCCAAGTCGCCCCACTTCGGCGGTCAATACATCATCAACCTTAATCACAGCGTGCGGATTACCCATATTTGCCACATACAAGGTTACAGGCGTGCCGTCCACATCTAAGCGATACGAGTTTTGCACTTTGGTGATGGCTTTTGGGGCGAATGGGATTTGTTCTGGTTCAAACTTTGGTTTGCCCATATCCACTTGCACCCAGCCATAATTATCCGTGCTTAAGGTGATAATGCCACTTGCGGTTTCTACTCGGATTTTTTGTTTAAATGACAGCTTGCGAGCTTGCACAAAACGGGCAAAACATCTTGCCCCATTGCCACATTGTTGTACTTCTGAGCCATCTTTGTTAAAAATGCGATAACGAAAATCCACATCAGGCTGGCTTGGCGGTTCTACGATTAACAACTGGTCAAAGCCAATGCCTAAATGTCTATCGCCTAATAATTTGACAAATTCGGTGGTTAGGTTCAAACGCTGTGTAACCAAGTCTATGACCATAAAATCGTTGCCTAGACCGTGCATTTTGGTAAATTCAATTAACATATTATTTCCTTTATTTTTTGGTTTTATTATCGTTATCTTATCATAATTGCTTAAAATTGATAAGTGATATTATTTATAACATTTGTTCACGTTCCCACAGGCTTTCTACGGTTTCACGCTCACGGATAACGTGAACATTTTCACCATCAACCAACAACTCGCACGCACGTGGACGGCTGTTATAATTGCTTGACATAGTAAAACCATACGCCCCAGCCCCAGTGATTGCTAACACATCGCCTTCACTCAAAGAAAGTACACGATTTTTTGCCAAAAAGTCTCCCGTTTCACAAATCGTACCCACAATATCCCATTGTTTTTTATCTATATTTTTGGCGTTTGATAAATTGGTTGGAATCACCGCCATCACCGATTCGTACAAAGTCGGGCGGATTAAATCATTCATCGCACCATCAACCACCGCAAAATTTTTGTGTTCGGTCGGTTTTAAAATATCAACTTTTGTCAATAAGACCCCTGCATTTGCCACAATGCTCCGCCCTGGTTCAAGATACACTTTTAAACCCAAATCTTGTAATTTTGGCAACAAAGCATTGGCAAAATCCGCCACCGCCACAGGCGTTTCGTTGGTATAACGCACGCCCAAGCCACCGCCCAAATCAATGTGTTTTAGTACGATATCTTGTTGTTTTAATTGATGAATTAATTCAATCACCTTATCCAACGCATCAACAAAAGGCTGAACTTCTGTCAATTGTGAACCGATATGGCAATCAATCCCCACAATCTCAAGGTTCGGTAAATCTTTGGCGATTTTGTACACACGCAAGGCATCGTCATGACTGACACCAAATTTATTTTCTTTTAAACCTGTAGAAATATAAGGGTGAGTTTTAGCGTCCACATCTGGATTGACACGCAACGAAATTGGTGCAGTTTTGCCAAGACGTTGTGCGACCTTGCTAATGCGGTGCAATTCGCTTTCGGATTCCACATTAAAACAGGCAATTTGTGCGTTTAAAGCGGTTTCAATGTCGCTTTCGGTTTTGCCAAGTCCTGAAAATACGATTTTGCTAGGGTCGCCACCTGCCTTTAACACACGAGCCAACTCGCCACCTGTCACCAAGTCAAAGCCCGCCCCAGCCTGTGCCAACAGTTGCAATACCGCAAGGTTACTATTGGCTTTTACCGCATAACAAATCTGATGTTCTACCGCCCCAAACGCCTTGTCATAGGCTTGATAGGCTTGTAAAATGGCGTTTTTGCTATATATATAAGTCGGTGTGCCAAATTGTTCGGCAACTTTTGTTAAGTTTACCTGCTCCATTGTTAAGTGATTGTTCACATAATCAAGGCTTGATAAATGGGCAACGTGGTCGGTTGGATTAATATCTAAAACTGATTGCGTGGTATTAGTAGTCATTTGTTGAATCCTGTGTTTGTGTTAAATCTTGATTTGTCAAATTTTGTTCATTCGAATGTTGCTGTGTTGTGTCTTGATTTTCGTTTTGTGTGGCAAGTTGTTTTGTCGCTGTTTCTGTTGGCAGATACAAATCACCTTTTTGTCCGCACGCTGATAAACCCGCCATCAATACGCCAAAACCAAGCGATACCGCCAAAGTCTGCACATTTTTTTTTCATATTTTTCATGTTGTTATCCATTTGTTAAAATCAATTTATAAACCCTTTATTCTAACGTTTTTTATTCGTATTTAACAGCGTTACTACAATTTTTTTTTGCCAATTTTTTAGCAAAAATGTATGCCAATTTTTTTATATAAAACCAAAAATAATCCTTGCTTTTTGGTAAAAATTTACCTACAATAGCCGTGCTTTTGATAGCGCCCACTACGCTGATAGCAACAAGTTTTTTAGCTAAATCTGGTCTTATTTTGTAAATTTGCTTTACAATAATCATTTAAGCATTGTAATATTTTTTTAAAGTTTTTCAAAACTTTTTTCTACTTTGTCATGCCAACAATTCTCATTGAGAATAATTCTTTTTTGAAAATGACACTTGAGATTGCAATGCTCAAATAACACGATTTGTGTTGAATTTGCTAATTGATTTTTCATCATTTAGCCCTAGAGTTTTGCTTTTTTGCGTGTAATTTTTACACTTAAAATTTACATTTATCCAACATTATTTTGGTTTTTTAGCCAAAATAGTCTGTTATTTGTGTTTTTTTCACAAATACAGTGGGCGTGTTTTTTTAAGTTTTTTTAAAAAAAGGTTTTTTATGACAAGTATTGATAATTTTTTTGATAACGCTACTTTTGATAAAGCGAATAACGCTGACACAATCAGCGACACAATCAGCAAAAATAACGAACAAAATATCGCTAACACTGATAATCAAAACAACCAAACCCAAGCAAAAAATAACGATGTATCAGCATTTGCTGAGTTGGGTTTGTCTCATATTTTGTTAAAAAGTATTGCCAAAACAGGCTACACCAACCCAACACCAATCCAAGCCCAAGCCATTCCATCAGCAATTGCAGGACGTGATTTGTTATTATCTGCTCAAACAGGTAGCGGAAAAACAGCAGCGTTTGTCTTGCCAATTTTGCAACATTTAAGCGAACAGCCATCACAGCCCAAAGCCGGCAAAACCGAACAAAAATCTGCAAAACACAAACGCCATCAACCCAAAATGGTAAAAGCCTTGATTTTAACACCGACTCGTGAATTGGCACACCAAGTATCGGACAGCATTCGCAAATATGGCTCGTCTATGCGTGATTTGTTTAGCGTGCCGTTGGTCGGTGGTTCGCCTTATAACGGACAAATCCGTGCCTTAAAAAAAGGCGTGCAAATCATCATCGCAACACCAGGGCGACTGCTAGACCATATCAATGCAGGTCGTGTGGATTTGTCTGAGTTGTCTATTTTGGTACTTGATGAAGCCGACCGTATGCTAGATATGGGCTTTGCCGATGATATTGAAGCGATTTTACAAGCTACGCCAGAACACCGCCAAACCATCATGTCATCAGCGACTTGGGACGGTGAAGTAGGCAAAATCGCCGAAACTTTTACCCAAAATCCAGAACGCATTAGCATCAAAGTGGAAACCGCTCACATTGATGAAAAAGTGTATTTTTGTGATAATTTTGACCACAAAAACAAATTGTTAGAGCATTTGATTTGTGACCAAGACCGCCAACAAGCGATTATTTTTACCGCAACCAAACGCAGTACCGAAGAACTTGCCGAACGCCTAGAAGACTGGGGACACAAGGTTTGTTATCTGCATGGCGACCTGCCACAAGGCAAGCGTAACCGCATTGTCGCTGACCTTCGCAATGGACGTTATCAGTTGGTCGTGGCGACTGATGTGGCGGCCCGTGGTATTGATTTACCAACATTAGTCATGTATTTAACTATGACTTGCCACGCCAAGTTGAAGATTACGTTCATCGTATCGGTCGTTCTGGACGTGCTGGTCGTACAGGTGTTGCCATTAACCTATGTAGCCGTGATGACCGCAGACAATTTGCCAATATCAACCGTTATTTAAAACGTGATATGGTAGAAGCGACTGTGGAAGGGCTTGAGCCAAAATTTGTTGAACGCAATGAACGCCCAAATCGCAGTCGTGGACGCAATGGCGGTAATGGTGGCGGACGTGATAGATTTAAATCAGGCGGACAGCGTTTTGACAACCGTTCTGACAATCGCTTTGAAAACCGTGGTCATCGCTCTGACAGCCGTTTTGACCGTTCAGAACATTTTGACAAAAAACCACGTTTTAAAGATGACAAGCCAAAATTTGAACGTGGTGAACGTTTTGAACAACATGGTGAAAAACGTTTTGATGACAAACCACGATTTGCAAAAAATGAACGTTTTGACCGCAATGACCGCTTTGAACGTAAAGAGCATTTTGGTGAGCGTGGCGAACGCCATTTTGACAAAGCGGACAAAGGTTTTGACAGACGAGAAAAGTCAGATAAAAAATTTGGCAAACGTTTTGATGAAGACAATCGCCATTTTGACAAAAAACCACGCAAATTCGGCTCTGACGATGGTTTTAACCGTTCATCAAGTTTTGAGCGTGATAATCGTTCGCATGATAAATTTGACAAAAACCACGCAAAGATACAAAAAAAGACGCAAAATCAGATTTTCCCCCACGCAAAAAAGGCGTGAAAGAAGAATTATACGGTGCAACAGCACCAAAACGCCGTTTTCGTTAATCGGTAACAAAAAAAAAGACAAGTGATAATCGCTTGTCTTTTTAGAACCTGTATTCATAATGTTGTGAATATAGGTTCTTATTTTTTAAGCAACATCGCCAATGCCATTTTATCTAGTTTTGCTAATTTTTTATCCAAATCCGTATTGCTTACCACAATTTCATCTTTTAATACGAGATATTGCTGTTTATTGTTATCATTCAGAAGTGGAAAAACTATGCTATAATCTATCAGAATAGACACTTTTTCTTGACTAACAACATGATGATAAAGTTCATCAGAATAGCGATTTAATACATCATGAATTTGTTTGATGTCTTTTCTTAAATTTCTTTTAAATATTGGCTCATGATGAAAAGCTCGGTTTCTTAATTCTCGGATATTGTCAATACAAGTGTGTATTATAGCAATATGTTCAGCTATCGTTTTACTTCTATCAAAATTGGTAAAAACCGTTTCAAATTGTTTTTTCCAAACTCTATCTACAAACTTTTTACTAAATAATTCTTGCCAAAAACCCAAACTTTAAATCCGCAACAACATTATCTATTGGTAAAAATCCCGAATTATGTTTATATTTTTTTAATAGAACTTTGTATCTTTTCTCTATTTTGTTGAGATAACATATAATGCAATGTATTGTTTTCTAACCAATTTTTACCGTAAGTTGCCAAAAATGCTTGTTGAGCTGCTGTTCTTATCATCACTTCAAAATATTCAAGTGGTAATTTAAACAAACCACCTACTTCTGAATTAATATCGTATAATTTGATGGATAAAGTTTTGCAATTTGTCGCTAAAAAATAGGTTTTCATTCTTTCTTTTGGTAAAAGGTCAAAAATTTTTTCATATTGGCTAGACATTATGGTTTTTTTCCTGTATTATTAACCTGTGTGCCAAAGGGTAAGTTCCGTGTAATCTTCGGATATGCACGCCCCCTTTGGACAACTTTTTTTTAAATCATAGCGGATATAATGCAACACCATCTCACTGGTAAACTCACCGTTTGCTTGTTCCACATATTCAGGCAGTCCGATATGATAGTGCCAAAGACAATGTTTTTGAGCGGTTTTAAACCTTGCCATACCTTTTTTTGTTGTACTTTCTATCGCTGATGATTTGTTACGCCCTTTTAAGCCTTTAAAGCCATGCGTTTCTACATGGTTTGCAAAATCAAAAATGGCCTTTTGTATTGTTTCGTCAAGTTGGCTTAATTGACTTTCAAGAATTGTGGCAAATTTTATGTTCATGCGTTATTTCTTCCAATCCAACGTTTAAAACTATCAAAATCTTTTAACGCCGATTTCGGCACTTCCACACTATTCGCCAACACTTCTTCCACGCTATCGGCATAGCCCAACGCTTTTTGCATACGCTCAAGGTTAAACGGATAGTTATCATCGTATTCATCGGTGATAAAAGTTTTTTCAAGCAAAGCGGTAGGGGACAAGCCTTGAGCGGTGGCTTGAGCGACGATAACTTGTTCTAATTGTGGTGGGATATCTATCATAATTTTTTTCCTTTTTGGTGGTGATTTTGTCATGATAGCAATTCACTTGATAAAAATCAATTGATTTAGGATTGGCGATTTGTACGCAATTTTGTCGGTTTGGTATGGGTTCTGTTGACATTTTTTTGTCACTCCTTAATTTTTTTATGGCTATAATTGGTCAGTGTGGCTGACATTTTTT
>CAKMOY010000034.1 GCA_927911235.1 uncultured Moraxella sp.
GTATAACCAAAAGTTTGTGATTTTTGTTAAAATTGCCATTTTTTTATAAAATAAAGGTCGGCTAATCTATGGCAAAAATTGAGATAATTCATGACTTTTTTAGCCAAAAATCTGTTAAAATAATGGCTTGTTTTTTTTGACAAAAATTTTTGATAATATTTTTGATAACTTATTGATTTTAAAACGGTTTTAAAATATTTTAAAAATAACTTTTTTAACGATAAACGCACAACACAAATGCAAAATGGAGTCGCTATGACTGACACTACCACCACCACTCAAAACAACGCCCAAGACAATTACGGCTCGGACAGTATCCGTGTTTTAAAAGGCTTGGAAGCGGTGCAAGTCCGCCCTGGTATGTATATTGGCGATACTGATGATGGCACAGGCTTGCACCACATGGTGTTTGAGGTGGTGGATAACTCCATTGACGAGGCACTGGCAGGGCATTGCGATGAGATTAACGTGATTATCCACGAAGATGAATCGGTCAGCGTGAGCGACAACGGACGTGGCATTCCTGTGGACATTCACCCAGAAGAAGGCGTGTCAGCGGCACAAGTCATCATGACGGTGCTTCACGCAGGTGGTAAGTTTGATGATAACAGTTATAAAGTGTCTGGCGGTCTGCATGGCGTGGGCGTGTCGGTGGTCAATGCGTTGTCAGAAAAATTGGTGTTAGAGATTTGGCGACAAGGCTATCATTACCGCCAAACTTATAGCAATGGTGCACCCTTAGCAGATATTGAAAAACTTGAACCAACCGACAAAACAGGCACGCAAATTCGCTTTTACCCAAGTGATAAGATTTTTACAGGTACGATTTTTGATTTTGATATTTTGGCAAAACGTTTGCGTGAATTGTCATTTTTGAACTCAGGCGTTCGTATTGTCATCACAGACGAACGTAGCGACAAAAAACACGAATTTGAACACGCAGGTGGTTTGTCCGAATTTGTCAATTATATCAACGCTGGAAAAGCAGGGCTAAATGACGTGTTTCATTTTAGCAGTGAGCAAGATGACGGCATTGGTGTGGAAGTCGCTTTGCAATGGACGGACAGTTATAACGAAAAAGTGTTGTGTTTTACCAACAACATTCCACAACGTGATGGCGGTACACATTTATCAGGTTTTCGCTCGGCTTTGACTCGTGGTTTAAACAACTACATGGAAAGCGAAAATTTGATGAAAAAAGAAAAAGTTGCCGTTACAGGTGATGACGCTCGTGAAGGCTTGACTGCCATTGTTTCGGTAAAAGTGCCAGACCCAAAATTCTCTAGCCAAACCAAAGACAAACTTGTGTCTAGCGAAGTCAAATCCGCTGTCGAATCGGCAATGAGTGATAAATTTAATGAATATTTATTGGAAAACCCAAATTTTGCCAAGTCTATCGCAGGGAAAATCATTGATGCAGCCCGTGCAAGGGAAGCGGCGAGAAAAGCAAGAGAACTCACACGCCGTAAAACTTCGCTAGATATTGCAGGTTTACCTGGTAAATTAGCCGATTGCCAAGAAAAAGACCCTGCCTTGTCCGAATTGTACCTTGTGGAAGGGGACTCGGCAGGTGGTTCGGCAAAACAAGGGCGTAGCCGAAAAACGCAAGCAATTTTGCCGTTAAAAGGTAAAATTTTGAATGTGGAACGTGCAAGATTTGACAAAATGATTAGCTCGGCAGAAGTCGGCACACTGATTACCGCACTTGGCACAGGCATTGGCAAAGACGAGTACAATCCAGACAAATTGCGTTACCACAAAATCATCATCATGACCGATGCGGACGTGGACGGCTCGCATATTCGTACACTTTTATTGACTTTCTTTTTCCGTCAAACGCCAGAACTCATTGAACGTGGGCATATTTACATCGCTCAACCACCGCTGTATAAAGTGAAAAAGGGTCGCCAAGAGCTGTATTTAAAAGACGATGAAGCGTTAAAAGCCTATCTATTATCATCAACAATTGACGATACGCAACTGCATTTGACTGATGATACCCCTGCGGTTAGCGGACAAGCGTTGGAAAAATTGTTAAACGATTATAACCAAACGCAAATTGTCAAGTCTCGTTTACAATTAAAATACCCTGAAAGCGTGCTAAATGCGTTATCAGTTATTCCAAAAATCGGTTTGGCAGAGATTGAAAATAAAGAAGTCATGCAAAATTGGTTAAATACACTTAAAACGGAATTAACCAAAACATCAGAAAAACTCAATCCGCAAGTAGAATTGGAAACCTTTACTAAACAAGATGGTGAAACAACGGTTGAGTATTATTTGCCACGCATTACGATTTTTGTTCATCAGTTGCCACATCAATACTTGCTAGATACGACCTTTATCGGCTCTAGCGAGTATGGGCGTTTGCACCGTTTGACAAGCGAATGGAAAGATATGTTAAGCGATACCGCCTACATCGCAAAAGGCGAGAAAAAACTTCCTGTCGCTGATATGGCGTATCTGTGGCAGTTTATCATGGCGGACGCTCGCCGTGGGCTTGCGATTCAGCGTTATAAAGGCTTGGGCGAGATGAATGCCGACCAATTGTGGGAAACCACGATGGACCCAGAAAACCGCCATATGCTGAAAGTTACCATTGAAGATGCGATTGCCGCTGACCATTTATTCTCGTGTTTGATGGGTGATGACGTTGAGCCAAGACGTGCGTTTATTGAAGAAAATGCCTTGACGGTGGCGAATTTGGATATTTGATTTTTTGTAAAAATTTTTATAAAAAAACCAAAATTTGATAATTTTGGTTTTTTTATGAATTTTTTATAAATGATTTAAAAAACAAAACATAAAAATTAACAAAGACAACTGGATTTTTTAGAAATTTTTATTAAGATAATGATAATTATTATCAATTAAAAAGAGAAAAATCATGTCCCCTACCACCACCGTTCAAAACACCTTATACCACATCACCAAAACGAACCGTCAAGCATTGATAAAAACCTTGTCTTTTGCTGTATTACATTTTGGCGTGGCGTTTAGCGTGGCTTATATATTGACAGGAAGTTTGTTGATTGGCGGTTTAATTGCTTTGCTTGAGCCAACGATTAACACGATTGTATTTTTCTTTCATGAGAAAGCGTGGAAAAAATTTGAATAAAAACAATCGTTAAACCTACTAAAACATTAAATTTTTAACAAAATTTGTGCTAAAATTCACCAAAAGTCAGCCAGTGGATTAAATGTTAATTAAATATAAGTCCACAAGCCAAAAGGTGAAAAAATGTTAGAACTTCTTTTACTTGCCATTGCGTTATCTATGGACGCTTTTGCCGTGTCTATCGGACTTGGGGCAAAACACCGCCACCACACCGCCAAAATCGCTGTCATGGCAGGCGTGTATTTTGGCGTGTTTCAAGGATTAATGCCGTTAATCGGCTATCTTGGCGGACGTACGATTTTGGGTTTTATCGCCAATTTTGCCCCTTATATCGCCTGTGTGATTTTGCTTGGGCTTAGCGGAAAAATGCTATACGAAGCCTTTAGCGATGATGAACCCGATACCAATAAGTTAAACTTAGCCAATCAAACCGAATTACCCATTAACCACAAAACCATGACAACGCTCGCCATTGCCACAAGCATTGATGCGATGGCGGCGGGTTTTACGCTCAATTTAATGTCTGTTAATGCGTATCTGTCATGCGTAATAATTGCGGTGGTAACGGGGATTTTTAGTTTTGTGGGTGTGTTTTTGGGTAAAAAATCGGGGACGTATTTGAAAAGTAAAGCGGAAATTTTTGGCGGATTGGTATTAATAGGTATTGGATTAAAGATGGTTTTAGTTTGATAAAAAAGGAAATTTATGCGTAAAATCAAGGATTTAATCAAGTCAAAAAAACTTCGCAAGGTTTTGAAAAAACTTATCATTTTGGATATTGTTGTGTTTGGTTTGGCAGGCTTATGTAAGGTATCGGGGGTAATTTAATTACACTTTACGGCTGATAAAGGCAACGATAAACAAAATCACAGCCACCGCCAAGAAAATATAAGCAAAGTTAGCAGACAATCCTGCGACACCACCAAAGCCTAAAAAAACTGGCAACTAATGAGATCATTGCGAAAATAATAGCCCAACGAAACATAAACTTCTCTAATTTTGTTTAAAATTTAAAAATAACCAAATAATTGGTTATCGTTATTTGTGCAATCTGATTGCTTGCATGATATATTATAAAAAAACCGCCTGTCATGTCGGTGACAAATTGGTAAAATCTGTCGTAATTATATGAATTCACGTTAAAAAATGTACAAAATCATAAGAAATGTAGATGTTATTATACTTTTACCCAAGTTTTGTGAAAAATTGATGGTAGCACTTGTAGAATAATCATTTCTAGTCATAGGATTTATGCGTTAAAAATGCTAAAATAACCTTATTTTTTAAAACATTTAAGGCAAACTATGAATAATATCACCCAAGACCGCATTTTAATCCTAGACTTTGGCTCACAATACAGCCAGCTTATCGCCCGCCGCGTGCGTGAGGCAGGCGTATATTCTGAAATGTACGCCTATGATATGTCTGATGAAGACATCAAAGCCTTTAATCCAAAAGGTATCATCTTATCGGGCGGTCCTGAAAGCGTACACGAAGCAGGTTCGCCTCGTGCTCCTAAAATTGTATTTGAACTTGGTGTGCCTGTGCTTGGCATTTGTTATGGTTTTCAGACCATGTCTGAACAGTTAGGTGGCAAGGTCGAAGCAGGTACGGTGCATGAATTTGGCTATGCCGAGATTGACGTATTACACCAAGACCGCTTGTTAAGCAAAATCCCCAACGACAAAAACCAAGCCCAAGTGTGGATGAGCCATGGCGACAAAGTAGCAAAATTGCCAGACGGATTTACCACCAGCATCAAGCACGCCCAGCTGCCCGTATGCGTCTGCCAGCGATGAAAATCGTAAATTTTATGGCGTGCAATTTCACCCAGAAGTAACGCACACGGCAAAAGGCGAGCAGTTGATTAGTAACTTTGTCCACGTCATCTGTGGCTGTGGCAATTTGTGGAATTCTGAAAACATCATCGACTTACGCATCGCCCAATTAAAAGAACAAATTGGAGACCAAAAAGTGTTGCTTGGTTTGTCTGGTGGCGTGGACAGCTCGGTGGTGGCGGCACTTTTGCACAAAGCCATTGGCGACCAATTGACCTGCGTATTTGTGGATAACGGCTTGTTACGTCTCAACGAAGGCGACCAAGTCATGCAAATGTTTAGAGATAACATGGGCATTCGCGTCATTCGTGCAGATGCGGAAAATCGCTTTTTAACCGCCTTGGCAGGTGTAACCGACCCAGAAGCAAAACGCAAAATCATCGGTAAGGAATTTATTGAAGTGTTTTCAGAAGAAGCTCGCAAGTTGGACGGTGTTAAATTTTTGGCACAAGGCACAATTTACCCTGACGTGATTGAATCGGCGGCAAGCAAACAAGGCAAGGCTCATGTGATTAAATCGCACCATAATGTTGGTGGTTTGCCTGATGATTTGGCGTTTGAACTTGTTGAACCACTTCGTGATTTATTTAAAGATGAAGTGCGTAAACTTGGTGTAACGCTTGGCATTCCGCACCACATGATTTATCGCCATCCGTTCCCAGGACCAGGTCTAGGCGTGCGTATTTTGGGTGAAGTGAAAAAAGAGTATGCCGATATTTTACGCCTTGCTGATGATATTTTTATGCAAGAACTTCGTGCGTCTGGTTGGTATGATAAAACCGCTCAAGCCTTTGCCGTGTTTCAACCTGTCAAATCTGTTGGCGTGGTGGGCGATGGCAGACGTTATGCGTGGGTGATTGCACTTCGTGCGGTGGAAACGGTGGACTTTATGACCGCTCGTTTTGCTCATTTGCCGTATGAGTTGGTGGATAAAATCTCAACTCGTATCATGAATGAAATCAAGGACGTATCTCGTGTGGTGTATGATGTGAGTAGTAAACCACCTGCGACGATTGAGTGGGAATGATTGCGTCAATTTAAAATAAGGCTCTAGACTATCAAGAACTAAAAACTCACTTAATCAAATCCCATAAATGGCGTTGTAATTCATTCAAATCTTTATTCCAACGCCATTCACATTCTTTCAAGTGAAACTCAAAATTTGCGGTTACACCATTAAATTTGGCAAGTCTTCTTTTTAGTAAAACTCCAAAAACTCTCAATGCCATTATTTCTTGACGAAAGATATTATACCATCGGTTGATGGTGTTGCGATTTTAATTCAAGTAAAATCGCTGTTTTTGTAGCATCTATATCAGTGCAAAAGAATTTTATGATTTTTTTGACTTTAT
>CAKMOY010000035.1 GCA_927911235.1 uncultured Moraxella sp.
GGAGACTGTGTATTTGGGTTTAAAAAATATTGAATATTGATAAAGATGAACCACTGTATATATTTAATATAGATACATTTCGTTATAAATTTAAAAAACCTTTTTTTGTCAATGATTGTGCAGGTTACTTGGAAGTATTTAAAGGCGAAGGCGATCAGTGGTCGTTTATCGAAATTGATGATAAAAATCAGGTAATCAGAACGACAGAAAAAGAGCGTATTTCTGATTTATGTAGTGATGGTCTCTACTATTTTAGAAAAATAGGGGAGTTTTTTAGTCTTTTTGAACGTACTAAAGCAGAAAATTTGTATATAAAAGGTGAGTTATATATTGCTCCTATGTATAATTTATTAATTGAAAATGGTGGAAAAGTGCTGTTTGATGAAATTACTTTATCTCAAATAGACTTTTGCGGAACACCGCAAGAATATGAATTCTTGTTAAAAAATGGATTAAAGAATTAATTGTTATAATTTAGGATGAATGTTATAATTTAGGATGAATGTTATTGATAATGATTTTTAAGGTGAATTTGAGGTAAATATGTTAGATGCATTTTTGAATGGTCATAAAGATTTTGTGATTAGTTTTTTAGATGGTATTGTTATTTCACCAAGATTTCAATTTGGTCAAGATGGTTATATCGAAAACTATCTAAATTTGGAGTTTTATAAATGGACAATTGAAGGTGGTATTATTTCTTTTTATGACTCAATGAGTCGTAAAACAGCATTTATTGATTTAGCCCATGAAAACTGGCAAGGAGAATGGTTGGTTCATCATGCTCCTATTCGTCTTAAAAAATATGTTGATAAAACAATTTATGCGACAAGTTCTGACCCACAAGTACTGACTGAATACCTTAAAAACACTCGTTGGCGATTCCGAGGTGATAAGGGTAATATTATTTCAGACAATTTATGGCTATGTGAAGATGGTTTGATTCGTGGCTATACACATGAAAATGAATATGCATGGAAAGTAGATGAAAAAGGATTAAACTTTCTAAACATATATGGCGATATTACCAGTCGTTTAGGTTTTTTAGATATTAAAGGTAATCGTAAATCATTCTATGGTCATTTAAATGATGACGTGAATCATCATACACTTGAGTTCTTGAGTGGAGAAGGTTCAAATTTTTTAAGTGAATTACATACAACAGCTGTATTTGGTAACTTTACGGACACTTTACTGGTTATATTTAATGGTGCGGGTACACCTTATGATGGTATTGATACTAGATGGGAATTTTATCATTTACCTTATAAACTATCGTTAGATTTTATTAGATTTAGTGAACTTAGTCCGATTGTTTGGTATTTAGATAAAACGTATAAAATTAAAAATATTCTAGGTAATATTATCCGTCAATACAAAAATGTTATTTTCGTTGGGGCATCCGCAGGTGGATTTGCTTCCATGTATTTTTCAGAAATTTTAGCTAGTCAATTTGCCGAAGTTCAATTCCATTCTTATGTCATTAATCCACAAACTACACTAAGTATCAATCATAGACGGCATATTGTAGAGAGATTTGAGCAACCACTTAGACCTGTTTTGCCTTCTGATTTTGTATGCTTCAACAAAGATGCTCAAATTGATGATATTGAAACATTGTTAAGTAACAATAATGACAATGTTAAACATAATATCTATTATGATTGTGAAAATCCTTGTGAAAAATTTTATGTGGAGCGACTTAATTCAAGCCATATCAACTTAAAAGGTTATCCTTTAAATGGTGGTCATGCAGATTCGGGTATTAAAATATTTGAGACACAAGATTTGCAGAGAGATATCGAATCTTTAGTTAAAACAAAATTTAAGTAAAATCAAACACGTTATAAACTAACTAAGTTTCTTAAATTTTTTTAGCTTATAAATATCAAATATATTCTAAATTTTATCTTTTGATTGGAGTCTTTATGAAGCAAGATAATAAAAAAATCCTAACCGTCGGAGCGGGTTTTTCAGGTGCAGTTATCGCTCGTGAACTTGCTGAACAAGGATACCAAATTGAAGTCATCGACCAACGTTCGCACATTGCAGGCAACTGCTACACCAAACGGGATAAAGAAACCGAAGTCATGGTACACCAATACGGACCCCATATCTTCCACACCGATGACGAACAAGTGTGGAATTATGTCAATCAGCATGGCGAAATGATGCCCTACACCAATCGTGTTAAATCTACCGTTGGTGGGCAGGTTTATTCATTGCCAGTCAATCTACATACCATCAACCAATTTTTTGGCAAAGCCTTTAGCCCAAAAGAAGCCCACGATTTTATCGTTAATGAACAAGCGGATAAAACGATTGATGAACCACAATCATTTGAAGAACAAGCATTAAAATTTGTTGGTAAAGACTTGTACGAAGCCTTTTTTAAAGGCTATACCCAAAAACAATGGGGACTTAGTCCAACCAAATTGCCAGCCAGTATTTTAAAACGCTTGCCAGTGCGTTTTAACTACAATGACAATTACTTTTTCCACAAATTTCAAGGGATGCCAAAAGACGGCTACACCCCAATCGTGCAAAGTATCCTAAATCATGATAACATCACCGTTAAACTTGGGACAAATTTTGATGATTATCGGGATAAATTGGATGATTATGAACATATTTTCTACACAGGGGCGTTGGACGGTTTTTACGATTATAAACTTGGTCGTCTAGGCTATCGCACCCTTGACTTTGAACGCCACACTGATGAAGGCGATTTTCAAGGCTGTGCGGTGATGAATTATGGCGAAGAAAGCGTGCCATACACTCGTATTTCAGAACACAAGCATTTTACGCCTTGGGAAAATCACGAAAAAACTGTGTATTTTAAAGAATTTAGTCGTTTAGCTGAAGAAAAAGACATTCCTTATTATCCGATTCGTTTGATTGATGAAAAAACTATGCTTGAAAAATATATTGAGTTAGCAAATCAAGAAACCAAAGTAACTTTTGTTGGTCGTTTGGCGACTTATCGCTACTTGGATATGGACGTGACCATTCGTGAAGCATTGGATGTGGCTCAAGCATTTCTGACAGCCAAGCAAAAAAATGCTAAAATACCTGCTTTTATGGTGAATGTTTTATAACATTTGTTTTAACAAAAGCAAACAAAAGTAAATTAATATGTCAATCGTTTCTGTTATTGTCGTCACTTATAATTCAAGTGCAGTCGTACTTAAATTATTAAATCAACTGTTAAACCAAACTTATGTTTTGGATAATATCATTGTCGTTGATAATCATAGTGATGATAATACTTGTGAGTTGATTGAAAACTTTGCCAAAACTAATATCCGCCTGTATCGCTTACCCAAAAATATTGGCGGTGCAGGCGGTTTTGCATGGGGTTTTGAAAAAGCAATGGCACTAGCTTCGGATAAGATTTTTACCTTTGATGACGATGCTTATCCACCAAGTAGAACCTATATTGAAGATATGCTGACCTGCCAAAACTACTATCAGTTTGATGTCTTATGTCCGATTGTTGTGGATACGCATAATCACCAAAAAACCTCATTTGAATATCGTGTTAATCAAACTAAGTTTACAGATGTTGAGTTGGTTCAAGCTCACAGTATTATTGAAGATGATATTAAATTGTTTAATGGCGTATTATTTGATAAAAGTGTCATTGAGCATTTAGAAGGTCCACGCCCAGAGTTTTTTATTCGGGGTGATGAGCAAGAGTTTAAAAGCCGTGTTTTGCAAGCTGGTTATAAAGTGGCGGTGCTGACATCTTGCGTGGTGTATCACCCAACATCATTAAATGAATATCTTTATATCCAGGGTTTTAGGTATCATCATGTGGATTCTCGACTAAAACTGTTTTTTTCTACACGCAATCAAGCGTATATGCTCAAACTAAGAGATGACTTTTCAATTCGCAAAAAACCATTATACTAGCCAAACAATTTTATCGCTATACTTGGTTTTATTTGGTGCATCGTAAATTTGATTGGCACAACTATACATTATGGCTAAAAGCCTTTATATTTGGGGTGTTTGGTTATATGAATAATAATATTATCAAAAAATTTAACTCATAAGGATTGAATATGAAAATCACCCACGCTGTTATCCCTGTCGCTGGCTTTGGCACTCGTATGTTGCCATTATCAAAAGCTGTGCCAAAAGAGCTGTTGCCACTTGGCAACAAACCTGCAATCCAATACGTCATTGAAGAGGCGGTTGCCTCTGGTATCAAAAATATTGTGCTTGTCAATCACGCCCAAAAAATGGCGATAGAAAACTATTTTGACATCAACAGCGAACTTGATACCCAGCTTCGCACCAAAGGCAAAAACGAACTTGCCGACAGCTTAAACTTTTTGCCAAATGACGTAAACATCATCAGCGTACGTCAAGGTAAACCATTGGGCTTGGGTCATGCGGTTTTGCAAGCTCGCTCCGCCATTGGTGATAATCACTTTGCCGTGCTGTTGCCCGATGTTGTGCTAAATCCGTTTGAGAGCGATTATAATAGCCAAAATTTAGTATTTATGATAAATGAATTTAGCAAAAATTCACATTCGCAAATTTTGGTAGATCCTGTAGCCACAGCCGACATTCACAAATACGGTATTGCCAAACTGCATGGAGAGAGCAAAACGCTTGAAAAAACTAAGCAAAATCAAGCCTTTAGCGTGCAAGGCTTTGTAGAAAAACCAAAGGCAGACGTTGCTCCGTCAAATTTGGCGGTGGTGGGGCGTTATGTGTTTAACAACGCCATTTTTGATTATTTGGCAAAAACCGAGCCAAGCGTGGGCGGTGAAATTCAGCTCACCGATGCTATTGATGCACTTATCAGCACACAAGGCGTGGATGTGGTTACGATGGTCGGCAATAGCTTTGACGCTGGCGACATGACCAGCTATATGCAGGCGTTTATGTATTTTGCGGATAAAATTTTGCAAAAATAAGGCATAAAAAATGACTACCAACAGCACTTGGCAAACCCTACAAACCTTTGGTAAAAACCCTTTAACGTTAAATGAGTTGTTTGCCAAAGACGGCTCTCGTGGCAAAAAATTTACCGCAAAATCCTGCGATATTTACATGGATTTTAGCAAACAGGCGATTAATGATGACATTTTGCAAAATTTGTTAAATTTGGCAAAAAAAATTGATTTATCCAATAAAATCAATGATTTATTAACAGGAAAAAAAGTAAACAACACCGAAAACCGAGAAGCCTTGCACACCGCCTTACGCACTCCAAAGGGTGAAAATTTGCTTGTCGGTGGCGTAAACGTCAATGAGCAAGTGCATGACAGCCTTGCCAAGGCAGAAATTTTGGTAGGTCGTATTCGCCAAAAAATCTGGCGTGGCTACACAGGTAAGGCAATCACCGATGTGGTGAACATTGGCGTGGGCGGTTCAGATTTAGGGCCACTCATGGCGACAACTGCCCTTGATGAGTGGGCGGACACCGACATTCGGGTGCATTTTGTTTCCAACATGGACGGCACACAGCTTGACGGTTTGTTAAAAATTCTAAATCCACAAACCACATTATTTATAATTTCATCAAAATCTTTTGGCACGATTGACACATTGTCAAATGCCAAAACTGCTCTGGCGTGGCTACTTTCAAACCACAACAATAAAGAAACCATTTTACGCAGGCATTTTATCGGCATTTCCACCAAAGCGGACAAGATGAGCGAGTGGGGCATTCATGCGGACAATCAGCTTTTGCTGTGGGACTGGGTGGGCGGTCGTTTTTCCATGTGGTCGGTGATTGGGCTTGCCATCGCCATAAAGATTGGCATGGCAAACTTTTATGAGCTACTAGCAGGGGCAAATGCGATGGATAGGCACTTTGCCACCGCTAAATTTGAGCAAAATTTGCCTGTACTTTTGGGACTTTTGGGTGTGTGGAACAGCACCTTTTTAAACATCAATGCCCACACCGTACTACCTTATGATGGGCGGTTGTCGTTTTTTCCCAATTATCTCACCCAGCTTGAGATGGAAAGCAACGGCAAATCGGTAACTCGTGATGGCAAAACGGTGGATTATGCCACTTGCCCTGTGCTGTGGGGCGATATTGGCTCGAACGCCCAGCACGCTTTTTATCAACTGCTACATCAAGGCACGCAACGGGTTTCTTGCGATTTTATCACGCCCATTTACCGCTATAATGATAAGCAAAAATACAATCAGTATTTAGCAGAACAACACAAATTGTCCTTGTCAAACTGCTTGGCACAAAGTCAAGTGTTGGCATTTGGCAATTATGCCTTGCCAAGCGAACTTGTGCAAAAAGACGACAAATTTTCCCATTTTAAACAATATCGTGGTAATCAGCCGTCAACCACCTTGCTTTTGACCGATTTATCGCCAAAAACGCTGGGTTCGCTCATCGCTCTGTACGAGCATAAAGTGTATGTGATGAGTGTGATTTGGCAGATTAACCCTTTTGACCAGTGGGGCGTAGAAGTGGGCAAAGTAATGGCAAATCGTGTTTATGATGAGTTGCAAGATATTGATTTAACAGAGAAATTTGACAGTTCTACTAATGAGCTGTTAAGTGTGATTAAAGGTGGTAAAAAATGAGTAAACACATTCATGTTTATGGTGCTAATCACGAAGCGATTAACGCCTGTATTTTTTAGCCAGTCTTGACAATCAAGTAACGCTGTTTAGCAAAAAAGAGCAGGGAAAACAAGGCGAAATTGAGCAAACATTAGTACAATACAAATTTGATAATCAAATGTCCGCCTTGTGGAAAATGTTTGTTAATGAGCAAAAAATTATGCACCAAGTTATTGATAAATCACATAATTTTGAATTTAACGATAATGCGATAACGTGGCTATTTGCCGATGATTTAAGCGATGATGAATTGCAAAATTTTATCAGAAGCCAAAATAGCCCGCACAGCCAAATCATCATCAGTGGCACAAAAAGTATTGGCGAATTTGACAGTTTTGCTAAACAATTAAAAAGTGCGTGGGTGTATTATTTGCCGTTTATTTTTATGAAAGATGGGGCGAATTTTGGGGCGTTTTTTTCATGCCGATTTACTTATCATTGGCGAAAAAAACGGCAAACAGCGTCAAAGCGTGTGAATTTTTGTTGTTTTGCAAAAAAATGCCAAAACTTGCGAGATTAGTGATATTAAAACCATAGAATTTGCCAGAAGTAGTATCATGGCGATGCTTGCCACACGCCTTAGTTTTATGAATGAAATGGCACGCCTTGCCGATAACCAAAAAATAAACATCAATAAAATCAAAGATATCATGGGCAAAGATAGCCGAATTGGCAGTGCTTATTTGTCCGCAGGGTGGGGATTTGGTGGTAAGTCTTTGCCGACTGAGATTGAGCTTTTATCGCAAATTTTTAATAAAAATCAAGTACATACAAAACTGCTAAGTGCGGTAGAAGACATTAATAACGACCAAAAAGAGCTGATTTTTCGCAAATTTTGGCGGTATTTTGATGGTTTTATTGAAAATAAAACCGTGCTAATTTGGGGAGCAGGCTATCGCATTGGTACGTCTCGCATTACCAATTCTGCCATTCACGAGCTGTTAAAATTGCTGTGGTCGTACCAAATTCGCACCATTGTTTATGCCAAAAATACCGCCTTTGAGCTTGCTGAGCAATATGGCGATGAACCACTTTTGACGCTCACCGACAAGCCTTATGACAGCTTGCCAGAAGTGGCGAGTTTGTTTATTATTAATTGGTCGGATTTATTGCCCCCTGATGTCAATGAATTAAACAGGGCGGGTGTGCCGATTTTTGATGCCAAAAATATTTGACCGACAGCCAAGTGGCTGATTTAACAGGGTTTTATACGGGGATTGGGCGGTAGTTGTATAATTTAAAAGTTTCCGTTCGTGGTGAGCTTGTCGAACCTGAGAAGCATTGCTTCGCAAGACGTAGCAAAGCGAAGTGGAAACCGACTCTTCGACAAGCTCAGGGCGAGCGGTTTCCATAAAATTCAATTTTTTATAAAGGCTTGAAAAACATGAAAAAAATCCTTGTAACAGGCGGTGCAGGCTATATCGGTTCGCACACGCTGATTGAGCTTATCAAATCTGACTTTACGCCTATTATTTATGACAATTTGTCCAATTCTAGTCCGATTGCGATTGAGCGAGTGGAAAAATCGTTGGGCAAAAAATTGACTTTATTCAAGGCGATATTTTGGATAAAACCTTGTTAAATCAAGTGTTTAACGAACATAATTTTTTTGCCGTTATTCATTTTGCAGGGTTAAAAGCCGTTGGCGAGTCGGTGGCAAAACCGTTAAAATATTATCAAAACAACGTGGCAGGAACGCTTAATTTATTAGAAGTGATGAAAGAGTTTAACGTCAAAACTTTATTTTTCATCATCGGCAACCGTGTATGGCGACCCAGAGACTTTGCCAATTGTTGAGACTTCGCCACGCTCCGCCACCAATCCTTATGGGCAAAGCAAACTCATGGTTGAGTATATTTTAGAAGACTTGGCGAAAGCGGACGATGAATTTAACATCATTTCGTTGCGATATTTTAACCCCATTGGGGCGGACGCATCAGGCACGATTGGCGAAGACCCAAGCGACATTCCAAACAATCTCATGCCGTACATCAGCCAAGTGGCGGTGGGCAAACTTGAAAAATTGTCCGTATTTGGCAACGACTACGACACGGTGGACGGCACAGGTGTGCGAGACTATATTCATGTGGTGGACTTGGCAAAAGGTCATGTGTCAGCGTTGCAATACATTGAAAAACAAGAAAAAGCCATTGGGTTTGAGCCGATAAATCTTGGCACAGGCAACGGCACGTCCGTTTTACAACTGGTAAACGCCTTTATCAGTCAAACAGGGCAAGCCGTGCCGTACGTCATTGCACCCAGACGAGCAGGGGATATTGCTACTTGCTATGCAAGCTCCCAAAAAGCGAAAAATCTGCTGGGCTGGACAGCAGAATTTGGCATTGATAGAATGTGTGCGGACACTTGGCGTTGGCAAAGTGGTAATCCAAAGGGTTATAACTCTTAACCGTCTGTATGTGTAAAATTTGAGTTGTGGTTAAATTTTTATCACAACTCATTACAAAATCACAACTTACAAAACGCTGTAATCTCATGATAATACTTTGTAAATTTTAGATTATTAGGTATTATCATGAAAGCCATCAAAAACACCCTTTTAGCAACTGCTATTATCATCGGTTCAGCCAGTTTGACAGGCTGTAGCTATAATAAAATGCAAGCCCAAGACGAACAAATCAACGCTTCATGGTCAGAGGTGGTAAACCAATACCAACGCCGTGCCGACTTGATTCCAAATCTTGTCAAAGTGGTCGCCCAGTATGCTCAGCACGAACAAGAAACTTTAACCCAAGTCACCCAAGCTCGCTCGGCAGCGACATCTATCCAAGTCACGCCAGAGGTGCTAAACGACCCTGCATCTTTTCAACGTTTTCAACAGGTGCAAGACCAGTTAGGCGGTGCGTTATCTCGCTTGATGGCAGTGTCTGAGCGTTATCCAGAGTTAAAAGCGGACAAACAATTTTTGGAATTGCAAGCCCAGCTTGAAGGCACAGAAAACCGCATTACCGTGGCTCGTGGCAACTATATCAAGGACGTTCAGCAATATAACACCACCGTTCGCCAATTTCCAACCAACTTGACCGCCAAAGTTTTTGGTATGCACACTCGCCCAAACTTTACCGTGGGTAACGAAGCCCAAATCTCGGTCGCACCGACTGTTGATTTTGGTAACAACAATAACACAGGCGGTCAGCCAGTCCCTGCCGCCAATAACGCCAATGCAGGTGGACAACCTGTGCAAAACACAGGCACAGCGACAGCCAATACAGGCACGGCAACTGCCAATTAATCCATTTATCAAAAATACGATAAATTGGGTTTAAATTGTTTTAAAAAAAATTTTAAAAATTGATAAAAGGCTTCTCATGTTGGTAAAAAAAAATGACACATTCACCCCAATCATGGATAAAAAAATCTGTGATAATCGGTTTGTTAAGTCTGTCCGTCATGCCAACATTGAGCCAAGCCGAAACCGCAACGACTACCGCCACTGCAACGGCAAATCAAGCCACCGCACAGCCGACCAAATCCACGCTACAATCGCACAGCGTGGATGACATGGTTGCTCTTTCTCAAGTTGCCAAACAAAATGAAGCGGTGAATGACGCTGTTTTTGGCAATGAAGCGATTAACGAAACTTTGCGCGAAACGCTGAATAATGACGCTTTGCCTTTGCCAAATGGACAAAGTAACCAAACATTACAAAACTCAACACAAAACGCCAACCAAAATTCCACCCAAACCCCACGCCAATCCACCGAAAAAGGTGTGGATTCATCGCAATTGGTTTTGCAAAATCCTGTGATTGACCAAGCTCGTATTTTGACCGCCAGCGAAAAACAAGCCTTAGAGCAAAAAATTCGTCATATTTATGAGCGGGGTTTGGCACAGCCTGCGGTGGTGATTGTACCGACCACCAACGGTACAGACATTTTTACTTATGCCATACAAGTTGCCGAACGTTGGCAATTGGGCGGTAAAAAAAGCAGTAATGGCTTGTTAATCGTGGTCGCTGTCAATGACCGCAAATTACAGATTTTGACAGGTTATGGGCTTGAAGGTGTGATTCCTGATGCGATTGCCAAACGTATTATCATGGAAGATATCACGCCATATTTTAAACAAGGCGACTTTGCAGGCGGTATCAATGCAGGGCTAAATCGCATTGAAGAGCGACTGAGTACCGACCCAGATATTTTAAAACAAGCCAATGCCGAAAAAATGCAACAGTCGCAAGCCGAAGAAATTTCACCCATTCCTTTTGCCATTATTTCATTATTTATTGGTTTCTTTTTGACCAGTATATTGGGGCGTTTTTTGGGAGCGAGCGTCACCGCTGGCGGTGCGGTGGTGGCAGGCACGTTGTTTGGGTTTGGCTTTTTTACTAGTTTGTTAATTGCGTTTTTGTTATTTGTGTTTTTGTTGGTTCGCAATACAGGCGGTGGCGGACGTGGTGGCGGTAGTGTATTTATTCCCACAGGTGGCGGTGGTTTTGGCGGAGGCGGATTTGGTGGCGGAGGTTACGGCGGAGGCGGTGGTGGCTTTGGCGGAGGCGGTGCTGGCGGTTCTTGGTAGTTTTTTTAAAATTAAATTTAAATTAAAATAAATCACATGACAAATTCACAACACACACAGACAAATCAACCCAATCCAACAAAAGGCAATCAACTGCCAATCAGCGAAACGATTGCTTATACGTCACCGATTAACAACACCACAACCACCGAGCCAAGTTTTCGCCGTTGGTTGCGTCAGTTGTGTTTTGTGCCGTGTTTGCACAACCGTTGGTTAGACAATGTTGCCAAAACCCAATTAAGCCAAGCGGTCAGCCAAGCGGAAATCGGACATCGTGGCGAAGTGTTTTTGGTGATTGAAAATACTTTGCCCTTGCACCTTGCACGCACGCACAACAGCCGAGATAGGGCGGTGCAAGTGTTTGCCGATTATCGGGTATGGGATACAGCGGACAATACAGGCGTGTTGGTTTATTTAAATGTGTGTGAACACAGGCTTGAGATTATTGCTGATAGGGGCATTGCGTCACAAGTCATGCCAACGGCTTGGCAAGCCTTGTGCGATATGGCTTTAACACATATCAAAGCGGACAATCAAGTGCAAGGTTTGACCCAATTGCTTAACGAAATTGGGCAATTATTACGCCAACATTATCAACTAGACAATGATATTCACGGTAATGAATTAAGCGATACGGTTGTTTATTTGCGTTAAAATTTGTTAAAATATTGTTTATTGAAAAGCAAAGGAAACAACATGACAGCGTTTGACATCAACGATTACCAACAAAAAGCCAACAATGGCGATGCCGAAGCCCAATATCAACTTGGGCTTTGCTATGCCAAAGGATTGGGCGTAGAAAAAAACTTTCGGGAATCGGCTCGTTACTGGTTACAAGCGAGCAAACAACAACATGCCCAAGCCTTAGTAGGGCTTGGTAAATTGTTTGAAAAAGGTGTAGGCGTACCACAAGACTACACAAAAGCCTACCAATGCTATCATGCAGCTACTGCTCAAAACCTTGCTGAAGCCAAAGTCCGCCTTGCCATGCTGTATATGCAAGGATTTGGCGTGGAACAAGACCCCAAAAAAGCCGTGCAACTTTTTATCCAAGCTGCTGAACAAGGCGACGCAACCGCACAATATAATCTAGCGGTCGCTTATGAAAAAGGCTTGGGCGGATTCGTACAAAACCCTGAACAAGCGACTTTTTGGTATCAACAATCGGCAGATTTGGGCTATGCACCTGCGGTCAATCGCCTTGCAGAAAATTTGGACAAACAAACTGACAACCAAGCAAGCAATGTTGATGCTGAAGCGATTTTTGTCAATGCCACTCAAAAAATAAAAAATCAATTGCACGATGCGATGACGGATTTTCAACACTCAGCCGAGCATGGCTTTGCCAAAGCCCAATATAATGTGGGGATTGCACATTTATTTGGCGTGGGCGGTGTCGCTCAAAATACCGATTTGGCGGTGGAATTTTTGCAAAATCTGCCAAACAGGACTTTCGTCCAGCCCATTTTGTGTTGGGGTGGTATTATCAAGGCGGTTTTGACGTTGCCAATTTTCAACAAGCGGTCAACATTGACAACACTCAAGCCCTTTATCATTACGAAAAAGCAGGTGAGTTGGGCCATGCACAAGCCCAATATTTTTTGGCAAAAATGTATGAAACAGGCAACGGCGTGGACAAAAATGATGAAACCGCTTTATCATGGTTACGTCAATCGGCAAAACAAGGCTATGGCGTAGCGTATCAACGTTTAGAGCAACTCATTCCTTAATCGCAGTTTTTTTAATTAGCATATTGATAAAATGACAAAAATAACAAATTCAACAACGATTACCCATAAAAGATGTGGATAAATTGGGCGATATTATCCAAAATGAAAACATTAGCGTGCCTTTGGTGGCGGTGTATTGTGGTTCACGCACAGGCAATAATCCGATTTATACCCAAACGGCGTTTGAGCTGGGTCAAAAACTGGCAAAAGCGGGTTTTGGCTTGGTGTATGGCGGTGCATCCATTGGCGTAATGGGGGCGGTGGCTGATGGCGTGCTGTCGCAAAATGGCGTGGCGGTGGGCGTGATTCCACAGTTTATGCTCCAAAAAGAAATTTCGCATCTCAATTTGACCCAGTTGCATTTGACCGATAGTATGCACACCAGAAAGGCAATGATGGCTGAATATGCCAGTGCTTTTGTAACTTTATCGGGCGGTTTTGGTACGCTAGAAGAGATTGCTGAGATTGCGACTTGGCGACAGTTGATGCAACATGACAAACCGATGATGTTGTTGAACACCAATCAATTTTATCAGCATTTTATCCAGCATATTCATCATATTGCCGATGAAGGTTTTATGGCACAGCAAGACCGCAATGCGTTAGTGGTGTGCGATACGGCTGATGATGTGATTGGACATTTGCAAAAAACAGTCAATATTGATAACCCTTTGGCTAAAGACATTGATACACGGGTTTTTAGCTTAAAATATAGAGGTGGGGGCGTATTGCATACGCCTAAAAATACAAAGTGAAACCTTTGCAAAACCTCATTCTTTCGATAGTTGTAAAAAATAAACTCCTAAAATTTCAATTGGTTATTTTTTTGGAATTTGTAAATTCAGAGGTTTTGCAAAAGTCTCTTTCTTCGAGAAAACGTACATGCCAACCCCATCCTTTCCCATGTCCTCAACGCGCACAATGGTAAAACCGCACTTATTTACGTAAAAACACACGTTATTAATCAGGCATGTCGGCGTTCTCAGTGTCCATTCTTTAGCGTCAGGATACATATTTTCAATTTCCATCCATGCATGAAAACCGTAACCTTTACCCTGTTCTTCAGGCAGAATGAACAATCTATCAAGGGTGTGTATTCCTGTAGAATTGCCGGAAATAACAGCACCTCCGATTAGGCGATCATTTATCCATAATCCCAGTACTGTTTTGTCAAGCATCATTATTGCGGATTCAAATGAAAAATCCTCTTCGCCCTCGTCATCTTCTTCCTCCATATCATCAGGAAAAAAAGAGGCGTTTGATTCAAACGATAATGAATAGATTTGTTCGAGTTCTGTAGCATTGGCAAGAATAGTTGCTTTGATTAACATATGATTTTCCGTTGCGTATATGAAGAAGGGGTAGTTTTAAAGCCGGTCTGTCAGGAGCCGACATCCGTCGTGGACAATCGTTAATTCTTGGTAACAGAAATTTAGCGGATTTTTTAGGGTTTTGCAAAGGTTTCAAAGTATGATTTCTCATTTAATTGATTTATAAACGAAAAAAAGCATTAAAAACAAAAAAGCCATTGTCATTTAACAATGGCTTAATTTTTTATTCCTAAAGAATATGTGGCGTCCCCACGGGGATTCGAACCCCGGTTACCGCCGTGAAAGGGCGATGTCCTAGGCCTCTAGACGATGGGGGAC
>CAKMOY010000036.1 GCA_927911235.1 uncultured Moraxella sp.
GTTGAAAATGTTGAAAATGTTTCGCCAAACCCAACATCGGTTCAGCAACTGCTCGTCCCACAACCGCAACAACTCACAGGCGAATGGACAGCCCAAAAATGGGATTATTGGGTGTATTTGGCTCGCCAAAATCATTGGCTAGACACAGACGAAATCGTACTTGCCAAACTGGGCATGATGACAGGTCAAATCAACGGTGCAAGTGAATTTTTTGGTGATGAAGACATTTTGAGTACAGGTGTGGCTTTTCAAAATTTTTGCAAAAAATTAAAACAGCATTTTCAAGGCATTGACGTTAAATTTAACAATAACGTAACGCAACTGCCTGATTTAAAACAACAAATCCCAGAGCAATTACAAAAAAACAGAGAAGCAATGGCATTACAAACCGCCACCGACCAAATTACTGCACAGCCGATTATGCAATTACTCTTACAACAACACGCCAGTATTAATTTAGTAAAATTACTTTGATTGGTTAATATTAATAAATAATATAAAAACAACAACAATAAAAAAGTTTTTAATAACAATGTTCTTTAGAAAAATTGACTAATGAGTACAATAAAAATTCAGGTTTTATAAAAAAAATGAGTTAAGATTATTTAAATTAATAAAAAAGTATTATATAATATATTTCCCTTAGTATAGAGTTAGGTAAATAAATATGTTAGACAATTTAAGAGGCATGGCAGTATTTGCCAGTGTTGTCCGTCATGGGTCTTTTAGCGGTGCAGCCAAAGAGCTTGGTATTACAACCAGTGCGGTAAGCCAACAAATCCGCTCACTTGAGCAAGATATGGGCGTGGTGTTGCTACACCGTTCAACCCGTAAATTAAGTTTGACCGAAGCAGGTGCAAGTTTTTACGAAAGTGCCAAAGACGTGGTAGAAGCAGCCGAGCAAGGTCGTATCCGTGTGCACCAGTTGCGTGATGAGTTGGCGGGCAATCTACGTATCGCCACCACGCCAGAGCTAGGCGTTCAGCACGTTTTGCCTGCGTTATCAACGTGGATGTCAGCTCATGATGATTTAAATATTCATTTTGAAGCGGACAATCAGTACATTGACATGATTGAAGAGCGTATTGATATCGCTGTGCGTATGTCGCCAAATACCAATGACAACAGCGTGTCAGTACACCCATTGAGCGAAGTGCGTCCAATGCTTGTGGCATCACCACATTATTTACGCCAACATGCCAAAATCGTTGAGCCAAAAGATTTGGTAAATTTACAAATGATTGGAATTACTTTGGTAAAAGACCCAGCGCAAGTAGAGCTAACCAGCGTAGAAACTGGCAAAAAAGTGCGTGTCAAAATGCCAAGCCGTATCCAAACCAACAACGTGCAACTTGCAATAACGTTGGCAAAAGAAGGCCAAGGCGTGGCTCGTATCTTGTCATTGGATATCCAAAAAGAACTTGCTAGTGGTGAATTGGTTGAAGTATTGCCAACTTATCATTTACCAACCTATATGCTGTATGCAGTAACGCCACGCCGTGAACAACAGACAACAAAAGTTGTGCGTTGCTTAGAAGTTTTGACCAAATATTTTGAAAAAAACTAATAAACTCTTGTTAATTTTATTAGTTGATTTTATTAAAAGCGGATACCAGTTATCCGCTTTTTTTGTTGCCAATTATTTTAAAAAATTCATTTAAAAAATTTTGCTGAAAAATAAACACAACGAATTGGTTTTTGTGAAGTGATGGCTTTTATGTTAAACTAGACAGCTGTAATTTGACAAAAAATATTGAAAAAAAAGGACACACCATGCTCAGCAATTTTTCAAAAACCATCACGTTTATCGGTGGTGGTAATATGGCAGAAGCCTTGATAACAGGGCTTTTGGCAAAAGGTTTAACTGCCAGTTTAATCAGCGTGATTGACCCAGATACGCAAAAATTACAAAATTTTGCCGGCAAAGGTGTCAATGCCCTGAATGCGGACAATCTTGAACAAAACAAGCAACATCTCGCCAAATCCGATATTGTGATTTTGGCAATCAAACCGCAAGTGGTCGCCGATGTGCTAACGCCATTTGCGGACGTGTGGGACAGCCAATTGGTGATTTCTATCTTGGCAGGTGTGCCGTTGGCTCGCTTAGAAAGTTTGTTAGGCAACAATGTGCGACTGGTGCGAGCCATGCCAAACACGCCTGCGATGATTCAACAAGGAGCGACAGGCGTATTTTCCAAATTGCCACCAGATGACAAAGCATTGGCAACCCAAGTTTTATCGGCATCAGGCTTGGTATTGTGGGTAGAAAACGAAGAACTATTGCACGCTGTTACTGCCGTTTCAGGTTCTGCCCCTGCTTACTTTTTTTATATGTTTGAAAGCATGATAAAAGCTGGACAAAATTTTGGTTTAACCGAAGAACAAGCCAAAAACCTAGCCATTCAAGCCGCTTTAGGCTCAGCAAAAATGGCACTAGAAAGCCAAGACAGCACAGCCGTATTACGCCAAAAAGTTACATCGCCAAACGGCACAACCCACAGTGCTATTTGTGTATTTGATGACAATCAATTTGGCGAAATTGTAGAAAAAGCCATGCAAGCGTGCGTAAATCGCTCTATTGAATTAAGTAAAAATTAATTGATAATTTATTCATAATAAATAAAAAAGGTAAAATAACTGCATGACACCTATCATTTCAGGTATTTTTGATATTGTCGTTGGCTGTGCGATGTTGTTGATTTTTTTTGCGTTTTTATGGTGCAGTTTACAGGCATAGAACGTAAAGAACCGCAAGTCACTTTTTTTGTATCAGCTCACCCAAGTTGTTGATGTGTTTGCTCGCATTTTTCCGACCGTTGGCGGTGGTAGGGTGAGTTTGTCGGCGGTGGCGTTGTTGTTTTTGCTCCGTTTGATTTTTATTTGGGGCGTATTGGACATCATGAAAATTGATAGCCAATATATCGGATTTTTTAACAGCACCGAATACAACATGGCGATGATTGACTATTTAAACCGCTATTTTTCGCCTTATATATTGTTTTTTGTGGCAGGAATTACGCTGGTTTTGGACTTTTTACGCCTAAGCCAACTGCTTATCATGGCATCATTTGTTATCAGTTGGATTGTGTTTTTTAGTGACAAATTGCACCCAGCGTTGGCATTGTTAGGCAACTTAAGCGAACCCATCATCGCACCTTTTCGCAAAATTATTCCGCCAGTGGGTATGTTTGACTTAGCACCGATGATTGGGTTTTTCTTAATTATTTTATTAGAAACCATTATCCAAACGTTGGGTATCTATCTGATAAAATTGTAATTTTTTAAACAATTAATAAAAGAAGCGTTTTGGAATTTTTTGAGCAGTTGGGTTGTTAGGGTGGGGGATATCCGCCACTTTTAACACCTGATTTATCCAAATATCCGCCATCTGCACCGCTTGAGGCAAGCTGTTGCCCAATGCCAATCGTCCAGCGATAAAACTTGCCAAACTACAACCCGAACCGTGATATTCCCCTGTTAATCTTGGCAAAATCGCCGTATAACTTAGGCGAACATTATTGTCATCATTCACATATAAAAACTGCTCAATGCCTTGTGCTTGGCTGTCGTGCGATGTTTTTACCAAAACTGCTTTTGCCCCTTGTTGGCAAAGCTGTTTTGCCCCCAAATGCAAGTCATCAATCCCTGTCAAATCCCGCAATTCATGACTATTTGGCGTAACGATACTGGCATAAGGCAATAATTTAGTAAACGCACCGACCAAAGTCGCCTTGTCGCCCAGCGAACCACCACTATTTGCCACCAACACAGGGTCAAGCACATACGGCGTGCCTTTTGCAATCATGCCATCGGCAAACAACGCGCTTAACATCTCAATATTATCGGTCGTGCCAAGCATACCTGATTTTATCGCTTTCACAGGCAAATCATTTAACACCGCCATCGCTTGTGCTTTAACCAAATCTGCTGAACACGCCTCAAAACCAAAAACTTGTTGCGAGCTTTGCACCGTAATCGCTGTACAAGCAACACTGGCAAATGCACCTGCCTGCCCAATCGCCTCAATATCCGCTTGCAAACCTGCACCACCAGAAGGGTCAAGCCCAGAAAAACATAAAACAGTTGGTCGCATTTTTTTATCCTTGTTTGTTCAAAATGGGTTAATGAAAAATAACAAGGATATTTTTGCATAAATTTTAAAAAAAGTCTTGCTTTTTTGTGCAACTCTGCTATAATGCCGTCCCACAACGATTTGAAATAAATCGTTCGTATTATAAAATGCTTGGTGACGTGGGTGAGTGGCTGAAACCACAGCCCTGCTAAGGCTGCATACGGGAAACTGTATCGAGGGTTCGAATCCCTCCGTCACCGCCATTTTTTATTTTTAAGTGTTTTAAAAATTTTTTAAAAAAATAATAAAAAATGCTTGACAATATAAAAAAAACATCTTTATAATACGCCTCACTTTAAAACGATATAAAAAATGATTTTAAAGTTACTTTTAGTAAAGCGCCCGTAGCTCAGTTGGATAGAGCATCAGGCTACGAACTTGAGGGTCGGGAGTTCGAATCTCTCCGGGCGCGCCACTAAAACCAAAATTATCGCCAAACCATGTTTAGGCGATTTTTTTTATGCCTAAAATTTGGTTGTTTTGTATAACCTAACCCAAAATATTTTCATCACCCAATCAAAAATAAAGGTTTAGCTTTTTGCGTTTTTGCGTTAAAATTCTTCTTTCTTTATTTATTCAATATCAATCGCATGACAAAATCCACAAAAAAAACCAAACCCACCACCGATTATCAACCCAAAATCGCCAATAAACAACCTATGGTCGCAAAACCTAGCCTTAGACTGGTCGCCATGTTGTATGATGGTATGTTAATTTTGGCATTGTTGTTTTTTATTACCATGTTGTTGGTGGTGCTTGGTACGCATTTGTTGTTGCCTATTGGTAAGACTTCACAGCAAGCGACCGAATTGCCAAAATGGTATCAGCATTTGGTTTTGACACCGTCTTTTGTTTTGACTTTGATTGGTTTTTATGGTGTGTTTTTGCGAAAATCTGGTCAGACGCTTGGTATGCAGACGTGGCGTTTAAAGACGATTCATCGTGATGGTTCGTTGTTAAGCTGGGGACAGGTTGTCAAGAGAGTGTTGTCGGCGTGTCTGTTGCCTGCGGTGTGTGCGATTTTGGGCAGTGTGTTGCATGGTAGTCGTGGGGCGGTGTTATTTAGCGGTTTTGTGGGGTTTTTGTTTAATTATTGGTTTGCGTGGGTGAACAAGCAGGGCATTGCGGTGCATGATATGCTGTCGGATACGGTTACGCTAAAAATGCCAAAAATTGAGCATGAAGGCTTGTTTGCGTCTTTTCGTAAAAAATAATAGGAATTTTCATGAATACAATTCACACACCTGAAAATAGTATTTTGGGGCAATCCACCACTTACCCAAAAACCTACAGCCCAGAGATTTTATACCCTATTCCACGAGCGTTGGGGCGAGATAAACTTAGCCTATCAAATGAAAAATTAAGTCTTGGCACAGACTTTTGGCACGTTTTTGAACTCTCGTGGCTCAATAAAAACGGCATTTCACAAGTGGCAATGGCACGCCTTACCATTCCTGCGACTTCTTTATTTATCGTGGAATCAAAGTCGTTAAAGCTGTATTTTAACAGCCTAAATTTTACCGAATTTGACAGCGTGCAAGATTTGCAAAAAACGATAGAAACCGATTTGTCAAATTGCTTAAAAGCCAATGTAAAAATGGCGATTTTTGATGTTAAAAATGCGAACAGCTTGCCACTTGCCGAGCCGAACGGCATTTGTATTGATAATGCGTTAGATAATTCTAATAAAAAAATTGCGATTGTTGATGATGTGAATAACGCAAGTTTAGCGTTGTTAAACGAAAATGGCGAAACTAAATTACAAGTGTTTCATTCGCACCTACTTCGCTCAAATTGCCCAGTTACCAATCAGCCAGATTGGGGAACGCTTGAGATTGCCATTGACAGTCAGCCAATTGATACAGCAGGTTTGCTTGAGTATATTTTGACTTTCCGTCAGCATAACGGCTTTCACGAGCAATGCGTGGAGCAGATTTTTAGTGATTTGACCGAAAAATTTACCCCAAAAAGTCTGATGGTGCGAGCGTGGTACACTAGACGTGGTGGCATTGATATTAATCCGTGTCGTGTCAGTGATTTATCGCTTTTGCCAAGCCCAACACGATTAAACCGCCAATGATTTGTAATAATAAAAATATTAGGATAAAAAATGAAAAATAATTCAACAAAAATCGGTCAATTAATGCTTGACGTAGCAGGCACAGAACTCACACAAGCCGACCAAGAACTTATCAAACAGCCCCAAGTCGGTGGCGTTATCCTATTCGCTCGTAATGTCGCCACACCACAGCAAGTGCGAGAACTTACCGACAGTATCCGAGCGGTTAAACCGAACATTTTGATTGCCGTAGACCAAGAAGGCGGTCGTGTCGCTCGCTTTCGGCAAGGCTTTTCGCCACTACCGCCAATGGGCAAACTTGGCGAAGTGTTTGAGTGTGAGCCGATTTTTGCACTTGAGTTGGCTTTTGCCTGTGGTTACGTCATGGCAAGCGAAGTGTTGGCGGTGGGCGTGGATTTTAGCTTTGCCCCTGTGCTAGACGTGAATGGCGTGAGTGCGGTGATTGGCGATAGGGCGTTTCATCAGCACCCAACGGCGATTACGGCGTTGTCGGCAGAATTTATGCGTGGCATGAAATCAGCAGGCATGGCGACCACAGGTAAGCATTTTCCAGGGCATGGCTCAGTCGCCCCTGACTCGCACGTTGCCGATGCGGTTGATGAGCGGACTTTTGACGAGATTTATCAATATGATATGCAACCTTTTATCAAAAATTTTACCTTGCTTGATGCGTTGATGCCCGCCCATGTCATTTTTAATAAAGTTGATGATAAACCTGCGGGATTTTCACCGATTTTGGATTCAACAAATTATTAGACAAAAGTTAGGTTTTGATGGCGTGTTATTTTCTGATGATTTGTCAATGAAAGCCGCCCATGTTGCAGGTGATGCAGGCGAGCGTATCAAATCGGCTTTGACGGCAGGCTGTGATATGGGTTTGGTATGTAATGACAGGGATTCGGCATTGATTGCGTTGGAAAAATTACAAAAAAATCCAGAGCTTTGTAATGAAAAAAACAGTCAGCGATTGGCAAACATGAAAGCAGATTTTCATGCTTGGCAAAATGATTTAAGCCAAACGGCAAACCTTCACGAAAATTGGCAAGCGTTGCAACAAAAAATTAATCAACAATTTTTTTTCTTAAAAGGTTAATTTGAAATAAATCCAAGTTTTTTGCAAATATTTTAAAAAAGTATTTGACAATGGTATTAAAAATCCATATAATAGTTTCCCTAAGTTGTTGCGGGGTGGAGCAGTCTGGTAGCTCGTCGGGCTCATAACCCGAAGGTCGTTGGTTCAAATCCAGCCCCCGCTACCAATTATTTAGTAGTTTTGTTAATGTCATTTTTTGACAAAAACTATTTAAATCATCTTATTTTGATTTAAACCCACTAATTAATTTGTGGGTTTTTTTGTATCTATAGGTTTTAAATTTCATCATTTTTTGTTAAATTAGTACGCAAGTTTTTTGTGAATGATGATTTTTTAACCATTGATTTATAGATTAAGGATAATATGAAACTATCAACTAAAGTTGCCGAATTAACCCAAATTATTGAACCTGCGGTAACTGCTTGTGATGTGAGTCTTTGGGGGATTGAGTTTGTACCGCAAGGGCGAAAGTCGTTATTACGCATTTATATTGAGGCGTTGCCAGCGGATAAAGCCGAGGGTAAACAAGTTACCATTGAGGACTGTGCGACTGTGACGCACCAAGTCGGTGGCGTGCTTGATGTGCATGACCCGATTGCAGGTGAGTATATGCTTGAGGTGTCTTCACCGGGGCTTGACCGTTCGTTTTTTTCGGCTGAGCAATTGCATGATTATATCGGACAGACGGTTAGTGTGCGTTTGATTCATGCTATCGGACAAGGTAGCCAAAAAACGCCGTAAATTAACAGGCGAGTTGGTGAGTATTGATAACAATACATTGGTACTCAATGAAAATAACGAAGCAGTTTCTGTGATGTTGGATAATATTGATAAAGCCAATTTAGTTTATCAGTTTGATTGATATTATTAACCAATACTTTAGTAAAATTTAACAAACGTTAGCGTTTTTAGGTGTTTACATGAATCGAGAAATTTTAACGGTGGTTGAAACCGTCAGTAATGAAAAGGGCTTAAATCCTGAAGATATTTTTGAAGCGATTGAACAAGCGTTGGTCGTTTCTACCAAGAAAAAAGTCTATAGCGAACAGCCTGAAGTTGCGATTCGTGTACACATTGACCGTAAAACGGGCGATTATGACACTTATCGTTATTGGACGGTGGTGGCGGACGAAGACCACGAAATGCCAGCGTGTCAGTTAGCGTTGAGTGATTTGGACGAAAATGAATGGCAACTTGGCGATATCAAAGAAGAACAAATTGAATCGATTGAATTTGGTCGTATCGTTGCTACTCAAGCCAAACAAGTGATTATTCAAAAAATCCGTGAAGCGGAGCGTTCATTGATTGCTGATGCGTTTGAACATCGCATTGGTGAGATGATTACAGGCGAAGTTAAAAAAGCAGCACGAGATGGCTATATTATTGATTTGGGCGACAATGTAGAGGCCCATTTGCCAAGAGAAAAAATGTTGCCAAAAGAGCAATTGCGTGTCAAAGCCCGTGTGAATGCAATTTTGGAGCAAGTCAATCGTGATAACCGTGGTGCTCAGCTTGTTTTATCAAGAACATCGCCACAAATGCTGACCGCATTAATGCAAAAAGAAATTCCAGAAATTGCCGAGCAAATCATTGAAATTCGTGATGTCGCTCGCCAACCGGGTATGCGTGCCAAAATTTCGGTGAAAACCAACGACCATCGTATTGACCCAGTTGGTGCGTGTATCGGTATGCGTGGTACTCGTATTCAAGCGGTGCAACAAGAGCTTGAAGGCGAGCGTATTGACGTAGTAGTCTGGTCGGACGACCCAGTTCAATACATCATCAGTGCTTTAGAGCCTGCGGACGTGGATAGAATTATTTTGGATGAAGACACCAAAACCGCTGATATTATTTTTGTTGCCAATGACCAGTTGGCACGAGCGATTGGTGCAGCAGGGCAAAATGTGCGTTTGGCATCAGAATTGACAGGCTATCGCCTAAATATGATGTTAGAAGAAGAGTACAACGCACGCCAAGAAACTGAAACCAAAGTGTATAAAGATTTGTTTTACAATCGTTTGGAAGTTGATGAAGACTTGGCTCAAGCCCTTGTGGACATCGGCTTTACCACACTTGAAGAAGTCGCTTATGTACCTGCTGAAACGTTTTACGACATTGAAGGTTTGGACGATGATGCGATTGACGCAATCCAAGAACGTGCCAAAGAAGCCGTCATTGCAGATGAATTGGTTAAGCAACAAAATATGAAAGAACCAAGCCAAGAGCTACTCAACCTTGAAGGTATGACCCAAGCATGGGCATACAAACTTGCCGAGCGTGATGTGATTACCTTAGATGACTTGGCAGAGCAAGCGATTTTTGACATTCAAGACATTGAAGGCTTGGACGAAAAAACCGCAGGTGAACTTATCATGAAAGCACGTGAATCATGGTTTGAATAATGAATATAGATAAATTAAATGAATAAAAAAAGGTGTATGAATGGCAGATAAAACCGTCAAAGAACTGGCAGAAATGAGCAAAAAATCAGTTGAAATCCTAAAAAAACAACTGGTAAGTGCAGGTCTGTCTGCTCGTAGCGACGATGACATCGTAACCGACGCAGAGCAAGAACATCTAATTGGTTTTTTAAAGCGGACACATGGTGAAAAACCACAAAGTGATAACCAAAAAAGTCGTATCAGCTTAAAAAGTAAAACCACATCAACTGCCAAAGTAACAGGCACATCAGGCAAAGCCAAAAGTGTCAATGTTGAAGTGCGTAAGAAAAAAACCTTTGAAAAGCCGAATACCAATAAGATCGCTGAAGAATTGGCAGCACGAGAACAAGCGTTAAAAAAAGAGCAAGAAAAAACACGCCTTGCCAAAGAACAAGCCGAAAAAGAACAGGCTGAAAAACAAAAAGCCAAACAAGAAGCTGAAGCTCGCCAACAAGCGACTTTGGCAGCAATGCGAGCCAATAGTGGTGTGAAAAAAGACAACGAAAGTAACAATGCAACTGTCGTTGTCAAAAAAGTGAGCAAAACTACTGAATCAGAAGTCGTTAAAACTGACAAAAAGTCAGACAAAGCAAAAGCGACTGATAAAAAAGTGGTGAAAAAAGAACCAGCGAAAAAAGAGAGCAGTGCTGAACGCAAAGCTCGTGAAGAGCAAGAAGAAAAACTGCGTCAAATTGAAGCGGAAAACCGTCGTAAAGCTGCTGAAGAAGCGCAAAAACGCACACTTGAACAAATACGTCAAATGGCGAGCAAATACTCAGACAAAGAAACAGAAAACACGACAGTCGTTCGTCGTGAGCGTGATGAACCTTTAGCTGAAGGTTTAGTCGGTGCGGCGTTAGAAGATTCATTTGAGCAAGAACGCCGTGAAATTAAACGTGGCACGTCATCAAATGCGAATAAAAATCGTCGCCGTCGCCGTGATGATGACAACGAACAAGAAATCAAAAACCGCTCACGTGGTTTAAAATCTTCGCACGCCAACAAACACAAATTTGAAAAGCCTGTAGAAAAAATTGTTCACAATGTTGAAATTGGTGAGAGCATTGTTGTGTCAGATTTGGCACAAAAAATGGCAATCAAAGCTCGTGAAGTCGTCAAAATGTTGATGAAAATGGGCGAGTTGGTGCGTGAAAACGAAACCATTGACCAAGAAACAGCTGTATTGCTTGTTGAAGAAATGGGACACAACCCTGTATTGGTTAGCTCAACGCAAGTGGAAGACTCATTGCGTGAAGCGGTTGGCGAAAAAAGTAGCAACGTGCAAGCTCGTCCGCCTGTTGTTACCATTATGGGACACGTGGACCATGGTAAAACGTCATTACTTGACAAAATCCGCTCAACCAAAGTGGCTTCAGGCGAAGCAGGTGGTATTACCCAACATATCGGTGCGTATCATGTGCAAACGGAACAAGGTGTGATTACGTTCCTTGACACACCGGGCCACGCCGCCTTTACTGCCATGCGTTCTCGTGGTGCAAAAGCAACAGATATTGTCGTGCTAGTTGTCGCTGCAGATGACGGTATGATGCCACAGACAGCCGAAGCGATTGACCATGCTCGTGCAGCAGGCACGCCAATTATCGTTGCGATTAACAAGATTGACAAAGACACAGCCGACCCTGACCGTGTGTTAAATGATTTAACCACCAAAGAAGTCGTCCCAGAAGAGTGGGGCGGTGATACGCCTGTTGTTAAAGTTTCGGCTTTGACAGGTCAAGGTATTGATGAATTGCTTGAAGTCATTCATTTGCAAGCCGAAGTGATGGAGCTAGAAGTCGCTACAGACGGTGCCGCTCAAGGCGTTGTGATTGAATCTCGCTTAGAAAAAGGTCGTGGTGCGGTAACCAGTTTACTGGTTAAACAAGGCACGCTAAATCAAGGCGACTTGGTACTTGCTGGTGAATATTACGGTCGTGTGCGTGCGATGACAGACGAAAACGGCAAAAAAATCACATCGGCGGGTCCTTCAATTCCTGTTGAGATTTTAGGCTTGCCAGACACACCAATGGCTGGTAGTGAGTTTATGGTCGTTAGCGATGAAAAACGTGCAAGAGAAGTTGCCGAATATCGTGCGGTTCGTGAACGTGAAAAAGTGCTAGAACGCCAAGCCAAATCACGCCTTGAAAATCTATTTGACCAAATGAACGATGCCAAATTACCAAGCGTGAATTTGATTTTAAAAACCGACGTGCGTGGCTCGCTAGAAGCCTTGTTATCATCGTTAGATGAATTATCAACCGATGAAGTTAAAGTCAAAGTCATTTCATCAGGTGTCGGTCCAATTTCAGAGTCTGATGTTGTTTTGGCAGAATCAAGTGAAGCAGTACTACTTGGCTTTAACGTGCGTGCTGATGCTACTGCTCGCCGTAAAGCGGATGAAGCTGGCTTAGACATTCGCTACTATAGCGTGATTTATGGCTTGATTGATGACGTGAAAGCTGCCATGAGTGGTCTGTTATCACCAGAACACCGTGAAAAAATCTTGGGTATTGCTGAAGTGCGTGAAGTGTTCCATTCAAGCCGTTTTGGCTATGCTGCTGGCTGTATGGTTCAAGAAGGCACGATTATCCGTAACAAGCCAATCCGTGTCTTGCGTGATGACCAAGTGATTTTCACAGGTCAATTGCAATCACTACGCCGTTTCAAAGATGACGTAACCGAAGTACGAGCAGGTATGGAATGTGGTCTTGCGGTAAAAGGCTACGAAGTCAAAGCAGGCGACAAAATTGAAGTATTTGAAATTCATGAAGTTAAACGTGCTTTATAATTTCTAAACTTTTTAAATAAAAAGGTCTAATTGCGTGATAATTAGACTTTTTTTATCAAAATTTTTTATAAAAAAGGTAAAATAATGAACCAACGACTACAACGTCTAGCCGACCAAATTCAACGTGAATTGGCAGTGCTTATCCGTGATGAAATCAACGACCCACGTTTGACAGGGTTGGTTACGATTTCTGGCGTGAAAATCAGCCCAGATTTGGGCTATGCCGACATCTATGTTACCGTGATGGAAACGAACATGGACGATGCGATGGCAAAAGATTATCACGAAGACAGCCTAAAAGTGTTAAATAAAGCGTCAGGCTTTTTGCGTACCGAGCTTAGCCATATTTTACGCACTCGCACCACGCCACGCTTGCGTTTTCACTATGATGAAGTAACCGCAAATGCCAATTATATGATGAATTTGATTTCAAAAGCGGTGCAAAGCAGTGATGATAATCAAAATAATGATGATTAAATCATTGATTTAAAATGATTTAATTGGTTTTTAAAACTTTTTGACAGGTAAAAAAGTTGATGATTTGGCTAAAAAAGACGTGCCAATTTTTTGTGATAGTGCTAATAGCAAGTTGGCTCGGTGTGTTTGTTTGGACGCACCAACCCTTTGGCTTTGCATTTACCATCGCTTTATTGTGCTTTTGGCTCGCTATTACATTAGTGTGTCTGCTGACGATTTTTTTGCCAAAAATTGTTAAAAACTTTGATAAAAAAATCGTGTTTTTGGCGTTTTTTAGCAGTTTTATACTCGCCATCATCATTTTATTGGCTATGCAACCGTCAAATAATAGAGATTGGAATCCTGAAGTCGCCCAAATCTTAGATTATAATTTGGATGAAGACGGCAACACTGTAACGGTTTACAATATTAGAAATTTTGATTGGTTAGATGAAAAAAATTATCAACAAAAATGGGAAGCTCGGCAATATCAATTGGATAAACTGCAAAGCATTGATTTTGTCGCTTCGTATTGGATGGGCGAGCCGATTGCACATACGTTATTGAGTTTTGGTTTTGATGATGGACAATATTTGGCTTTTTTATAGAAATTCGTAAACAAATCCATGAAGAATTTAGCACATTGGGCGGTTTTTTTAGAAAATATGAAGTGATTGTCGTGGCATCTGATGAAAAAGATATCATTTATACACGCAGTAATGTCCGCAAAGAAGAGGTGTACATTTATCCTATTAAATCCGACAAAGCCTATACCAAATCGCTATTTTTAAGCTATTTAAATCTTGCTAAATCATTGAAAACACAGCTAAAATGTTATAATACTTTGTTGTATAATTGTACCACCGCCATTTATCAATTAGCCAACAAACTTCAGCCAATGCCAATGGATTATCGCATATTGGCATTGGGTTATAGCCCAAATTATTTGTATGACCAAAAAGCGATTGATAATCATTATCATTTTGAACAGTGGTGACAAAAAGCCCATATCAATGCCAAAACATCGGCATATCATCATGATAATCCGATTGATTCCACCGCATTTTCTACCTTGATACGTCAAGATTTTCCAAAATAAGGTTTTATTTTCATGTCTGTTTTTCCAAGATCTACCGCACCATTGACAAAAACCAAAGTATCAGGCGTACTACTCATTGACAAACCGCAAGGCATGACATCGCAACAAGTCGTGTCAAAGGTCAAATTTTTACTAAAATCGCCCCAGCACGACAGCAAAAAAGCAGGACACACAGGCACGCTAGACCCGATGGCGACTGGGCTTTTGCCGATTTGTCTAGGCGAAGCCGCAAAATTTAGCCATTACCAACTCAACGCCAACAAACGCTATGAAGCCACCATCAAACTTGGTGAAAAACTGACACAGGAGATGCAGACGGTCAAGTCATTGAAACAAAAGATATTTCGACTATCACAGAACAGGATTTAAGCAAGGTTGCCGAACAATTTTTTGGTAAAATTACGCAAATTCCGCCCATGTATTCGGCATTAAAAAAAGACGGCAAAAGACTGTATGAGCTGGCTCGTGAAGGCATTGAGATTGAAAGACAGCCTCGTGAAATTGAGATTTTTGAGCTTAATTTGACTTTTATTAAGAAAGATTTGTTAAAATTAGTTGTTACTTGTTCTAAAGGCACTTATGTGCGAGTGTTGGGCGAAGATATTGCTCAAACACTTGGCACAGTTGGGCATTTGGTGAGTTTAAGGCGATTAGCGACAGGCGATTTTGACATTCAAGATGCGATAACATTGGCGGATTTTGAACAATTGGATTTTGATAAACGCTTACAAAAATTATTACCGATTGATGAATGTGTTAAATTTTTGCCAAAACTTACGCTTGACGATACGCAAAGTTTACGCATTTTACAAGGACAACGTTTAAACGTCAAAAGTTTGGCAATTTCTCAACAAATTTTTTTCACATGAGCCACAAGAAATTCGCTTGTTTAAGCGAACAACAGCAATTTTTGGGCGTGCAATGTTAGAAGAAAATGGACGATTGCAACCAGTAAAATTGGTAAATTAACTGTTTGATTATTCTAAAAAACATCGGCAACGTTAAAATTTAATTCTGGAAAAATCACCGAGTGGGCGGTGGTGGTTTCACCTTTTGCCAACG
>CAKMOY010000037.1 GCA_927911235.1 uncultured Moraxella sp.
AATAAATTTTTGCTAAATAATCAGAACCTGTATTCACAACATTACGCAGTAACATTTTATCAAATTTTAAAATTAGATATTTATTTGCTTTTGCATGAAAAATGGCTAAATCTTGCTTTTCTGCGTCAAAAACTTGCCTGATAGAATAACTATCAGTCTACGTTTTTTTCTTGAAAAGTTGGTGATTTATCGCATTTTTTCATTGCAAAAACGTTATGAATACAGGTTCTCAAATGAAAAATAGTTTGCAATAGTTTATAGTTTTCCACGGATAATGGCAAGCGTTCTGCGAAGTGGTTCTGCCGCACCCCATAATAACTGGTCGCCAACGGTAAAGGCGGTTAGGTATTCTTCGCCCAAATTCATTTTGCGTAAACGACCAACGGCAACTTTTAACGTACCCGTAACCGCAACTGGTGTCAAGCGTTCAACGCTATCAGGTTTGTTGTTATCAACCACGTCTAGCCATTCGTTACCGCTATTTTTCAATACTTCTTCAATTTTTTCTAAAGGAATATTTTGTTTTAACTTAATAGTTAAACCTTGTGAATGGCAACGCATTGCACCGATACGCACGCAAATACCGTCAATTTGCACCACGTCATCGCCTGTATTTCCCAAAATTTTGTTGGTTTCTACAAAGCCTTTCCACTCTTCTTTAGATTGGTTGTTGTCAAGTTGCACGTCAATGTACGGAATCACGCTACCTGCAAGCGGTGCACCAAAATATTGTTTTGGAAATTCATCACTGCGTTGTAATTGAGCAACTTTGCGGTCAATGTCCAAAATCGCACTGGCAGGATTTGCCAATTCGTCTTTTACGCCATCGTGAATGTAGCCCATTCCTTTAATCAGCTCACGCATATTGTTTGCACCTGCACCGCTTGCCGCTTGGTAAGTCATCGCAGATACCCATTCTACCCAGCCACGTTTGAACAATTCGCCAATCGCCATTAACATAAGCGACACAGTGCAGTTACCGCCGATAAAGTCTTTTTGACCGTCTGCAATCGCTTTATCAATCACGCCACGATTGACAGGATCAAGCACGATAATGCTGTTGTCTGTCATACGTAAAGTACTCGCTGCATCAATCCAGTAGCCTGTCCAACCGCTATCACGCAATGGCTGATGCACAGCTTTGGTGTAGTCGCCACCTTGACAAGTGATAATCACATCGCATTTTGCCAATTCGCTAATGTCGTTGGCATCTTGTAGTTTGCTTGGGGCAACATTTGCAAAAGTAGGGGCATCGCCACCTGCGTTACTGGTTGAAAAAAATACAGGCGTAATACCGTCAAAATCATTTTCGGCAACCATGCGTTCCATTAATACAGAACCGACCATACCACGCCAACCGACCAGACCGACTGTCAAATTTTTGCTTACATCATTCATCATTTTGTTCCTTAATCATCGCAGTAATAAATATAAAATATCAACCGTATAGCTTGCCTTTTTTTTGCTGATTTTGCAAGTAAATTTTGTCTTTATTGTGTATTAATTTTAAATTTTTTGTTAAAAAATAAAGGGTTTGTAAAAAATATATCAGAATTTGACAATTTTATACGATTTTGGGCTGTTTTATTGTAAAAAGTTGGCGTATGATAAAAATTTTTTTAACGTGTTGGGTTGTTATTAAAATTTCACAAACAACACTAAAATACTCAAAATCGCAAGCCCAATTCCCACAAAATTTAACTTACTTAATTTTTCATGAAACATCAAAAACCCTGCCACGCTTGCCACCGCAATCACACCCACATTCATGCCTGTAAACACGATACTTGGCGAATCGGATAACGCTTGATGAGCCTTGATATAAGCAAAAATATTGAAAAAATTTAACACACCGAGCAATAATCCTGCGACTAAAGCCGACTTTTGCCAACTAATTTTTTTGACAATTAAATAAATCAATAACAACACAAACGCCAACGCAAAACTTACCGACAAGGTTACAGGGAATGAACCGCCTTGTTTTGCTACTTGTTTAAACATAATATCAATCAAGCCATAGCCCAGCCAAGTGCCGATTAACCAAATAAAAGTTGATGAATTTTGCCTAGTTGCTGTTTTGTTTTTTCGCCATAAAATTGCGATTAACGCCAAAAATGCCAAAATAATACCGAGAGTTTTTTGACCGCCAATCGTTTCGCCAAAAATCACCACACTTGCGATAATGGGTAAAATCAGTGATAGCCGTTGGCAAGCGTCTGTTAAAATCACGCCAGATGTTTCAATCGCTTTTCCTAAAATGACAAACACGCTTGGCAACAAAACGCCCAACGCCAACATCAAAAAAACGCTGAGTGGTGTGGTGTTCGGCAAGGTGGCAAAGTCAGGTTTTAACAAAAATAACGTTAAACACAAGGCAATCGGATAGCCTAGCAAAATGGTTTGGTGAATGTCTAGTTGTTGTTTGCGTAAGATTTTTAATAATAAGGATACGCTTACGCTACAAAAAATCGCTAAGATAAGGTAAATCATCATCTGTTCCTTAGATAAAAAAGGAAAATTGTAACAAAATATTTTACATTTTCAAGAATTTTTTACACAAAATTTATTTTTTGGCAATTTTTTCCAAATTTTAATAAAAGTTTTATTTAAAAATTCAATAAAAGTTTGTTTTTATGATAAAAATGTAACAAAATATTTCTTTTTAATTTTTTACAAAACGAACGTTGCATTTTCACAAAGTTTTTTGGCAAAAAATGTTTATTATAGATGATAATTTTTCTTTATTATTTTTCACAATTTCATTTTACAATTCAATTAAAAGGTAAATCTTATGGCAAATGTGCAAGAGCAATTGGCTCAAGTCAATCATATCAACGGTGAATTGCACCACAACGAAAACGCTCGTATCGGCTTGGTTGTCGCACGTTTTAACAGTTTTGTGGTAGAAAGTCTGGTGGACGGTGCGATTGATACGCTGATTCGTCATGGTGTGGCGGGGCGTAATATCACGGTCGTGCGTGTACCTGGGGCGTGGGAGATGCCTTTGGCGGTGGCTCGCTTGGCAGAGAGTGATAAATTTGATGCGATTATCGGTTTGGGCGCGGTTATTCGTGGTAGTACACCGCATTTTGATTTTGTCGCAGGCGAGTCAGCAAAAGGCTTGGGTGCGGTTAGCCTTGATTATGACATTCCTGTGATTAATGCGATTTTGACGACTGATAGCATTGAGCAAGCGATTGAACGCTCTGGCACAAAAGCAGGTAACAAAGGCTCGGAAGCGGCGATTACCGCACTTGAGATGATTAATGTGTTAAACCAAATTTCTGTTGAGTAATGCCATGTTAGAAGTGAATAAATCGCAAAACTCAACCGAAAACAACGAACCGCAAGCGATTAAATACAAAACCAGTCTGACGGCTATCCGCAAGGCTCGCCGTTTTGCGGTGCAGGGCTTGTATGAGTGGCTTTTGACAAAAAACCCTTCGCATGAGATTGAGGCGCACACTCGTGCAGAAAACGCCATGCACACGGTGCATTTGGGCTATTATCATGAGCTTTTGAGCAAAATCATTGAGCAAAGCGATGCGCTGATTGATGAGATTAATCAAAGCCTTGACCGTCCTTGGACTCGCCTTGATAAGGTGGAGCAAGCGGTGCTGTTGATTGGGCTGTATGAGATGAAATATCATTTTGAAATTCCTTATAAAGTGGTGATTGATGAGGCGATTCAGCTCAATACGCATTTTGGCTCAAGTGATGGGTTTAAGCTGATTAATGTGGTGATGGATAAATTTGCCAAAGAATTGCGAGTTCCTGAAGTTGAGGCTGATGCGAAAAAAGCTCAAAAACCAACGGGATAATAGTTAATTAATGGTAATAAATAAGGGCGTTTTCACGCCTTTATTTTTTAGGAATAAATATGTCAAAAACTATCAAAATAGCTATCAAAAAAATCATCATGCCAATTGTCGTTTTTGTTTCGTCAGTTTTGCCTATTTCAGCAATGGCAAACTGTGAACGCCCACCCAATTTATATGGGTTTGACGACATTGCCTGCCCTTATGATGGCTTTTCAAAAGTTGAAAAAAATGCCAAATATGGCTTTGTCGATTTAAACGGTCAAATTTTGATTCCTGCCGACTATGATGATGCGACCAGTTTTAGCGAAGGTCTGGCAGAATTGGTGCAAAATGGGCAATCGTTTTTTATCAACACGCAAGGCAAAAAAGTGTTTAGCGTGGATAAAAATATTGACGTGATTTCCGATTTTCAGCAAGGTCTGCTTGTGGTAAAACAAAACGGTAAAATTGGCTTTATGGATACATCGGGCAATATTGTCATTGATTTTAGCTTTGACAATGCGTCTGATTTTAAAGAAGATTTTGCCGTGATTGTGCAAAATGGCTCATGGGGATTTATCAACAAAATAGGGCAAATCGTCATTACACCCCAATACACGCAAGCGAGCAAATTCTCTGAAGGTTTGGCAAGCGTGGAGCTTGATGGCAAATGGGGCTACATTGACAAAACAGGCAAAATTGTCATTCCTTTAAATTTTGACTATGCCAGTGCTTTTAAAAATGGCGTTGCCGAAGTGGAAATGGGTGGCGAATGGATAAATATTGACAAAACAGGTCAGCCAATTGCCGATAAAACCGACAAAAAACGGGGTACTTTGCAAAAGCAAATTGATAAAATTT
>CAKMOY010000038.1 GCA_927911235.1 uncultured Moraxella sp.
AATCTTCTGATATTGACAAAGTTGCCAATCAAACAGGCAAAATCACATTTTCTCCATTTGACGTTTTTGGACAAGTCCAATTTGAGAACGCCCTTGCCAAAGACAAACTTGATGATTTGCTAGAGTTGATTTTTGCCAAAAACCAAGAAAATACTGATGACATCAAAGTAGTAAAAGGTATCTCAACCACGCACAGCTACGCCGATAAAGTTAATCAAGCATTGGCAAATGCCTTAGATGCAGACGTAATTTTGATTGATGATAACAACAACGAAAGTTTATTTAATATTGCTAAACAAACCTTTGGTAATAGGGTGATTGCCACCATCGCTAGTCATGATGACGTGAGCGGTTTTGTTAAAGCTAACGACCGACCAAAACGCCTATCGCCATCGGCATTTCGTGATACTTTGGTTAAAAAAGCTCAACAAGCCAAAAAAACGTATCGTACTACCTGAAGGGGCTGAACCTCGCACCGTACAAGCTGCCGTTATTTGTCAAACTCGTGGCATTGCCGATTGTATCTTGCTTGCCCCAAAAGCTGATGTTCAAAAAGTGGCTGATGAAAAAGGTTTGACGTTACCTACCGATTTACAAATCATTGACCCTGCCACATTACAAGAAAAATATGTTGCTCCAATGGTGGAACGCCGTAAAGGTAAAATTGACGAAGCCAAAGCCCGTGAAGAACTACAAGACTCCGTTGTACTAGGCACGATGATGTTGTACATGGGTGATGTGGACGGCTTGGTATCAGGTGCAGTACACACCACAGCGAACACCATTCGCCCAGCATTTCAATTGATTAAAACCGCTCCACAATACTCGCTGGTATCGTCTATTTTCTTTATGTTGTTGCCAGAGCAAGTGGTCGTTTATGGAGACTGTGCGGTCAATCCAAACCCAACGGCTGAACAACTTGCCGAAATTGCCATTCAATCCGCCCAATCTGCCAAAGCCTTTGGTATTGAGCCAAAAGTTGCCATGATTAGTTACTCTACAGGCACATCAGGGGCTGGCATGGACGTGGATTTGGTCACAGAGGCAACCCGTTTGGTAAAAGAAAAAGCACCAGAATTGGCGGTTGATGGTCCATTACAGTACGATGCGGCGACCGTTGAGAGTGTGGCAAAATCCAAAGCACCAAACTCGCCTGTCGCAGGTCAAGCCAATGTGTTTATTTTCCCAGATTTAAATACAGGCAACACGACTTATAAAGCGGTACAGCGTAATGCCAATGTGTTGTCGGTAGGCCCAATGCTACAAGGCTTGAATAAGCCTGTGAATGATTTGTCAAGAGGCTGTCTAACTGATGATATCGTTTATACCATTGCTTTGACGGCGGTACAAGCGATTAGCGATGCGATTTAATCATTCAATCAAAATTGTAAAAAAAATCCCTAATGTAAAATTGGGGATTTTTTATGTTTAGCAGATATTTTTTTTTAAAAATTATTAAACTATCTGTTTTGAAATATTTGTTATTTTGTTTGGCTTTAGCATTGGTTTGTTTTTACTTTTCTTATAATGATTTTAACAAATAAAAAACCCTACAAAACAAAGTAAGTCTTAGGTTAAAGGATAAAATAAAATCTATTTTTTAGGGACTTATTGCATAAGACAATTACATGCATTATGATCATTTAAATCCAAAATAAAAAAGGCAAAATCATTTGAAATTGCCTTTTTTATCACTTAATCAAGCATTTATCAAGCAAACATTATTTTGCCATGTCTTGAGCTTGCGTTACTGCAACCGCCGTCATATTCACGATACGGCGAGCCGTTGCAGACGCTGTCAAAATGTGAACAGGTTTGTCCGCACCGAGTAAGATTGGGCCAACGGTCGCGCTGTTAGTTGCTGTTTTTAACAGGTTATAAGCAATATTTGCCGAATCAAGGTCTGGCATGATAAGCAGATTTGCAGAGCCTGTTAAGTTGCTAAAGCCAAAGTCATTGTTGCGAATACGGTCATCAAGTGCTGCATCGCCGTGCATTTCACCATCAAACTCAAAATCCACATTCATGTTGGTCAAAATCTCATGGGCTTTACGCATTTTTTTGGCACTGACAGAATCTGATGAACCAAAATTAGAATGTGATAACAAAGCGACGCGTGGTTCAAGCCCAAAACGGCGAACTTCTTTGGCAGCCAATACGGTCATTTCCGCCAGCTGTTCTGCCGTTGGGTCTTCATTCACATAAGTATCTGCGATAAATAGATTGCGGTCTTGCAGTAACAAGGCGTTCATCGCATAAAAACTGCTGACATCAGGACGCACATCAATGATACGGCGAACATAGCTCAAGTGCAGATGATACGAACCAAACGTACCACAAATCATACCGTCAGCGTGTCCAAGCTCTACCAATAGCGAGCCGATTAATGACGTTTTACGGCGAACATCACGGCGAGCCAATTCAATGGTTACGCCATTGCGTTGATTTTCTTTGTAATGATGTTGCCAAAACTCTTCGTAATGTGGGTTTTCTTCTGGGGCAATCAGTTCAAAATGTTCGTTTTTGTTAATGCGAAGTCCCAAACGTTTGATTTGCTCTTCTACCACAGCAGGGCGACCGACCAAAATTGGCTGTGCCAAACCTTCATCAACCACGACTTGTACCGCACGCAGTACGTTTGCATCTTCTGCTTCACAAAAACAATGCGTTTTGGATTTTCTTGGGCTTTGGCAAAAATTGGTTTCATTAAGAAAGTAGAATTATAAACAAATGCCGATAATTTATCACGATACGCTTTCATATCTTCAACCGGCAACGTCGCCACGCCAGAATCCATCGCAGCCTTGGCAACGGCTGGGGCAATTTCCAAAATCAAATTTGGCTCAAGCGGTCCTGGGATTAAATATTCGCGTCCAAAACGTTTTGATTCGTCAATGTGCTTTTGCCCTGCCAATGGTGTCGCTTCAACGTGAGCCATCGCCGCAATTGCTTTTACACAAGCGATTTTCATTTCTTCATTGATTGTTGTCGCACCCACGTCCAACGCCCCACGGAAAATATATGGGAAACAAAGTGCGTTGTTCACTTGGTTTGGATAATCCGAACGACCTGTCGCAATAATCGCATCTGGGCGAACAGCTTTGGCGTGTTCGGGTAAAATCTCTGGATTTGGGTTTGCCAACGCAAAGATAATTGGATTGGCAGACATTTGTTTAACCATATCTTGGGTTAGCATACCTGCTGCCGACAAGCCTAAGAACATATCCACGCCTGTCATGACTTCTGACAAGACTTTGGCTGATGTGTCTGTGGCGTAGCGTTGTTTTGATTCATCAAGGTTTTCACGGCTGGTTGAGATGATACCTTTTGAGTCAGCGACAATGATGTTTTCTTTTTTTGCACCCAACGCACAAATCAAATCTAGACAAGAAATCGCCGCAGCCCCTGCACCTGAACAGACGATTTTAATTTCGTCAATTTTTTTCTCGGTAATTTGTAGTGCATTTAACAATGCCGCCGCCGTAATAATCGCTGTGCCATGCTGGTCATCGTGGAATACAGGAATATTCATGCGTTTACGCAGTTCACGTTCAATATAAAAACATTCTGGGGCTTTGATGTCTTCAAGGTTAATCCCACCAAAAGTCGGCTCAAGTGAGGCAATGGCTTCAATAAACTTGTCAGGGTCATTTTGGGCAACTTCAAGGTCAAACACATCAATGCCTGCAAATTTTTTGAACAATACGCCTTTACCTTCCATCACAGGTTTTGATGCCAACGCTCCAATATTACCAAGCCCTAGCACGGCTGTACCATTGGTAACAACGCCGACTAAGTTATTGCGAGCGGTATAAAGTGCTGCTTTTTTTGGGTCTTTTTCAATCTCAAGACAAGGCACAGCAACTCCCGGTGAGTAAGCAAGTGCCAAATCACGTTGATTGGCGATGGCTTTTGTTGGTGTTACCGAAATTTTACCGGGAACAGGCGTAGCATGATAGTGCAATGCCGCCTGTTCAAATTGCTGTTGGTCGTTGCTTTTTTGGGGTGTAAGTTTGTCCATTTGTATCACCACTTTTTTGGTTGTTAAAAAAATAAGTTATCAATTTACGATTTATTACAAACTTTTAGCAATGGGGTTAATTTGCCAGTTTGTTAAAAGAATGTCAATCTTTATTTTCGCCTTATGCGTGCAAAACTGTGCGTAAAAACTGCACAATAATTACATAGCAAAATCACGCTAAAAACGCTGTCGTCCATGATAACATATTTTTTGGCAAATAAACATGACAAAACATTGGAACAAAACAATAACAGCTTTTTACTTTTCATTTTTGACAAAAACAAGTAATCTAATGGCAATTTTTTTACAAAAGGTTATTTTTATGTCAAAACTACATTTACATCATTTACAAAGTTCTCGCTCTTTTCGTATCATTTGGCTACTAGAAGAGTTAAATTTAACTTATCAATTAACCACGTATGAGCGTGTCAATGGTCTTGCTCCCAAAGCCCTGCAACAGGTTCACCCAATGGGAAAAGCCCCCATTTTACAAGATAGTGATAAGACATTGATTGAATCTGCCATCATGATTGAATATTTGATTGATAATTATGATGCCAAAGGTGAGCAAAATTCTGAACTCATCGCCCAAATGGTGCTAAATAAACAATTTCGTCCAGATTATGGCACGCCTGCTTATGAAGATTATCGCTATTGGTTGCATTTTACCGAAAGTTCGCTCATGCCTTTGTTAATTATTCGTCTTTTGTTTGGTAAAATGATTAAAAAATCACCGATTGGTATCAAACAAATTGCCAAATTGCTCAAAAAAGGCGTGGACGAATCGTATGTAAATAAAACCCTTGAAGCAGAACTCAATATGTTAGACAAACATTTGTCAAGCAATGATTGGTTGACAGGTTCGCAGTTTACAGGGGCGGATATTCAGCTTGAATTTGCGATTAATGCAATGAAAACCACACGCCAACTTGAGCCACGTTTTGCCAATATTCATAATTGGTTAAAACGCTGTCATGCTCGTCCCGCTTACCAAAAAGCCATCGCAAAAGCAGGTGAAAATCGGTTTTGATGATGAAGTTTAAAAAAAGCAATCTTGTTAGGATTGCTTTTCTTGTATTATCATCATTTTATTCAACTTTTGCGTGATAATTGCCCATATCATCTTTTGATACATGGACATTGGCAATAAAGTGAGTTGGGTTATCTTCTGTTGCTTCACCCATTACAGCACTTTTGGTCAAAACAACGCCTTGTTTATTGGTGGCGATTTGGACTGTGGCGGTACGTCCATCAGCTCGGTTATAGTTTGCAAGTTTAATTGTATAAGTACCTTCTTGGAGTTTGGTTTTATCGCAACTTGCAAAATAATGTTCTGGACCAAAACCGTGCGTATTATCCACATCAAGATAGCCTGATTTACCTTGCATATTACGATAGAATACTTGCATATTGGGTTCAAATGTGTGTAAATCTACATCACCAGTACCATTCCATGTTAATGTTGTTGTGAAAAAGCCAGAAGATGCTTGAGCCACAGGTTTTTGTAACGTATTAAAAGAAGTATTTACATAATCGGCTATTTTGACAGAGGTTGTTAAACTTTTATTTAAATAAATTTCCAATAGTCCATGTCCTAAAAAATCTTTTTTCCCATTCAATCCTGCAGGTCTCAGTAAGAATGTCGGAATTACATCAGTAACTGGTGGAACAAAGCCTACCAATCTTAAACCATTAATCACGTAGTCTTTATCAGCCAACACATGATTTCCATTGAGTGTTGGCGATGCAGGAGCAACATGTATGATATGTACGGAAGATGCGTCCATTTTTGTTCTTGCATATTGATAGGCAGAATTGGCAAATAAATTTCCTTGAGAATGGGCAAAAAATAACACTTTATAACCCTCTAATGCCCATGTGTCAATTCTAGATTGATGTTCCTTATAGTCTTCTAATGTTGGTGGATTACCGAATAGCGTTGTAAGTTGTTGAGCCATCCATGCTTTTTGTCTGTCTTTAAAGGCAATAAAAATATCTGTTAGATTTGGTACAGCTTTTTTTAATTTTATCTAAAAAAGTACCTTCATCACGTAGAGCTTCAAAAAATAATTCAAATCTACCCTTAAGGCAATATCTTGCTCAAGTAATCTTTGTTCAAATACTTCTACAAAATCTGAAAAACCGTTTGTTTGATTGTAAAGTAGCTCGTATCTGATAGCTTCACCTTTTGGTGTTGTATTACCATAAAGACGTTTCATTGCTTTTAAATTATTATTTGCTTGTATTTTAGTTGTTTGCACGCCATTAAAAAACCCAAATATTATCCCTTGTGATTGGCAAATATTATTTTCGGGAGCAATATTTTCTGCTTGAGCCACAGTTGTAAATAAAACATTTACAACTAAAACTAATAAAGGTACTGAAATCATATTCTTATTCATAACAAGACTCCTTTTCGTCCATTAAACTACTTACTGTACCATCTAATGCCTTATCATAGGCTAGATAAGCGAGCAACCTTTCTTTTGTATTGGTTGTTAAAGATTCTAATTCTAAAATAATATCCTCACTAAAGTTAGGGTTATGGTCTGCTAGATAAAAAATGCAACCACTATTTTTATCCATTTCTAAAGAAAGTTTTTTTGCTTCAAGCCGTCTTGTTTCTTCATCAGCTATCATACCAACAGTCAGCGATTTTTGCATGGCTTTTGCCATATTTTCTGCTGCTTTTTTTTGTGCAGGGTCTGTATATTTTTTTGCGATATACGCATCAATATCATCACGAATGCCATTATTATTGCTATCTGTGCCTAACAATGTATTGGTTCGGTCAAGATGGTCTTGATTATCCACTTTGTCTTTCTCCTTATCATTGTTTGGTAAGTCCATTGTTGGTGGATTTGGTTTTGTCTGCGGTGGGGATGGATGGTTAGAGTTGCTTTGCGTACAGGCTGTGAGCAAACTAATACTAAGCAAAATAATCATAAAACTTCTCATAAAAACTCCTTTATTATATATTTAGATAAATAATTAGAACTTACGCAAACACAACCGAAGGCGACTTCAATTGTGTTTGCGTAAGTCCTAATTGGTTTTGCGTAAGTCCTAATAAAAATAATTCTTTGAACATATCATGATATTTTACATTTGTCTATAGTATTAGAAAAACTATTGACTATTTATTTAGAAAATGCAAAACAAAACCAATAGAAAATACAAAAATGGTAAACTTCCTAAGTTTACGGTAAAATTAGTAGAGATTTTTTTGATAAGAATTTTACTTTTTCACATAACCTAAGGAAATTGCCCATGCAATATTATAATGACCCTGACAACCAAGAAACCCAAGAATGGCTTGATGCCTTTGAATCGGTCATCAAAAATACCGACAAAGAGCGAGCGACTTTTTTGTTAAAAGCCCTTTATAATAAAGCGGTGCAAGAAGGCGTGTTATTTAACCGTCTAGATACCGCTTATATCAATACCATTCCTGTGGAAGACCAACCGTCTTACCCAGGTGATTTGACCTTAGAGCGAAAAATCCGTGCGTTAATCCGTTATAACGCCATTGCGATGGTCATGCGTGCCAACAAGTCTGGCGATGATTTGGGTGGACATTTGGCGACTTTTGCGTCCAGTGCTACCTTGTATGAAACAGGGTTTAACCATTTTTGGCGTGCGGCAAGCGAGCATTTTGGTGGCGATATGATTTATTATCAAGGTCATGGCTCACCAGGGATGTATGCTCGCTCGTTTTTGGAAGGGCGTTTAAGCGAAGAGCAGTTAGTAAACTTTCGCCGAGAAGTTGGCGGTAAAGGTCTATCAAGCTATCCGCACCCTTATTTGATGCCTGATTATTGGCAATTTCCAACCGTGTCAATGGGGCTTGGGCCTTTGATGTCAATTTATCAAGCCCATGTGCAAAATTATATGGAAAATCGTGGCTTGTTACCAAAAGAAGGTCGTAAAATTTGGGCGTTTTTGGGCGATGGCGAAACGGACGAGCCTGAGAGCTTGGGGGCGATTTCGTTGGCAGGTCGTGAAAATTTAGAAAACTTAATTTGGGTCATTAACTGTAATTTACAACGCCTTGACGGTCCTGTGCGTGGTAATGGTAAAATTATCCAAGAGCTTGAGTCCGTATTTCGTGGGGCTGGCTGGCGAGTGATTAAAGTCATTTGGGGCGGAAAATGGGATGCTTTGCTTGACAAAGACCATTCAGGTGCGTTAAAACAACGCATGGAAGAAGCGGTTGATGGCGAATATCAAATTTATAAAGCACGTGATGGCAAATATGTGCGTGAGCATTTTTTTGGCAAATATCCAGAACTTGCCGAAATGGTCAAAGACTGGACGGACGATGAAATTCAACACCTTGACCGTGGCGGTCATGACCCAATCAAAGTCTATGCTGCCTTTAGTGAAGCGATGAAAACCAAAGGTCAGCCAACTGTAATTTTGGTAAAAACAGTCAAAGGTTACGGTTTGTCAGAGCAAGCCCAAGCCGTCAATAAAACCCACCAAATCAAAAAATTGGATTTACGAGGGTTAAAATATTTTAGAGACCGTTTTGATTTGCCATTTACGGATGCTCAACTTGAAGAGTTGCCGTTTTATCGTCCAGATGAAAATTCTATGGAATACAAATACTTAAAAGGTCGCCGTGAAGCGTTGGGCGGACATTTGCCAAATCGCCGTAGCGGTCATATTCCGCTTGAAATTCCTGATTTGAGCGTGTTTGACAAAGTATTAGAAGGCAGTGGCGGTAAAGAGCAATCTACGACCATGGTATTTGTGCGTATTTTGTCTACCTTGTTAAAAAACAAAGCGTTGCAAGAGCGTGTTGTGCCGATTGTGCCTGATGAAGCCCGTACTTTTGGTTTGGAAGGTTTGTTCCGTCAGTTGGGTATTTATTCTGCTGCAGGTCAAAAATATATCCCAGAAGACAATGATGCGTTGATGGGTTATAAAGAAAAAATCGACGGACATATGCTTGAAGAAGGCATTAATGAAGCAGGGGCAATGAGTGCGTGGATTGCGTTGGCAACCAGTTATTCAGTCAATGCGTTGCCGATGATTCCTTTTTATATTTATTATTCGATGTTTGGTTTTCAACGTATTGGCGACTTGGCATGGGCGGCAGGCGATTGTCAAGCACAAGGCTTTTTATTGGGGGCGACCGCAGGGCGTACTACCTTAAATGGCGAAGGCTTGCAACACCAAGACGGTCATCAGTTAATTTTGTTTAACAGCGTGCCAAACTGTGTCAGCTATGACCCTTGCTATGGCTATGAATTGGCGGTTATCGTGCATGACGGCTTAAAACGTATGTACGGCGATGGCGAGCGTGTTTACTATTACATTACCTTGATGAATGAAAATTATAACCAACCTGCCATGCCAAAAGGCGTAGAAACAGGTATCAAAAAAGGTATGTATTTGTTAAAAGACAATGGCTCAAAACAAGTGCAATTGCTCGGTTCTGGCGTGATTTTGCGTGAAGTGGAAAAAGCCACTACTATTTTGGCAGAAGAATTTAACATCAAAGCCAACGTATGGAGCGTGACCAGCTTTAACGAATTGACCCGTGAAGCGATGGCGTGCGATGAATACAACCGCCTACACCCACTGGACGAACCACAAGTACCTTGGGTAACAGAACAACTTGCCAACCATGAAGGTATTATCGTGGCTGCCACCGATTATATGCGTAATTATTCAGAACAAATCCGTGCATGGCTACCTGACAACCGCCCTTACACCACGCTGGGTACAGACGGTTTTGGACGCTCGGACAGCCGTGAACAATTGCGTAGTTTCTTTAAAGTCGATGCTGCACATATCGTTGTCGCCACGCTCAAACGCCTTGCCGATGAAGGCGAAGTGGATGTTCGCTTGGTCAAAGATGCGATTAACAGCCTAAACATTGACCCAGACGCAAGCCCTGCATGGTATCCACAGCACCAAATGGACTCATCGCCTGATGCACCTGCACCACAAGCGACCAATCCAAACCCTGTGCCAGAGTTTGTGGAAGAAGATGACGAAACCATCTCAACCGAAGACAAGGCAGACGCACCGATTTTGGATGACAAATAATTTTCACAATATAAAGGTAAGTTGCAATTGTTCAACAGATTGTTAAAAACAGTGATATCAATTGCAACAATCCAAAAAAAATTTAAAAGGATAATCTTATGCAAATTACAGTGCCAGATTTGGGCGTGGACAGTGCCGAAGTCAGCGAAATTATGGTAAAAGTCGGCGACACCATTGCCGTTGATGACATCATTTTTTTATTGGAATCGGACAAAGCGTCTGTTGAAATGCCAAGCCCATACGCAGGCGTGGTAAGCGAAATTTTGGTAAAATTGGGCGACAAAGTTCAGCAAGACGATGCGTTAATGGTCATTGAAACCGCAGACGCAACAACGGACAAAGCAACTGACAGCAAAGCTGGTGAAAGCAAGCCTGCCAAACCAAAAGCTGAACAAACAACAAACCAATCAACAG